>JAUMWC010000013.1 GCA_030529855.1 Gemella sp.
TTCTTGGTGTTAACATCGAAGGACACATTCCTAATGTAGATTTAGCAACAGCTCAGGAATTATTAGAAATCACTCACACAGTTTGCCCTTACTCAAAAGCAGTATCAGGAAACATAGAAGTTAGCGTAAAAGCTGTCTAACGTACAACACACAAGTCTTACCTATATAGACTTGTGTGTTTCTTTTGCTTAGCCCACTCACTTTTTGTTAAAATATTCCTTAGCATAAATAGAAGGAGTAGCTATGAACCTAAATCTATACGAACTTTATCAATTAATGTTAAAAGAAATGGGCCCAACTGGTTGGTGGCCTGCAGAAACAAAAGAACAAATAATAATAGAAGCAATCTTAATTCAAAATACAACAGAACGCAATGCGACTTCAGCTTCAAAACTAATCAAAGAAGCCACAAATTACAATTTTAAAAAAATACTAGAGCTTAATGATGAAACCTTACAAGAATTAGTACGCCCAGCAGGATTTATGAAAAATAAAAGCAAGGCTATCAAAACTCTTGCTTCATGGTATCTAGAGCATGAATCTAATCCAGAAAAAATAAATGAAAAATACGGTGATAATCTTAGAAAAATACTATTAAAATTACATGGCGTAGGACCTGAAACTGCAGATGTTTTATTAACTTATATCTTTGATAGACCCTACTTTGTTGCTGACAAGTACGCTAGAACCCTATTGGGATTACTAGGTGTAGAAACAGAACTCCTTACAAATTACATCACACTACACAAGCATCTAGCCTTATTACCAGAACACTTTTCTCATCAAGATGCCAAAGAATTCCACGGACTTATCGATGAGTTTGGTAAAAAATACTTTCATCCAATGGAGAATTTCAAAACTTCTTTTCTAGCAGACTGCCAATTAGATTGGAATCCTTCTAAATAAATATCAAAAACGTTGAATTATCAGCGTTTTTTTGTACCACAATAAACACAAGTTAAAGTTTTTGTGTTATAATAGTAATCCAACGAAGAACAGAGGTGATATTATGATTAAACTTATAGTAAGTGATATGGACGGAACACTTTTAAACAGTGACCACCAAATCTCAAAAAGAAATATGGAATCCATAAAATTCGCCCGTGATAACGGCGTAGAATTTATGATTGCCACAGGACGTGCTCTTTACGAAGCTAGTCAACCTATAAATGATGCAAACTTAGAAACAGAATTGATTTGTCTTAACGGAGCTATGACATACGATAAAGAAAGAAATCTAATATCTTCTATAAACCTAGAATTAGAAGATATCGACTTCATTACTGAAACATTCAAAAAGAATGGTTTAGCCTACCAATTATATACCCCTAAATGCCTATATACAGAATCTATAGAAGAAAACATCCAAGCCTTTATAGACTTAGTAACAGGACAAGGACACGAAGTAAACGAAGAAGTCATAAGAGAAGAAACTCAAGAAAGAGTTGACGCTGGACACCTAGTGGAAGTTACGGACATAGACAACTACTTAAAAAATCCAGACAATCCCGTAATAAAAATTATGACAGTACACAATGACGTAGAATTACTAAAAAGAGTAAAACAAGAATTAGCACAAAATAAAAACATCTTCGCCACTTCTTCCGGTGTAAATAATATAGAAATAACAAACGCAAAAGCTACAAAAGGACAAGCAGTAACAAACATAGCTAAAAAGAAAAATATTAGCCTGGATAACACTATGACTATCGGAGATAACCTTAACGATTTATCAATGATAAAAGTAGCAAAATTCAATGTAGCTGTTAATAATGGAAATCCAGAATTAATAAGTCAAGCTACATATATATCTGACCACGACAACGATAACGATGCTGTTGGAAATATGATATTCAAACTACTAAAACAGGAGAACGGATTAAATGATAAGTAATGAAGAATTAGTACAAGCTGCAATAGAAGCAACAAAAAATGCCTATGTTCCCTACTCTAACTTCTACGTAGGAGCAGCCCTAGTAACAAAAGATGGTACAGTATTTACAGGTTGTAATATAGAAAATGCAAGTTTCACTCCAACTAACTGTGCTGAGAGAACAGCAATTTTCAAAGCAGTAAGTGAAGGACATAGAGAAATAGCAAAAATCGCAGTTGTCGGTGGACCAAATAGAAACTTAGAAAACTACTGCCCACCTTGCGGAGTATGTAGACAAGTTATCGCAGAATTCGCAGATGAAAACTGCCAATTAATTATGGGGAAATCAAACGGAGAATTCCAAGTTTTCGACTTCTACGAAGAGATTTTACCAAATTCATTTACAAAAAGTAAATTAAATTAACATATTAAAATGATGTAGTACAGTTCTTTTAAACTGTACTATTTTTTATTACACAGCTCTTAGAGTCCCTTTAACAAACATTAAAAATCCTTATTCTTATAACTTGACTTATAAAAAATAAACCCTTATAATTGCTCTATAACAATTTTTTAAAAGGAGACTTTTATGCAAAATAAAGCAACAATGAAATTTGCTATATTATCAATAGCATTATTCTTAATGTCACATACATCTATTGCTCCAGCTTTGCCGTCTTTACTTAAGTTATACAAAGGTATCGACCCAAACATTGGAATGGCTGATGTGCAACAACTTATAGCTATAACAGGTTCAACAATAGCAATAGGTTTATTACTAAGTAACTTATTTATCGCTAAATTAGGAAAGAAAAATACTGTTCTTATAGGACTTTCATTTATATTCTTATCAGGTGTTCTTTCATTTACTAACTACGATAACTACCAAACAGTATTCTACTCAAGATTAATCTTAGGTATTGGACTTGGTTTATTTAACTCAATTTCAATCTCTATTATTAGTGATTACTATGAGGGTGTAGATAGAGCTAAAATGATTGGTTTCCGAATGGTTTTCCTAAACATCGGTAAATTCATCACAACATTAATCGCTGGTTATACTCTATACATCGGTGCTCAATACACTTTTTTAGTTTACTTATTAGTATTACCAGTTATGGTTATGTTCTACTTCTGGGTAGATAACACAGCTGATGTTACTAAAGCAGCACCAGCAAAATCAGTAGTAATCGTTAATAGAGACGCTATCTTACTTGCGATTATAACTTTACTAATCGGTATTGCTTATATCGGAGCTACTAACACAATTCCATTCTTATTAGAAAATAAATTTGGTTACTCAAAAGCATTTTCTTCTAACCTATTATCATTCTTAGGTTTATCTGGTATTGTTATTGGTGCTTTATTCGGTAAATTTACTAAGATTGTTGGATACAGAGCTATCCTAATAATGTCAACATTAATGGGTATCTCTTTACTAGGATTTACTTTAGGTAACAATGTTGTTATCTTCTATGTTTCATCATTCTTAGCAGCAACTGCCTTTACAGGTAACATGTCAGGTGTATTCTACTACATCTCAAGAACATTCAAACAAGAGCAAATTAACTTCGTAACAAGTTTCGCTCTAGTATTCGGGCAAATTGGTGGAGTATTAACTCCTATTGTCTTAACTAGATTCCCTCAAGCAATGAAATGGGATGTATTTACTACTCCATTCTACATTGCATCAGCATTTATGTTAATCAACATCCTATGCTACTCTCTATTAAAAAACAGAGATTAATAAAAATAAAGCCCACTAGAATTAACTAGTGGGATTCTTTTTTATTAGTCACTCAAGTTTATAACTTTAGTGTATCTCTTAACATCTTCTTCATTGTAATGGTGAGCCACTTCTACTACGGTAACTCCTAAACTAAGAATAAGTTCTCTTATCAACTCTGAATTTTTGCTATCTAAAGCTGACGTTGCCTCATCAACTAACAAGACAGCTTTCTTTTGAAGAATTGCTCTAGCGATTTCTATCCTTTGTCTTTGCCCACCAGACAAGTCCTCACCATTCTCTCCATAACTTTTATCTAAACAATCTTCTCCTAACTCCTCTAGAAGACCAACCTTTTTAAGAACATCTAAAAGAGTAACATCTGCATAATCATTCCCTAAACTTAGATTAAATCGTAGACTTTCATTAAACATAAATATATTTTGATTAATTCTTGAAATGAATCTATGGCTATCTGATAACAATTCTACACCCTTACTCTTGTAAACAAGTTTACCAGCATTCGCTTGTACTACACCTTGCAACAAATCTAATAAAGTAGTTTTTCCACTACCTGACTTACCTATTAGTAAAATCTTATCACCAAAATTTATATCGAAAGATAATTTATTAAAGATTGCTTTTTCCCCATAAGAGAAATCAACATCTTTAATCTCTATATCTATGTCATTTTCAAAAGTTTCTTGACTTGGTTTGGCAACTTCTTCGAACACAAGTTCTTCAGTAACCTTCTCCCTGATTTCCTTTGTAGACTTGATTTCATTTAAGTAAAAGGCTACAGTTCTAAATGGATATATGACCCTATCAGAAGCTAGAAACATAGCAATTACCACCGAACTATCTAATTCTCCTAACACTACATAATAAATCGAAATACTTATCGGAATAATGTAAGAAAACCACGACAGCATTGCCGTTACAAATGTAGATAAAGAACCTCTGTTCCCTACTGATACAAAACTTTTCTCTACTTCAGTAATCAAATCTCCTGATTTTTTCTCAACATTCTTCTCTGCACCATAGGTTTTTATCAAAGCTAGTCCATTAACCATATCTTTTACACTTGAAATTAAACTTTCATTCTTCTTACTCCATACACTTGTCGCAGATGATAAATATTTTCCAAATATTAAAGATGAAGCCATCGGTAAAAAGGCAAAAGCAATAAAGATTAACCCCAACTTCACATCAAGATAGAGTAAGTAGAAAATTGATACTATACCCATAACAGAATAGTAGACAACTTCAAACATAAAATGAACATATTTTGTTTCTATGGTTTTAAGGTCGACTGATAAAATAGTTAATAATTTGTTAGAGTCTGATTTAGTAGAATTTGAATATAGCTGTTTTCTAATAAATGCCTTTTTTAATTTCTCATTTACATCTCTTTTAAGACCATTTCTTAATAAAGCTGCCATATAGGTAGAAAATGCAACTACTAAATAAGCAGCAAAAGCAAGTAGTACAAAGTTTCTAACATCTACTAGGTTATAACTAGAATCAAACTTACTTACGTAAGAAATAACTTGAGACATTACTACTCCATCAAGACCTGCGATAAACATAAATACAAAAACTAAAGCAAGTCTGGACTTGGACATTAATTTTAATATATCTTTGAAATTCACACCTCTCACTCCTTTTACTGAAAGAAAACTATATTTATCTGATAATTAAATTTTACCCCTCTTTTTATACTTTGTCAATACAATTTATTCTTTTTTTTTTACTTTATATTCTTTTTGTTTTATTTTTAGTGTTGGTATATAAAAAAGATTAGAAATCAATTTTTCTAATCTTTTGCATTATTTTTCCTATTATAAACCACCAGTATTACTATAATTATCAGTATAGATAACAGGAAATTTCCTATCACTAGATAGTTTACTTCCATGTATTTAAGCAACATTCCTGATACTAGTAGGATTAACATTGATGAAACTCTTGTTAAACTAGAACGCATTGATAATAGTGAACTGATGTTATCTGTTGATACCTTATTAGCAAATACATTAGTTAGTATATAATCAATTACTGAAAATATTAAAACTAATAATAAATAAAATACTAATACCCAGTATTTATTCCCTAATATAAGTAATATTGGCAAGACTAAACTTATCAGAGATACTGTTAATATTGTCCTGTTTTTTACATTTCTTATAGGTACCCAGAAAGCTACTATTCCAATTATTTGAAATAGAATATATAGTATATATAATTTATCATCAGCCCAGTTTTTTGATAAAAATAAGGCTTGCCATAGTTGATAATGTGTTTGGAAAAATATTTGTCCTACTACCGATAAAATAAATAATATTCTTAACTCTCTACTTTTTGTTAATTCTTCTAAACTTAATTTTATATGTTCTTTTATTGTAGATTTTTCTTTATGTTCTTTCTCAACTGTTTCTTTAAAGAATGTAGTTACTATTAAAATAGATGTCACTACCATAACAATGGCTAGATAATACATATTTACTCCTATTTTAAAATATAAAAAAGAACCTATCGTACTTCCTAATATTACAAAAACTAAACTACTTTGAGAAGAAAATTTTATAAATTTATTAATATACTTTTCTTGTTCTACTTTGTTTTTAAAATTTCCTTTTATATCATTTATTATTTGTGCATCTAATGTTCCACTATTTACAGATTCTGCTAGACCATATATAAACCAAATCAAAGCCATAAGATAAAAACTATTGAAATAAATTATCATTAAGAAAACAATAATCAGCAATATATTATAGAGTATATACATGCTTTTCCTTGAATGTAAGTCAGACCACACTCCACTAGGCACTTCAAATACTAAAATAGCCAAACTAAACATTGCCTGTACTATCATTATATTAGATAGCGATAATCCTTTGTCTAGAAAAAGAATTGTTAAAATAGAATGTGGTAAAGCCTTTGATAAAGAAATAAGTACATTTGAAAAATAAAAAGAATATAGGTTTTTACTTAAAGTTTTATTCATATAGTTTCTCCTTTCTGTAAATTTTTTAATATTTTAACACCTTAAAAACCCTATGTCAATAAAATATATTACTTTTTTAATACGTTTTATTACTTTAGTTTTATTTATGTGTATTTTTACTAACTTTTATTTTATTTTTATGTTATAATTTCTATAAGATTTAGTAAATAAATTTAAGAAAGGAAGATTTTATATGCAACAACTACTCGCCTCTCTTATTAAAAGTAAAAGGAAAGTGTTAGGTTTATCTCAAAAGGAACTAGCCGATGGTATCTGTACGCAGACTGTTATTAGTAAAATAGAAAAAGCAGCTCTTACTCCATCGGTAGATATTTTCTTTAAACTTATCAACAAATTAAATATCCCTATGGATGAAGTAGCCACACTCTATTCTGTATCTCAAGAGAAAAAGGAATCAATTTATTCTGATAATATTAGAAATATACTTTATAAAAGAGAATTTTCTACTATTGATATAATTATAAAAACTATTTCTCCTAACTCATTAAATGGCGATGATGTGTATTACTACAAATGGTTAAAAGCAGTTGTCATTTTCCATTGTGATGGGAATAAAAAATTAGCACAAAAATTGCTATCTGAAATTATTTCTTCAGCAGAAAAAGATTCTCCCCCTTACCTAACTGCAATATATTCTAAGGGGACTTTCTATGATGATATGGAAGAATTTGACAAATCTAAAAAATACCTTGAGTATCTTGAAGATAAGTACCATCTATTCAAACATACTGATGATAGACTTAAGTTCTATCTGGCTATAGGAAGATTATATGTAAGAACTAACAACATAGATAAAGCTTCTATATACTCCTCTAGAGCATTAGAAGAAATATTAGAAAATAAATCTATTAAATATCTAGGTTCTTCTTATTTTTTACAATATAGTGTATACACTTCTCTAGGTCTTTACCACAGAGCCCTAGACTCTATTCAAAAAGCACTTACTCTTTTTGAAATAGAAAACAATGAATTATTAAAAAATTTAGCCCTATCGGCTATATCTTATGTAAAGGAGAAAATTAAAAATGAAGAAATTAGTTAAACTGTTAGTTTAGCTTTCAGCTTCATCTCTACTTCTACTCAATCAACATTCAGTAATGATGTTCCAGTTCAACCTACAGAAGTATAATACTAAATCCCACTAGATATTCTAGTGGGATTTTTTTGTAAAAATATTTAACATAAATTATACTTTATTTATGAAAATATACTAGATTTTCCAATGTGGATATTGAAACTTCCCCCATTAAATGTTATAATTTAAGAGAAATGTAATAATTTAACCAAAATGTAACATTTTGGTTTAACTATACTTATAGAATAGGAAGATGATTTTATGACTTTAAACAACAAAACAAAAGATAATATTATCAAAGCTGCCGTTCACCTGGTTCAGAAGAAAGGATACTCTGAAACTAGTATTCAAGAAATAGTAAAGAAGTCTAAAGCCCCACAAGGGTCTATCTACTACTACTTTCCAAAAGGAAAAGATGAGATTATTTGTGCGGCAATAGATAAAATCAGAGAAGAATTTGAAAAGAAATTTGCTCGAGAATCTAAAAAATGCACTGAGCCTGAACAAGTATTAAGACTTATGGTTGACCTACTTGAGAAAAAAGAAGGGAAATATGGTACTCCATCTTTCAGATTAACACTTTTAGCTCTTGAAACAATGGGACAAGCTAAAGTAGTTGCAGATAAAACTGCTGATGCACTTAGATTCTGGAAAACTGTTTTCGCTAAGGAATTAGAGAAAGTAGGAGTAAACCCTAAGTATAGTCTTGGTATATCTGTATGGTTCTGTACGACTATACAAGGAGCTGTCTGTTCTGCTGCTGTCAAAGATGACACTAACTTTAGTAAAATAATGGAACAAGCTATTCAATTAGTTGTTTTAGCAAATCAAACAAACCAACTTGATGCGATATTTGCACAAAAAAGTGATTTAGAAGATTAATTCTAAATCACTTTTTATTTTATTTATTTCCTGTTTGCAGAAGATACATCTTATGGTAAGTACCTTCTAATTTAAGCAGTTCTTCGTGAGTTCCTGACTCAATAATTCTCCCCTTATCTAACACATAAATACAGTTAGCATCTTGGATAGTAGATAAACGGTGAGCTATGGCAATAGTTGTTCTACCCTTTCTCATCTTAGATAGTGACGATTGGATTAACTCTTCTGTTTCAGAGTCAATATTTGCTGTCGCTTCATCTAGGATAAGAACTTTAGGATTATGAGCTATCGTTCTAGCAAAGGCCATAAGTTGTCTTTGTCCTGTAGAATACGTAGAACCACGTTCTGTTACCTTAGCATCATAACCATCTTCTAATTTAGAAATAAAGTCGTGAGCATCAACAAACTTAGCTGCTTCTACAATATCTTCATCAGAAATATTCTTAGAGAATAATCTAATATTAGATTTAATATCTCCGTGATATAAGAACGGATCTTGCAGAACTAAACCTACCTTAGATAATAATTCTTCTCTCTTATAGTCCTTGATATCTTGACCATCAATTAAAATTTGTCCTCTATCAAAATCATAGAATCTCATAAATAAGTTTATAATAGAAGATTTACCAGAACCAGTGTGTCCTACAAAGGCAATAGTCTCTCCCTTATTAACCTTGAATGAAATATCCTTAAGAACATCTCTCTTACCATCATAAGAGAATGAAACATTCTTAAATTCAATATTTCCATCTACAACTTCAATATCCTTATTGTTTTGTTTTGGTTCATAACCTTCTTCATCAATAAGTTTGAATACTCGCTCTGCCGATACAACAGATGTTTGCATAGCAGAGAATGATTGAGTAAGTTCAATCATCGGATCGAATAATCTATTTGTATATTGGATAAAGGCATACATAGTACCCGCTGTAAGTCCTAGGTACTCCCCTTGGAATCCAAAGTAAAGTAATAACATAGCATAAGCTATCATTTTTAATAAGGCTAAGGCTGGTCTTAATAGTAAAGAATCAACCTTTAGATATTTAATATAATAGTGTGTGTGCTCTGCATTAGTTTTCTCAAAATCTTCTATCAATCTTTTTTCTTGGTTGAAAGATTGGATAATTCTCATTCCATCGATAGACTCTGCTAATTTAGCATTAATCTCAGAAAGTTTTGCCCTAGTAGTAGACATAGCTCCTACTGATAACTTTCTATAAAAGTACATACAAGCAAATACAACTGGCATAAGTCCTAATAAGAAAAATCCTAAATTAACATTTAATGAAAATACTGAGTATAAAGAAACTAATATTAAGAATGTTCCTGATATAAAAGATGAGAAAATTACACCAAACATATTAGCAATTGCTTCTGTATCATTTGTTAATCTAGATA
The DNA here is from genome assembly GCA_030529855.1 of Gemella sp. Classification (GTDB taxonomy): domain Bacteria; phylum Bacillota; class Bacilli; order Staphylococcales; family Gemellaceae; genus Gemelliphila. Next base: position 9,986 of record JAUMWC010000013.1, read on the forward strand.
CAATAGAACCCGCTGCTGTCTTGTCAAAGTAAGACATACCTAACTTTTGAATTTTCTCAAAAGCTTCATTTCTAAGATCCCTAACTACCCCGAAAGAAACCCTAGCGAAAGTAATCTTACCTAAATATGTAGACGCTGCTTGAAGTAGGTAAAGTGCATAATAACCAACTAGTATATAAATCATAGTAGAAGTAACATTATACACGTCACCTGTAATATAAGTATCAATAAAATACTTAGCTACTCTAGGAATAACAGCCTGTATCATAGTTGTTGTAAATAGGAATAGTAAAGCTAACCCTAATAATAACTTATACTTAGCACCATATCTAACTAATCTTTTGAATACTTGCCACTGTCTCTTGGCAGAAGCTACATTTTCTACTTCCTTAGTCATTATCACTTCCTCCTTCCAATGTATTTTCTATTTGTTGCTTATTGTAAGTTTCATAGTACCACGACTTGTTAGCTAATAATTCTTCGTGAGTACCTTTTTCTAAAATCTTACCTTCACTCATTACAACGATTAAATCAGCGTGAACAACTGCTGATAATCTGTGTGCCGTAATAATTGTAGTCTTACCTGCACGTAAATCTCTTAAGTTATTTAAGATTAAGTCCTCTGTCTTAGCATCAACAGCTGATAATGAATCATCTAAGATAAGAATCTCTGGATTCATAACTAAGGCTCTTGAAATAGCTATACGTTGTTTTTGACCACCAGATAGAGAAACCCCACGCTCTCCTACTACTGTCTCAAATGATTCTGGCATATCCAAGATATCCTTGTACACTCCACTTAGTTTAGCTGCTTCATATACTTCTTCTTCACTGATACCAGCATTTGCGAATCTAATATTATCCTTAATTGATGTTGAGAATAATACTTGATCTTGCGGTACATAACCAATAAGATTTCTAAGATCTGATAACTTATAGTCTTCTATATTATTATTGTTTAATTTGATATATCCTTGATTAACATCTCTTTCTCTAAGTAATAGCTTAAGTAAAGATGTCTTCCCAGAACCAGTAGGCCCTACAATTCCAAGCGTTTGCCCTTTTTCAATTGAGAAATGAACATCGTGAAGAGTAGTATTATCTCCTTCATAGGCAAAGTTATCTATATCATAAGACAATTTACCGTTAAAGATTTCTAAATTAGAGTCTTCATTAGAATCAACATCCGATTCTTCTTCAAGAAGTTGTTCAATACGCCCATAAGAAGCATTTCCTCTTTGGATTACATTGAATAAGTAACCCATAGCAAGTAATGGCCAAATAAGCATATCTAAATAAGTAACAAAAGTAACTAAGTTCCCTACTGTTAAATCACCTTGAGATACAAAGTATCCACCAAGCGATAAAGAAATTAAGTAACATAAACCTACAAATGATACGATAACTGGATCGAATAAAACATCATACTTCATTGTTCTTAAGTTTCTCTTGTAGTTAAAGTCATTAGTCTCGTGGAATTTCTTGATTTCATCATCTCCATAAGCAAAAGATTTTGTAACTTTCATTCCCGTAACAGCCTCTTGAACATTGTTATTTAAATCTGAGAATGCTGATTGAGACTCCTTAAAAGCTGCGTGAATCTTCTTACCAATTCTATTAGTCGCAAAAGCAAGTAATGGAAGTGGGATTATTACAAATAAAGTAAGTTTCCACGAAATCATAAAGAACATTGTTGTAAGTGTAACTAAAGCCGTGATAGATGCATCAACAGCTGACATTACTCCAGCTCCTGCTGTTTGAGTAACAGCGTTAATATCATTAGTAGCGTGTGCCATTAAGTCCCCTGTTCTATATTTTTGATAGAATGATGGTGACATTTTTGTAAAATGTGTATATAGTTTGAATCGTAATTTTTGACCAAGTCTAGAAGCTGCTCCAAATAAGTTAAGTCGCCAAACATATCTTAAGTAATACATAGCTACAGCAGCAAGTAAAAGTAAAAATACATTAAGTATCAAATCATTTTTACTCAAATTCTTACCATTTACTGCATCTATAACATTCCCAATTACCATCGGAGGAACAAGGTTAAGAATACTAACTATAATAAGAGATGCTATAGCTATAATGTATTCTTTCTTTTCTTCTTTTAAAAACCAAGTCAGTCTTTTAAATAAATACATATTTTATCTCCTTTCGAATTTTTACATTTTGTTATTATATCACTTTTCAAATAAAAATGATAATCATTTAGATGTATATTTAAATAGATATTTAACAATAAAAAACTGATAGTAAATTACTATCAGTTTTTTATTAATTATTAACTATTTTCATATTATAAGCATCTACATAGTAGGTCTTTTCTTTTTCTTCTGTCATTACCCTAATTTCCCAAGTAGGAATCAAAACTTGATTTTCTACATCAGATACATACGTGTAATAACCTAAATCTACATCAACCTTACTATTTTTAGCTATCATATTTTCATGATATAACTTCTGAACGACCTGTGAATAAGGAACTATTGTTTGTTCTTCCCCCAGTTTAGTATTTACTAAAGCTGTTTTAGTTGCCGAAACAACATCTCCCTTATTATCAACATCGAATATTAAAGATGCCCTTGAATTATTGTAGATAGGCAACCCTGCTACAGCCTGTCTATAAGTTATCTTCTTATCACTTATAGAATACTCTTCAAAGACATACTCATCACTCTTCCCTACAGCCGTAGTTATAAAATTCACTATACTCTCTTTGAAATTCTCATTATTAACATTCGTTAAGGGTGTATTAAATTTAATCTCTAATTTTTCAGAATTCCCTTCACTTTCTAGTGAATAACTGTACTGTTGAGATTTTGGTAAAGTATCTATAGAAAATCTTTTTATAGTAGAAGATACTCGCGCTAATTTTTCCTTATTTATAGTAAAATTCTCTACTATTATATTATCATTCTTTATAGAATTAATTATCGCTTGTTTTTCTTCGTATCTTTCACTTTTATTTTGATAATCTAGATAAAAATAAGCAGCTATCAATATAAGATTAAGTACAGCGAAAAGATATATAAACATTGTTTTTATCCTACCCCACTCCATCTAATTACTCCTTCTTAAATTTATCTTTTATTTCTTGGAATGTATAGTCTTGATTTTGGTATCTTATATACCAAGTCGGACTATATGTCATTCTCTTTAAATTACTATCATATTTTTTCTCATAGGCTAATTCTATATTTTCTATATCCTTAACATTTAAGTTTTGATATAGATAGTTCATTATCGCATCTATGTTTTCCATATGGAAAACAGGAGGCTCTTTAGATGATACTAATTGACTTCTCTCTATCTTAGGAATAACTAATCTGTGTACTCCTGTACTTGTTACCAAAGCACTAATTTGTGCTGGATAGTCTCCTGCATATACATTCAGCGAATTATAATTTTCTCTAAACTTAATCTCATTCTTTTGAATATCTGAAATAGAATAAGGGGCATCTGGTAAGTAACCCTTGATTAATTCATTGGTTGCTAAAACCTGAACTTCGTTATTTTTAAGTAATGTATTATTATTAGAGTTTGATGGATTTATATAGATTACACTAGATTCATTTTCTCTTAGTATAGCAAATCCATCTGTCGCTTCCTTGAAACCATCTCCTATATCATTTACCTTAACTCCAGTTCTTTCATCAAACATACCACCCGCAACTTCTGATATACCTAGGGTTCTAATATCATACTCATCAATCTTGTAAGAAGAAATATCTTTCTCTATATACATTTCTTTTTCTCCCACAAAATATTTATGTACTTCTTTAGCATTACTGCTAAACATTACCTCTATATCTGAGTAAATATCTTCTTTAAAGAAAACCTGCATATAAGAATCTGCAGCTGTACTATAAAGATATACAGAATTTTTATTAAAATCCGAAATCATAACTCTATCAAAAACAAGACTGGAATTTTGATTACTCCCATTAGCAAAGTATAACAGTTTAGCTGATACTGAATCTATACTTTCTTGATATTCCATAGTGTAATATGTCTTAGATTGGTCTATTACTTCTCTAATAGAGTGGTTTCTAATCCTAGAATAATCAATTTCTTTAGTAGATAAGGTACTTAGGATTTGATTTATCACTTGCCTATCTTTTACTACTGGAGTGTCCGTTCCTTTTATAATTGTAGTCTCACTTTTTTCTTGAAATAAAGTAGCCTTATTTTGAACAATTATAGACGGTGATAACAGATTAATAGAATTTCGTTTTTGTCTTTCTAAATTCTCCTCTGTTTTCTCATCAACTTCTCTAGTTAATATATCATAGGTTGGTTTGTAGTTAGTTATAGCATAAGATAAGAAAATACTCGTTGAAACTAAAGTTAATAATGTAATAGTCTTTATTAGTTCTTTTTTATCCATACTAGCACCTATTCCCAATCATCATATAGTTTTTCAGATGGAAGCATAACAAAGATTATCGTTCCGTAACCTTCCCTACTTTGAGCCCAAATTTTTCCTTTGTGACCTTCTACTATAGACTTAGCTAAGGCTAATCCAAGACCTGTTCCTCCCATGGCTCTTTGTCTTGATTTATCTACCCTGTAGAATCTGTTGAAGATTTTATCGATGTGAGAAATCGGAATTCCTATTCCCTCATCTTTTACAGAAATAGATACCCTGTTTTGGTTATAGTTTTGTCTTACCCTTACAGTTATATTCTTACCATACGGAGAATATTTAACAGCGTTATTGATAATATTATCAAATACCTGAGTTAATTTATCGTGATCTCCATCAACAAATATCGGTTCATCCGGTAAGTGTAAGATAAAGTTTTTCTCAGGGTGAGTAAGCTGGAATCTTTCCACAATTCTCTCGATTAATTTGTTAACATCAAACAAGTCTTTGTCAAAATGCTCTTCCTTAATGTCAATCTTACCAAGTTGTAACAGTTCATTAACCATCCTAATCATACGATTAGTCTCTTTATGAATCGTATCAATAAAGACTGGTGCTAATTCCTTATCTTCTAAGGCACCCTCTTCTAATGCCTCAACATAAGAGTTCATAGTAGTTAACGGCGTTCTTAACTCGTGAGATACTGTCGATACAAACTCACGTCTCTCTTTTTCTTGTCTCTCATTTTCTGTAACATCATAAACAACTATAATATAACCATCTAACTTTGTTACACCATAATAGTCGTCAACTCCGTCACTGATAACCTCTGTGAATTCAAGTCTGTATAACAACTCTTCTTCATCTTGACCTATTGATACTACCATAGAATCTTCCGCTTCTAATATCGACCTAATAGAGCGGTACTCATTTATATTAAGAACATCTAGCACGTGTTCCCCTATATAAATGTAGTCTTCTTCCTTATTAAGCATCTCTCTAGCCGAGTCATTGATAAGAATAATACGTCCACTTGAATCAGTAGAAATTATTCCATCTTTCATCGAGTTAATTATTGTAGAAAGTTTTCTTCTTTCTGATTCTGTGATAAGTTGTTCTTCCTTAATCTTACTAGATATCTGGTTAAAGGCAACAGCTAGGTCTCCTATTTCATCTTTGGTGTTAACACCTTGGATTTCTTCATAGTTTCCTTCAGACATCTTTCTTACTTGTTCAGACATTCTCTCTATAGATTTAGTTATGGTCTTAGCCGCAAATAAACCTATAAATGTAACTATAAGTATAGAGAATAATGTTGCATATATAAATATTTTTGTTACTTCATCTGCTGATGAATAAACATTAGCCATATCTGACATTATATAAACAACACCTATTACTCTACCATCAACTTTTATTGGATTAGCATAAGTCCAATATATTCTTCCAGATTCATCACTGTGGTCTTTGTTAGTAGCCTGTCCTGTTCTCATAGCTTCTGCAACTATTGGGTCTACCGATCTTTTACCTACATAGGATTCCGATGAATTTGTATTAGCAGATGCTATTATCTGCATACTAGAATCTACTACATTAAGTAATACCAAGTCTGTAGTTGTGAATTCTGATACAGTCTTATTAATATTAGATTCTATTTGCTTATTAGCTTCTGTATCTCCAGATAGCTTAACCATCTCTTCCATAACGTTATAGTTAAGTTTTTTCTCTTGTTCGATTATTGTTGTTTGGAAATTACTAATATTCTTAGCCTTTAGCTGTGTGGTAAAGTATAGACCAATCAGCTGAAGGGATATTATATTAACAAGAACATAAACTATAACAAACTTGAATCGTATAGATGAAAATAAACGTCTTCTCGTTTTTCTTAAAGGAAATTGCATTATTCCTCTGCTCCTATGTAATATCCCACACCACGTCTAGTAATTATATACTTAGGATTAGAAGAATCATCTTCTATCTTTTCACGTAAACGTCTTACTGTTACGTCTACTGTTCTAACATCACCAAAGTAGTCATATCCCCATACTGTTTGTAGTAGATTTTCTCTTGTCATTACTTGACCTTGGTGTTGGAATAGGTAGTAGAATAATTCAAACTCACGACGAGTTAATTCTATCTCTTCTCCATTTTTCTTAATTGAGTAGGCTTCAGGATTGATTATTATATCCCTAACTCTCAATTCTTCTACTTGTTCTTCTTCTGGCTCTTCTACTACTTGAATAGATCTACGTAAGTTTACCTTAACCCTAGCCATAAGTTCTCTTGTTGAGAATGGTTTTGTAACGTAATCATCAGCTCCAAACTCAAGCCCTAATACCTTATCAATCTCACTGTTTTTAGCAGTAAGCATAATTATAGGTGTGTTCATTTTTGTACGAACTTCACGACATACTTCCATACCATCTTTTTTTGGTAACATTAAGTCTAATAAAATTAGGTCTGGTTTTTCACTAAAGGCTAATTCTACAGCCTTTTCTCCATCATGGGCTTTGATTACATCATACCCTTCTTTTACTAAGTTAAATTCTAATATCTTTGCAATTGGTTCTTCATCATCAACAACAAGAATTTTATATTTACTCATTCTCTTGTCCTCCTTGTTACTGTGGACTTGTCCACAATATATTATTTTACTATTTTACTATACCATTTTTTAGGATTTTTTTCCAGTAAGGGTTTTAGTAAAGAGGTAAAGAAAAAAGACTCACTTGTGTGAGTCTTTAATCAACCACCGATAGTTTTCAATTAAAAAATTCCAATCTCATAACTTTTAGTATTAAAAATTTTATCCTATGAAAAGCATTAGTAATTTAATTGTTTCCCTGAACCAGTAGTAGTTATCCCGTTCTCAAAGTAAGTTAAATTTCTACGATATGTATCAAACTTCACAACCAAAGCTCCTTTATCTTGGAAATATACCGCAGCTTGTGATGGATCAAAATATTTAATCTCTAGTTGATTAGGGTTTGTTGCACCTAAATGTTGTGCTACAACTGATTTCCATAAATCTTGATGGTCTTTTAAATTAAATTGTTGTTGACCCTCATATTCAGGCGTAACAACTCCACCTATATTAGTTGCTTCTTTGATATCTGGTCTTGATTTTGAAGGCGTCGTTGTCGGTGTCACTGTCGTTACTGGAGTTTGTGTTGTAGTTACCGAACTTGGTTTCGTTTCTGTTGTTTTCACTTTAGGTTTAGTTACTAATTTAATTATTTCATCTGAAGATTTTAGAGTTACTACATGAGCATATCTATCGTTTATCTCTTCAGTTTCTCCAAATTCCACAGTAAATTTCTTTCCATTTTCAAATACAATACCACCATCAGATTTTACAAATTTTGAACCATATTTCTTTTCTAGTTCATTTTTATACTCTTCCAATATTGTATTTGTATGGATTTTTTTATTTTCTGCTGTCATAGCTAAACCACCTAAGTTTGTAGCATTTTTTGGAATTGAGTTAGTATCGTCTAATATTAATGGATCTATAACTCCCAATCTTGATGTCAACGCATTTGCTACTGGCACTAATGGATTGATCCACGATCCTGGTTTACCTTTAACATTAGAAAGATTTAGCATTCCTTTGTATTCTCTAAAGATGTGGTAGTCTCCTACTGCTAATGTTCCTTTAGAATTTGATTTTTTACTTGCATCCGCTGCATTTACATATTTTTCTGTTACATTTGTTAATTTATATGTTCCAGCTGATGTTTTTGTTCCTAACGTTTGTGTAGTAGTCGTTGGTTTTGTTTCTGTTTGTGTCGGTGCTGATGTTGGTTTCGTTGGCTGTGGTTGAGCTGGCGTAGTAGTTTTTGTTGTTACAGTAACTACTGGGTTTATCCATGACCCTGCTCTTCCTTTTACTTTAGAAAGATTTAACATCCCTTTGTATTCTCTAAAGATGTGGTAGTCCCCTACTGCTAACTTTCCTTTTGCATTTGACTTTTTACTTGCATCTGCTGCATTTACATATTTTTCTGTTGCACTTGTTAATTTATATGTTCCAGCTGATGTTTTCGTTCCTAACGTTTGTGTAGTAGTCGTTGGTTTTGTTTCTGTTTGTGTCGGTGCTGGTGTTGGTTTCGTTGGTTCTGGTTTTGTTGGCGTAGTTGTTTCTGTTGTTGTAGTAACTACACCTGGATTTATCCATGAACCTGGTTTACCTTTTGCTTTAGTAACGTTTAACATTCCTTTGTATTCTCTAAAGATATGGTATGTTCCTACCGATACTTTTCCTCTTGCATTTACTTTTTTACTTGCATCTACTGCATTTTGGTATGCCTGTGTTTCGCTTGTTAATGCAAATGTTCCTGTTGATGTTTTTGTTCCTGACGTTTGTGTAGTAGTCGTTGGTTTTGTTTCTGTTTGCGTTGGTGCTGGTTTTGTAGGCGCAGTTGTTTCTGCTGTTGTAGTGACTACTCCTGGGTTTATCCATGATCCTACTTTTCCTTGTGCTCTAGAAACATTTAACATTCCTTTATATTCTCTAAAGATATAGTAATTTCCTGCTGATACTTTTCCTTTAGCATTTACTTTTTTACTTGCATCAATTGCATTAACGTATGAATCTGTAGTTTTTTGGACAGTGTATTGTCCTGCTTTTTGTATTGGCGTTGGTTTTTGATTAGTAGTAGTTGCAGATGAAGTTTGAGCTGGTTGGTTAGTAGTTTTTGTTGGGTTTACTGTAGTTGTAGCTACCTTAGCATTTGGGTTGTCAACCGGATTAATCCATGAACCTGCTTTCCCTGTTGCTTTAGAAATGTTTACCATTCCTTTGCTTTGGTTGTAAACATAGTATGTTCCTGCTTTGTATGTTGCTTTTTGATTTACTCTTTTCGCTGCATCATTAGCTATCACATAAGCTTTTGCTGGTTTGTTTAATACATATTCACTTGATTTAGCTACTTGTGTTGTTGCTGATGTTTGCTTTTGTGTCGCTACTGCTTGGTTAGCACTTGCTACATTTGTTTCTACTAAGTTTTCTACCACGAATGGTGTTGCTAATACTGTTAGACCTAATAATAATTTTTTGTTGTTCATAATTATCTCTCCATAACTCTTCAAATAGTTAATATTACATTTCTGTTTCATTTATATTACAAAAATACCATACTTATAAAAAAAAAGCAAGGGATTTATATAAAAAATAAAAGGATTTACCTTTATCGAAATGTTAATTGTAATTTTTATCAACACTTCTAGGTAAATCCTTATCTTCTATAATTCATTAAGAACCATTCTCATTAGTCTATCAAAATAAGTATTATCTTTCTTCATTTCTTCTTTTGTTTCTTTAACAATATAGGGTTCATCTGTAATTATTCCATCTATAGGCTGTCTTAAATAATTTTCTATCCTATCCTTATCATTCAGAGTCCAAACATAGATTTCTTTATTATCGTGTCTAGCCTTACCTGCTATTGTAAAATTATAAGAAAAGTCTTCTACAACATAGAAATCAACCTTATAATTACCAATTCCCCCAAATAGCATAGGTATTATATAACCTACTTTTATATCAGGTTTCATTGCATCAATTTTTTCCAATACTCCAAGGTCTAAAGAAATAATCCTGTAATCATCAACCTTAGACTTTTCTTCTAGTATTTTTAAGAAACCTTCTGCAAAAATACTACTATCAGCACCATATAATTTTATTTCAAGTAATAATTTTACATTTAAATCTTGAGCCTTCTTAATAAAATCTTCTAGAGAAGAAATTTTCCCCTTAAATTCATCTTGCCTTACTTCTAAACCAACAAGTTCATCAAAGTTACTCTCTCTAACTCTCTTATCAATCCCTGCCAATCTATTAAGCTTATCATCGTGAATAACAACAAACTTATTATCCTTAGTTAGCATAATATCAATTTCTACATAATCAACACCAGCTTTGGCAGCAGCTTCTAAAGATTCCAAAGTATTTTCTACACCTTCAGAAACATAACCCCTGTGCCCCACTATTTTAATATTCTCATTGACACCATTAACATATAAACTCTTGGCATTATAAGTCATAGTAGTAATTAAATTGACTCCTAAAAATATTGCCAACAATCTAGATTTCTTTTTCTCTTCCCTTTGATGAGAAAATATCTCCGGCGCAACGAAAGAATTATCTGAAATAACTTTTACTAAAGTAGTAAGAACCACCATCTTTGTCATTATCGTAAAGAAAAAAATCCCAGCGATTACTGCTGTATAAAAAACTGTCTGAGAAAGTAGATTATTTCCATCAGAATCAATTATAGTCATAATTCCCACTAACAAAGCAAAGTATATCAATACAATCCCCAGTAAAACAATCTCAAAAATTATAATAGCTACAAGCCAAGATAATCTTCTAATTTCAGTTAGGGCAATACTTCTTCTAACAGCCTTAATTAAGGTCTTACCACCAACGACACTAATAGGCATTACAAATATCAATCTTAAATTGATATAAGCTAGAAGAACCATAACTAAAGCATACATAAAGAAACCAAAATTAGTTTTCACTATTTCCCCGGTTATAAACCTTGGTATGTATATTCCTTCCAAAATTACAGAAGATATACCTAAACTCATAAACGGAACAAGGAAAATGCAGTAAAATATAAAAATTATATAATTGGCATTTATCAATTTTCTAACTTTCTTTAAACTGTGTTTTATTACCGTCCTAAAAGAAAAGTGAGTTTCCCTTATCTTACTATACACAAATAAAGTTAGCATAGAATACTCTAAAAACATAAAGAATGCTAAAATTAAAAACATAAATAAAATAAGAATAACATTCCAAGGATTACTTACTACATGCCAAAAATTAACTTGGCTAAGATTATCTTCCCTAGCTATAAACAAAATCAACTTCAAAAATCCTGGGAAGGTAAAACCTGCCAAAGCTATCAGTAAAACCTGCACCATAGCGAAGTTAAAAAAGTAAGCATACTTATGAATATAAATCGTATACCAAACCCTTTTAAAAAGGGCAATTGCATTAGCCATTTCTCTCTCCTTTCCTTAAAAATTAACTAAATTATAATTATTAAAATTATAGCATAAGAAATATATATATCCTATTCAAAACTAATTACTTTACAAGCATATTTTTTTCCGTTAAACTGTAAGTATAAAATTTAATTTATTTATCTTCGGGGCAGGGTGAAATTCCCTACCGGCAGTGATAGTCTGCGAGCGCAAGCTGATTTGGTGCAATTCCAAAACCGACAGTATAGTCTGGATGGTAGAAGATACAGTGAAATCTATAGGGATTACTATGCCCTTTATTTATCACGCTCATTTGCCTCGTATTCACCTAAAGAATACGATTTTTTTGTCTCAGAAGATAGGAAAGAGGTTTCTTATGAAAAACAATTCTGTTCACACAACAGTATTAACAGCACTTATGGCTGTATTATCCCTTATCCTATCTCAAGTAAAAATGGCAGTACCTGGTTTACCACCGTTTTTAACTTTAGATTTAGGATTTATACCCCTATTTTTAGCCTTACTAATAATAGGATATAAAAACACATTAGTAGTATCTCTACTAAAAAATCTATTGCACTTTGCGTTAATCTCGCACGAGCCAACTGGATCTTTAGCATTACTTATTGTTGAGTTTGTATTCTTAACTGCTATCGCAAAAGTTTATAACGCATCTGCTAAAAAGTTTATCCTTGGTGGAATCATTGGAACATTGGCTATAACTCTAGTTATGTCACTTATGAATTATTTCATTTTACTTCCAATGTACGGTTATATCGTAAACCTTGCTGATATAGTAAACAACGTAAAAACAATCGTTGCTTATGGAATCATTCCTTTTAACTTAATTAAAGGAGCATTCTTAATCTTACTATTCTTCGTAAGTAAAAAAGTACACGCAAACCTACCTAGTTTCTTACTAGCTAAGTTTCAAAAACAAAATCCTTAGGAATTTCCTAAGGATTTTTTCTTATCTATAGTCTTTTAATTTATTCAAAACAAAAAACTCAGGTATTAACCTGAGTCTTATTTTCCACTTATTTCTTCATCTAATTCAGCATATAAGTCACGTTTTTCTTTACGTCTTCCACTTCTTACAATAAGCAAGAATACAACTACAAGGTATGCTAAAGAAATAAACCATAAAGCACCTAAAGTTGCAGCCGATACAGCTACTGCTGCTACTACAAATAAAGTGATTGATAATGCTCTTTTTTCGATACTTGCTGTTGCTATTACAGCAATCAGTAAAATCACTAATAAAAATACACTGTAATATTTAAAGAATGTTTGCATTAAATTCGCTACTTCATCCATATTGATAGTAGCACCAACTAATTCTGGTTTCACTTGATGGAAATTTCTAGCGAAATCATACACTTCTTCTTGAACTCCTGGAAGTTCTACTAACATTTTAGTAGATCCAAAATATCCAAAAAATACAGCTATAGCCGTCGCAATTATAAAGACAATATTAGCAAACCATGCTATCATTTTTTCCCATCTTCTTGAGATTCTTTCCATATTTATTTCACTCCTATATTTTTCTATCTTAATATAATAACATACTTATAATAAAAAAGCCCACAAATTGTAGGCTTTAAAACTTATTTTCTCGCGAATAGCAATAAGGCTACTATTGCATAAGGTATAGACATAAACCAAGCACCAAAAATATTGATCAATGCTACTAGTATAAATAAAGTACCCGCAAAGATTCTACTTCTCATAGATACAGTTGCAATAAATGCTAAAATAACTACTATGATTAGTATTACAGCTACGATTTTAGCAAGTAGAGATACAACTCCTACTACACTATCAGAATTAATACCAGTTCCACCTAAAAATATCGCCCACATTGGATCTTGATATACCCCTTGCGTTATCGCCACATCAATAGCATTACCTATTATCGGTATATTCCCCAGTGAATTAATCATTCCTGTAAAGGCAATTAAACTTGCTAGTGCAGCTATGATAAGCATTATAATATTACTAAACCACGCTATTCTTTTTTCCCATTTTCTTGAAGTTTGCATAATAAATACTCCTGTTATTTTCTTAACTACATAGTATCATAATTAGATAAAAAAATAAACTCGGAATTATCCGAGCCTATTTTTATATATATTTAATTTCGTCTACCCTATTTTCTGGGTTTTCTGGATCGAATGGATCATCTTTTTTAGGTTCTTTTCTAACAAATAGCATAATAGCTACTACTAGGTAAAGTAGACCTATAAACCATCCTACTGCAAATGTTCCTACCGTTATTACTAGAGCTGCTACTAAGAATAAGATTCCTGATAATATTCTCTTCTTCATTGTAAATGAAGCTATTAAAGCGATAACTAACGTTATTAATCCTACACCAGTTGCAACTTTTAACCCTAACTCCATAGATGCCATAAGCTGATCAGCAGATAATCCTGATGTTTCCGTATTTTGAAGTAAAGATTTTTGTAATTCTTCTTTAAATTCTGGCATACTGTTTAATTCAGCAAGTGCTCCTGAGAATGTTACTAGAGATAACAATCCTGATATTAAAATTAATATTATATTAGCAAACCAAGCTAATACTTTTTCCCATGTTCTTTTCATAATATTTCTTCTCCTACTTTTGTTTTCTTATTTATTATAACACATTTTTATTTATTATACAGAAGCTATTCTTTTATTCTTTCTTTTCTTACAAATAGCATTATAGCTACTATAAAATATAATATAGCAACTACAATAAGACCGAAACCTGAATTTCCAGTTATAATTGCTGTTATCAAAAATATAATTCCTGATAATATTCTTCTTTTCATCAATAATGTGGCAACTACCGCTAAGATAAAAAAGACTATCGCTCCTCCTACGGTTGCCTGTAACCACACCTGCATATAGTGACCTGGTACCCCAATCTGTAATCCAAGACCCGAAATAAAGGCTGTGTCTTCTGAAATAAATGCTAAATATCCAAAAAGCATAAACCACAATACAAAAATAATATTAGCAGTCCAAGCTATTCTTTTTTCCCATTTTCTTGTGAATTCTTTCATAAATAATTCTCCTTTTATAACTCTATTTCCATAACTATTGGAGTGTGGTCTTGTCTTGCACCAGAGTCAATCATTTCTGATTTTGTTACTTTATCAGCTAAGCGATTAGATACTAACCAGTAGTCAATTCTCCAACCTGTGTTGTTGATTTTACTAGTCTTAACTCTTTGTCCCCACCACGTGTAGACATCTTTCACATCTCCGTGAATATGACGGAATGTATCTGTAAATCCTTTTGCTAAAAGGTTTGTGAATCCTGCTCTCTCTTCATCAGTGAATCCTGGTGAACGGCGGTTAGACGCTGGATTGGCAAGGTCTATTTCCTTGTGGGCAACGTTGTAATCACCTGTTGCTAGAACTGGCTTTTTAGCATCTAGTTCTGCAAGGTATTCTGCATACTGTTTATCCCACTCTTCACGTTCTTCTAAACGTTTTAGTCCATCACCAGCATTAGGTGTATAAACTTGCGTTACAAAAAACTCAGCAAATTCTAAAGTAATAATACGCCCTTCGCAGTCCATTGTTGATGGTGCTCCGATTTCTGGATAAGTTACTTCTGGTTCTTCTAAAGTATTTCTGTATAAGAACATAGTTCCTGCATATCCCTTACGTGCTGGTTCTACTGATGAACGCCAAGCCACTTTATGGTTAGGGAAGTAATCAGCTAAAATTTCTAAATGTTTTTTCGTTGGTCCTTTTGCTGATAATTTCGTTTCTTGAATCGCTATAATATCAGCATCTTCTTTTACTAACGTATCAATTACATCTCTTGATAATACAGCACGTGCAGAATCACTTGTTAAAGCTGCATTTAGAGAATCGATATTCCATGATATAAGTTTCATTATTTTCTCCTTAAAGTTTCTTAACTATTATTATAACAAGAAAAGCCTTTTTATAAAAATATATTTCCTGGGGAATACCCTTACTAGAAATCTATTCCCTTAATTTTGAATAGTTTTTAAGGGAAAGTTGAAATATTAAGAGGAAGAAAAAACTAGAGTGCAAATTACACTCTAGTCTGCTAATCGGTTCTATACTAAATAGGTGCTTTTCTTCTTACCAGTTAAATTTAATAACTCCCTTACATTTATCTCTTAATAAATTAAAATCATTATCATCAAGCTGATAAATTTTAACATATTCTTTCTTGAATAATTCATTCCCTTTAGCATCAAGTAAAATATTTCCATTTTCATCAACTTGTTTTTTCCTATCATAATTTATTTTACGCTTATCTATTTCTTGAATTTTTCTAACGTAAATAAATGCACTATCATAAGTTGGATTACTTTGATACTTATAATTATCAATAGCAATTCCACCACGATACTTTTTACCTTTTTTCTTTCCCGTAATAGGAGCCACTAAAAGAGTACCGTCTCCTTTATCAATTTTACTAATAACAACAGCGTAATGTTTTCCATAAAATTCATTACCACCCTTTCTAGGAAAATCTACTAAATAAACTCCACCAATATCCATAGTTTTCAACTCCAAAAAAATTGAGACGCACCTTAAAAGATACGTCCCTAGATGTCCTTAACGAATAAGGCTTATAAATTAAATATCGTATCCTTGACGAACAAGGCTTTTGACTAAATACATTGTATCATGAATTCTCCTGAAGTGTCAATATATCAACTATTATATATAATATGATACTTTATTTACTTCTCTTACTGTATTTGTAGTAGATTTTTGATAGAATTATGCATGACGTAAATTACCTTTCTTTAACTTTGTTTGACGATATTTTATTGTATTGTTTTTTTACGTTTTTTTATATTCTTTTTTTCAAATTTTTAATAAAAATACGAGGGATGTTTTTTTCATCCCTCGTATTTAGTATAGAGCCTCTTATTATTTTTGTTTTTTTCTAGTTGCTAGTAGTCCTGCTCCTGCTAGAGCTACTGCTAATCCTAGTGGTAGAGAAGATGAGTTTTCTTGAGATGCTGATGTTTTTGGCAATACATTTGTTTCTTTTTTAGATTTTGCTGAAGTAGATTTTCTTACTTTTACTGATTCATTTGCTAAAACATCTAGTTTTTCTTGCAGAGCTAATTCTTTTACTAGTTTATCGTAGTTTGCTTGACTTAAATTTTTTTGTTCTTTTAATACTTCTAATTTTGCTCTTTCTTCTTTTAGTTTTTCTTGAATTTGTACTAATTGAATTTCTTCTTGAACTAGTTTAATTTTTGTCTGCTCTAGTAAAACTGAGGCATTTTCTAGTTTATTTAGGTATTCTTCTTGCCCTTTGATCGCTGATTGTAGATTTGCTATTTCTTTTTCTAACTCTACTAATTCTGCTTTTGCTTTTTCGATTTGTTCTGATGTTTTAACTACCTCTGCACTTGCTAGTTTTGTCTCTGTTTGTGCTTTTACTAATGCTGATTGTTTTGAAGAAACTTCTGCTTTTGCTTTTTCTAAGTTAGCTTCTTTTTCTTTTACGTCAGCTGTTAGTTTTGCGTAGTTTTCTTCAGCATTTATTAGTCTTGTTTTTGCTAAATCCAAGTTTGTTTGAGCTTGTTTTAATTCTTTTTCAGCGTTTGGAGTTTTTAATCCTTGGGCAGTTAAATTGTTGTAGTTTGTTTCTGCTTGTGTTAACGCTGTTTGTGCAGATGTTAATTCGTTTGTTAATCTTGTTAATTCACCTTGTTGTGCTTTTAACGTGTTTTCTTTTTGTGTTTTTTCTGTTGTTAAGTTTTGTACTTGTTGTGCTAGTTTGCTTGTGTCGTATGGGTTAGCTATTGTTGTTGTGTTAAGGTTTTTAGATGAAGAAATCACACTTGGTTTAGATACTGTTTGAAAATGTAATCCTACATCTTTTCCAACTTTTGCAACATCAATACCAACAAATTCTTCATTTGCTATATTTCCATATTCTAATCCCGCAATTGATTGGGCGTGAAGCCATTCATATCCATTAAACATGAACCTTAAAACACTTTCGTATGTTTCTTTCTTTAATTTTGCAAACGAAGTATTTTCGTCAATATAAAGACCTGACCAATTTTCCGTTGATGCAACATCGAATTCTGCCTCTACTTCTTCTATTCCTTTATCATAGTGTCCACTTGAAGTCCACATATTAAAATTATCTCTTACGTATTTATCCGCAATTTTCTTCGCAAACTCTACTGATGAAGATGTTACTTCTGTTAAAGGCGTTCCCATTTGTACTCTTATCTGGTTTATTAATTCACTTGCGAAAAGAGATAAGTCTGTTCTAATATTTTCTGGAAGATTGTTTATATCGTATAAAGTTGTAGCGTCATCTGTTGAATTTTCTACATATTTATTATTAGCTAATTCTACTTTATTAATTTCTGCTAATTTTTTCTTGGCTGCTTCCATGTCTGCTGATGTTGAAGCATTATCCATATATTTTTTTAGATTTTCTATATACTCAGCAGATAATTTGATTGTGTTCTTGTTTGTTTTTTGTGATTCTAGTTTTGTAATCTGGTTTTGTAAATCTTTTACTTCTGCCTGTGTTTTATTTGTTTCTGTTTGTTTTGAATCAACATTTGCTTGTGCTTGTTCTTTGCTTGTAGTTGCCTTTTCTAATTCAGATTGAACTGTTTTTAATGTTTCCTCTTTTGTTGAGTCCGCTTGTTTTGCTTCTTCTAATTTTTTTGTCGCATTTAATAAAGTCGTTTCTGCTTGTGTTTTGTTTGTTTTTGCTTGTTCTAATTCAGCAATTACTTTATCTTGTCCAGTACCACTCAAGATTGCTTCTTCTTGTTTTTGCACTGCAACAGCTTGTTCTAATGATTTAACAGCTTTATTCTCAACTTCTTTAGCAAATGTTTCTCTAGCTTGTTGTTCAGATTTTTTATTTTCTAGTTTTGTAATTTCTTGAGTTTTTTTCTCTACTTCTGATTTTTTTGATACTTCTTTTTGTTTTGTATTTTCAATAACGTCCTTTGCTTCCACTACTTTTGCTGGTGTAGCTTCTTTTTTAATTGTTTCTAATTCCGTTATTTGTTCTTTAGTATTATTGATAGCTGTTTTGTTAGCTGTTTCTTCTTTTACTAATTTATTTACTTCGTTAGCTTGTTTTGTTTGAGCTATTGTTTTTTCTTGTAAATCTACTTTAGCTTCTGCAACTTGTGCTTTTGTTACTTGCGGTTTTAATTGTTTTTCTTCTTTGACTG
Organism: Gemella sp.; assembly: GCA_030529855.1. GTDB lineage: Bacteria > Bacillota > Bacilli > Staphylococcales > Gemellaceae > Gemelliphila. The sequence goes on from JAUMWC010000013.1 coordinate 28,561, forward strand.
TTGTTTCAGCTTTTGTTGTTGATGGTTGTGATGTTATTTCTTCTGCTTGTGCTGAGTTAATATTTCCCGCTACTGTCACTACTCCTAATCCAAATGCTACTGGTAATAATTTCTTCCCTACTTTTCTTAATGTGAATTTTTCCATTTTTATCTCTCCTAATTTTCTATATCATTTAATTTACTAATTTTACTACAAGTCTACTTTTATACTTTTATACTTTTATACTTTTACACTTTTCTACTTTTATACTTTTCTATATTTCTCCTCTTATCACTAAGTAGATTACTATAAAAGCACATATTACATTCCTTATTAACCATAAAGATACTAGTGTTAAAACAATCGCAAAAAATACATTCAAGTTAAAGTCAACTTCTTTCAAATGTGGTTTAAGCAATTCAGGTATTACTGTATTAACTAATGTATTTCCTGAAAAGTATAAAAACACTGCATTTAATCCTCCTGATATTAAACTAACTCCTATATGGTATAGTCCGCTAAAAAAAGATTCTATCTTATCTATCATAATCAATTTCTCCTTTTAATTTTTATTTTATTCACTACATATTATCCATTGTATCATCTCCTTTAATCATATTTCCCTAATTCTATGAATTTTGTATTTTTTCTACATACATAGCAATACATATCTTTTATATGGTTATTCTCTCTTTTGCTGATTCTAGGTAAATACATTTTTGCACTACATTCGTTACATTTAAATGTTGATATTTTAAATTTTTTTCTTCCCAAAACTGAACCTACTTTCCAACATACGTTCTATTTAATGTTAGAATTACTATTTCTTTTTCTGGTGTTTTAAAAGCATCTTCTATAATTTCATTTAGTAATTTGAATGTAATTCTATATCTACCAATATTTTTTTTATATATTTCAATCTCATCAACATGTTTAACATATTCAAATTCTTTATATATTTTTTTTACTATCATCTCTGTATTTCTTGTTGCTCCATCTCTTGTATCAGTCCACTGTCCAAGACCAAGCCCCCTTCTTAAAATAAGTGGATATTTCCCACCGTAGAGTATCGGTTCTCCAATATCTAGCCACTCATCTCGATCACAATCAGGACCACTTGCACCCACTGGTGGTGCTACATAATCACTCTCCGCTCTTGCATTATCTTATCCCAAAGTTTACTTTTTTCTTCTGCTGTTAATGTCGGGTCTGCTAATACAGCCGTTAATCTATCTCCATAACTAGAAGTTCCATTTGCTTCAGCAAGTGGTGATACTAAAAATATACTTCCCACTAATATCGATGCTGCTCCTAATGAAAATTTTTGTTTTGTATTTTTACTTCTTCTAAACATAAATTATATTCCTCAAATTTTATAAATATATCCTATACTATTGTACCCCCCCCCCGATATATTTTGTCAACCTTGTACTTATAGGCTTTACTCATATTTTAGCAATATAAAAAAACTAGAGTGCAAATTACACTCTAGTTTAATTAATTCTATTTTTGTTTTCTTCTAGAAGCTAATAGTCCTGCTCCTGCTAGAGCTGCTGCTAATCCTAGTGGTAGAGAAGATGAGTTTTCTTGAGATGCTGATGTTTTTGGTAAAACATTGCTTGATGTTTCAGTTCCTTTTCTCAGGTATTCTGCTCTTGCTACTTTTTTCTCTACTAATTTTTCTTGTAGTTTTTCTACATTTGTAGAAGTTGCACTTGTCTTAGTTAATAATGCTGGGTCTAATTCTGGCTTAGCATCTACTGTTGGCGCTACCCCAGGCACAGCTGTTACTGGCTCTGAATTAGTTCCTAATAATAGATTAATATCTAGTTCTGGTTTTTCTGGTGTTAATGCTAAGACTCCTGATTGAGGCGTAGATGTAGACACCACTTCTACTGGTAATTCTAAAACAGGTTTTTCTTCCACCGTCGGTGCTACTTCTGGAACTTTAGTTTCTATCACAACCGTTGGCAATTCTTCTGCTACTAAACCTGTTCCTTTCGCTGTTTCTATTACTATTTCCGGTTTTGCCTCTACTGTTGGCGCTACTTCTGGAACTTTAGTTTCTATCACAACTGTTGGTAATTCTTCCGCTACTAACCCCGTTCCTTTCGCTGTTTCTATTACTATTTCTGGTTTTGCCTCTACTGTCGGTGCTTCTTTAACATTTCTTATGTCAATTTGTAGTAATAATGGATCGTGGTCTGATGCTCTTCCGTGTTCTTCCATAAAGGCAGAGTTTACGTGCACCATATCGAATTCATAATTATCAGATAAGTGTCCTGAAATCATTGCGTGGTCTAATGTTTGATTGTTTCCTTGGTAGAAGTATGAGTATCTATCTTTCTTGTCGTGAGCACTTACTAAATCTTTTAGCCCTGCTGATTCCATAATACGTAACGTTTCAGAGAATTCGTAATCGTTGTAATCTCCTAAGATTACAATATTAGCTCTCTCATTTTGAGCGAACCCTGCTTCTACAAAGTTCTTAATTTCCCTTGCAAGTTCGTGACGTTTTGGCTCTGAATTGAATTGTGGTGGCTGAACCTTACCAAATACTCCCATATCTCCACGCTTAGAGTTTAAGTGTAATCCTAAAACAACAACTTTTTCTCCCTTAAATTCAAACTCTGCTACTGGTACTTTACGTGTACCAGCCCACACTGAAGATGTTGGATTAATACGTGAGATACTGTGTTTTAATTCACCATTTTCCCATACAGCCGCTTCTGTTGAACTTGCTGCTGGTTTATCTGATAATTTTACTCTTTCAGCATTGTATAAGAATCCTGTTCTGATGTTTCCTCCAGGTGCTCCACCATCTGCATTATTCTCTGGTGCATAGTCTACATACTTGTAGTTTGGTCCACCTTGAGCCTTAATTTCGTCAATTAATCTTTGGGCTGACTGACTAGCATCTGTCGTTCCATCATTTGTTTCTCCATTATTATCTTGAACTTCAACTAGAGTAATAATATCAGGAGAATGTAAGTCTGATACGAATGATTTAGCTATTCTTGTTACTTTTTCATCACTAGTTCCTTTTTTATTTGCTGAGAAGTTTTCAATGTTATAAGATGCAATAGATAATTTTTCCTCATCTTTTACTATTGCTGAAACTTCTGGTTTTAGTCCACCATCTTGTAATGAAGATAAGGCCTTATTGTCTACTAGAAGTTTGTAGTTTGTATAAGAGTATGAAATTGGTCCACTAACATCTTGTCCGAAGAAATCTCCAGCCTTAGTAACAAATTTTGTATTCGTTGTTAATAATGATATTTTTTGTGGATTGTAGTTATCAACTTCTAAACTAATTCCTCCAGAGTTGTTTCTTAAACTTGTATCACTTCCAGGTAATACATAGATCTCACCATATTTTTGAGGTCCTAAAACTCTTGCATTTTTTACTGTAACTACCATTCCTTCTAATGATTCCCAGAAGTCTAGAGCATCGTTTTCTGGTTCGAATTTAGCAAAGGCATCATCTTCTATAACTTTTGTCGGAGCTACTCTATCTTCTCCAAGAACAATAGTTTTTGGAAGGTCTGCTGTTCCTACTACCTTAACTTCTTTTGCCTTGATTTGAGTTGTTGTTAGGTCTGTTTGGTTTTTATCTGCATAACCATTTCCTAAAAATTCTTCAACTTCTCCTAAAATTTCTAACTTATCTCCAACTTTTACAGTGTGGTTAGGTTGGAATACTGCTACACCATCTGATGTTTTAACATTTCCATCTGCCACTAAGTCTTGAACGTAGAACTTGTTGTTTCTCTCGATATAAGTAACAACTACATCTTTAACATTTACTGCTTTTCCTTTTAATTGAGACTCGTGCCCTTCTCCTTGAATAGTGGCTACACTTACTACTTCAGCAGGTGCTACTGGTGCTTTTTCTACAACTTCAAAGTGGTCTAATGAGAATGGTTTGATTTGGTTATTGTTTTGGAAACTTGATAAGATACCTGTTAGATTAATTACATCGTTTGTTCCTATCTTTTCTTTTAATACTCCTGCTTTTACTCCAGAACGGTTATCCACACGTACTGCTACTACATTTCCATCCTTATCTGTTACTTCAAAAGATGCTGTTTCGTATGAATCACTTGAGATGTTTCCTACTTTTACATTTTCTAATTTAACTAGTGTTGATTGCTTATCTTCTGCTAATGTTGGGATAGTTAAAGTAGTCGTAGGTGTATTGATTTCATCTGCAACTTTTTTAGAAGCAGTGATGTCAGCAACTTGCAACTCACTTCCATATTTAGATAACTTTCCACTTAATTCTACTACGTCTCCTTGTTTCAGACCTAAGTCTCTTCTTGGATATACATAGATACCTGCTCCTGATTTATCTTGTAAGTAGAATCCTTGTCCACCCCAAGCATTAGTAGGGCTGATAAGTTTCCCTACTAATGAGTATTCCTTACCTTGTTCAGAGTTTCTTAGCTGCGCTATTGGCGTTACATTTCGGCTAGGAGTTTCTGTTGGCGTAGGTGTTGGTGCTGGTGTTAAGACTGGAGTTTCTGTTGGTTTTGGACTAGGTGTTATACTTGCATCTTCAATAATTTCGATTTTACTTGTTCCCCTAATCCCTAATTTAGAGAAGTAATTATCTGATGTTCCAGTTACTCTTACCTTCTTCCCTAAGTTTGCTGGATTATCTTTTACATTGTACTGAGTTCTAACAGCACCCGATGGTAATTGAACTGGTACTGTATCTTTAGCTTCTGCAGTAGGTGTTGAAGCTAGGGCAATATTAGTATGCGTTGCAGGACTTGCATAAGTAGTTCCATTTGTAAGAGTCCCCGCAATATATCCCTCTACCGTAACTTCTTGTTTAGTAGCTGTTGTTTTCTTATAATCTTCAACACTTACAGCAGTTACACTTTCAGCAAGAGGTGCTACTTCCGCTGGTTGCGGAGTTTGAACAGTTGAAGTCGAAGGTGTTTCTGAATTAGTTATTGGGCTTGACGCTGAGTTTACTGGCGAAGCAGTTACTTCTTCCGCTTGAGCTGATGCTCCACCTAAGAAGAATAAACCTACTAAGGCAGATGTTACTCCGAAAGAATATTTTTTAATGGTAAATCTTTGTTTTGAATCTTGTTGAGTATTTTTGTTAAACATTCGTTTTTTATCTCCTATTTTTGTATACAAGAGATATTATACCACACTAAACTTATTTTTTACTAAACATTAACTACTAAAATAATGAAAACTAACGGAAAACACTCAGAAAAAACATACATTTTACATTTTACTTACAAAAAAAGACCGAAGTTTAATACTCCAGTCTTATATCCAATCATTTTCTTTCGAAATTTTTACAGCTTCTGTTCTGTTTTTTGCGTTTAGTTTTGTCAAAATATTAGAAATATAATTTCTTACTGTTCCTTCTGATAAGTGTATCTTTTCTGCGATTTCTTTGTTAGATAAGCCTAAATCTAAAAGTCCTACTAATGTTTTTTCTTGATTTGTTAAGGGATTATTATTACTTGTCATTTTCTCAACAAGTTCTGCAGAGTATTCCTTCTTTCCTTGCATTACTTTTTCAATAGTTTGCATTAGTTCTTCTATTGACCTATCTTTTAGAACATAGGCATCTACCCCTGCTTTTACAGCACGTTCGAAGTAACCAGTTCTCTTGAAAGTCGTAACTACAACTACCTTGACATCAATCTTACTTTCCCTAACATAGTCTAGTACATCTAGCCCTGTTTTTAAGGGCATTTCTATATCTAGTACAGCAACGTCGTACTTTTCTTCAGTAAGTTTTGCGATAGCTTCTTCACCATTAGCTACGCCCACTACCTGACTTACTCCATCTTCCAAAAGAAGTAATTTTGTCATAGCATCTCTAAGCATAGATTGGTCTTCTGCTAATAAAATTTTCATCTTACATCCTCTCCCTTGGAATACTTATTTTAATTATAGTTGGTTCTTTTATAGAAGATATTTCTACACTACCACCTACAACTAATAATCTTTCTTTCATATTTTTAAGTTCTACATATTTAGATTCAAAACCTTTACCATTATCACTTACTACCAGTGTTAAAGTATCTTTACTTTCTTCTAAAATAAAGTCGGCTTTAGCAGCTTCGCTGTGTTTCAAGATATTATTAACAAGTTCTTTAATCAGCATTACAAGTGTAGATTCTTCTGTTTTTGATAAAGTAGTTTCGCTAAAATTATCAGCAAATCTTACTTCTATACCTGCCAAACTCAAGGTTTCCTTGGCGATTTCTACTTCTTCTTTTAGGGATTTATAACTTATATTACTCACTATTTCCCTTACTTGTTTCATATGTATTTTAGAAGCCTTATTGATTTCACTTATTTCCTTAGCCGCTTCTTCATAAAGCCCCTTGTTTATATACTTGACTGCTAGTTCTGACTTCAAATTCAAACTAACAAAGATATGACCTAGACTATCGTGCAAGTCTCTAGCAATTCTATTACGTTCATTTTCTGCAAGTAGACTGTTGATGTATTCGTGTTGCTTCATTTTTTCATATCTTGCCCTAGTATCGATAACATCAATTCTTGATGCAACGTGAGAAAATACTGCTACTCCAAGTACCATCGCTATCATAGTTTTGAAATAAGGGTTAACACTATTGTTATAAACAATCAGCATACTAACGATAAATAAAGTTGAGTAAAAAGTTATATTTCTAAAAGATTTTAAATCTGTATCCATAAACTTGAAATTCAAAAGCGATGACAAAAACATTGTCAACATCACATTAAATGATAATACATAGGTATTTATTACCACTATGTAAATACACATATATAACCACATAAGATTTAACGCTAACTTGTTTATTATTATAAGATTTCCGATATGAAATACAGCAAACAGTATAGTTGCTGGTAGCATAAAACTAGGATAAGCCCCATCCAAAGAATAGTATATCGGGAACACAAGCCACAGTAAAGATACAAAAAACATAGGATGTTCTTGTTTTAATCTATTGAAAAGTTTCATTCTTTAATCACCTTTTTTCACTAAATATTTCTGCTAACTATACAAATTACGAAATGTGGCATATAGAAATCCAGCTATTGCCACAATAGCCCAAATCCAATATTTCCAATCATAACTCATTTCTACTCTAGTTTTTTCTATTTCTAACTTGGCTTTTTCTAATTCTAATCTTAATTTTTCATTTTCTAGTTCTAATTCTTTTATTTTTTCACTATTCATAATTCTCTCCTTTATTATAGCATATAAACAATACTCTAAACTCTGTATTTCCAAAAATTTGGAAATTCTTGTCGATTTTTATATTTATTTCTAAATTTTTAGAAATTATTATAGTTTTAGCTGTATCTCTTAAAAGAAATACAGCTACATTTTTATTTTATTTTCTTCTTTAGAATAAGCGTCAGACCTATTAACACCACAGCATAAGCAATTAAGATAAAGAATGATTTACTTTCGAATACATCTTTAAATATGTATTGTTGGGCTAGATGATTGATGTGGTAGGTAGGCGTAAGTTTTCCAATTTTTTGCAAAAATTCTGGGAATCCATTTAGAGGCCACCATAGTCCTCCTATCATTGATAGGAATATAAATATTATATTAGACACAGCCGATACTTTTTCAACTGATTTTATAAGTGTTAATACAAATCCAATAGACATCATACAAACAGCACCAAAAACAATTAGTAATGCCAATGTTATCCATTCTTTAACTTCAAATTCAACATCCTTAATAAATTTCCCTGTAGAAAATACTACAACAATCGATACTAGAAAATACGAAACTACTCTTATAACTTTAGCTAAGTAATATTGCCAAATTTTTATATTTGTACGACCTACAAAATTCACCCATCTATTATTTTTATCTTCTATAAACAGCATAGGTAATGAATATATTCCAAAAGAGATACTAGAATAAATTGTCATAGAAACTAACATTGTTTTTACTACATAAGGTCTTATATCTTCTGGATAAGTTCCTTCCATCATACTAGACATCAATAGAAATATCATTACTGGTAGACCAATCCCTATAATAAAACTTACCCAATTTCTTCTAAATAAGATAAACTCTATTTTCAATAATGCATTTAAGTTACTCATTTTCTCTTCCCCCTGTCTCTTCAAATATAGCCGATAAAAGCGACCTATTTTGTATCTCTATCTCACTAATCTTGCAACCTTTATTCGACAAGACTTGCCAGACTTCTTCTATATCCTTAGTCGCAAAACTTATATTATCTGATTTTATTTCTATATCAGTTACCTTATCTAAAGTTTCTACTACTTCTAAATAATCTTTAGGAACACTTACATATTTTAATAGTTCTTCTGATTTCAAGGCGTAAGGCGTCGTATCTCTGACTAAAACTCCCTTGTTTAGAACTAGTATTCTCTCCGCTATATGCTCAACTTCTTCTATATAGTGTGATGAGTAGACGATTGTCGTTCCCTTCGCTTTCAGACTATCAACAATCTGCCAGAAGTAAATTCTAGTCGCTGTATCCATAGCTGCCGTTGGTTCATCTAGGAATAAAATTTTTGGCTTACCGATTAGTTTTAAGACAAATACTAGGAATCGTTTTTGACCACCAGATAATTTGCTTACTAGTTGACTCTTCTGCTTATCACTGAATTTTAATATGTCATCTATCTCACTACTTGTTAGATGATTTTTGTAAATTGATTGGTAAAACTCTATCAGTTCCTTAACCTTTAACTTGTCTGGTATAGCATTTTCCTGATCTAGTATTGCTACATAATTTTTTAAAGAAGTATCATCTGCTGATTTTTCCATCAAGGCAACATTTTCTTTTGTTGCTGAATATTCTCCAATCAAGTGTTTGAATAAGGTAGTTTTCCCTGCTCCGTTAGGTCCTATTAGAGCAAGACACTCTCCTTCATTTATTTCAAAAGATATATTTTTTAATATTTCCTTATCTTTCGCTTTCATAGAAAGATTTTTTACAGTAATTAAAGCCATTTTCCTTCCCCCTTTTTTATCTACTTTTATTATAGAATTTTATTTTTTAAAATTTTAGTAGCCAACGTAACAAGTAAATATGACAAATGTCACATCTAATCACAAACTTTTATACATTAAACAAGTGTTTAATAAGTTAAATTTTATTTTGTGTAAACATTGTTTTCTTTACACTTTCGTTATATAATATTTAAATAAATATTAATTGAAGGAGATTTTTATGAATGATATGACCAAGGGAGCCATACTCCCACACATATTAAAGTTCGCGTTTTTCGTCTTTATCGCAGGTCTTCTGCAAAACTTATACCTACTTGTTGACTCTATTATTCTTGGTCAATATCTAGGAAAAGAAGCCATCGCAGCCGTAGGTATCGCAATGACACTTAACTTTGTTGTTATTGGATTCTTACAAGGTCTTACGCAAGGTTTCTCAATAAATATGGCACAAGCCTTCGGTGCTAAAGATATGGTTAGATTTAGAAAATATTTCTACAACTCTATCCTTCTATCAGTAGGATTAGGACTACTAATAACAGTTGTTCTGACTTTAACTAATGGATTCGTCCTAAAATGGATGAACACTCCTGACAATCTTTTCGATTTGGCTAATATATTCTTAATCGTACTTTACTCAGGGACTCTTCCATTACTATTCTACAACCTATTCTCTGGAGTTCTTAGAAGTATAGGAAACTCATTCTCTCCTATCCTTTTCCTTGCCCTATCGGTTGTAATTAACATTTCAGTTGTTTATATATTTGTAGCTTTACTTTCTGGGGGTATTTGGGGAGCGTCACTAGGTACTGTAATCAGTCAGACAATCGCTTCAATTGCGTGTTTCTTCTACATTAAAAAGAAATACCCTGAATTAACTATAAGAGAAGAAGAAAAAGTTGCCGATAAACAACTTATGAAAAAACTTGTAACTCAAGCTATCCCAATGGGATTACAATTCTCATTCACAGGAATTGGAGTTTTAGTATTGCAAACATTCCTTAACGATTTCTCAACAGAGCATATCGCAGGATTCTCTATCGCAGTTCGTATCCAAAACATTATTGTCTTTGTATTCGTAGCCTTAGCTAATGCCATCGCTACATTTATAAGCCAAAACTACGGAGCTAAAAAACACGATAGAATCAACCAAGGAGTTAAGTTAGTAGTTGGAATATCATTAGTACTGAGCCTTGTGTGTATTGCACTTATAAAAGTATTCGGTGTAAGTATGGTAAATATATTTACAGAAAGCCCAGACCCACTAATTGCTGAAGCAAGTACAACTTACTTTAACGTTGTAACTTGGGGTTACCCAATACTAGCATTACTAATCGTTTTCCGTAGTGCTCTTCAAGGATTCGGATTCCCTATAACAGCAATGTTTGCAGGAATTATAGAATTAATAATGCGTGTTGTCGTTGTAGCTACCCTAACTTCTAGTCTAGGATTCCTTGCTATCTGTTTAGCAGACTTAGCAACTTGGGTAGTAACAGGTGTAGCACTTATTGTAGCCTACTTCTACCTAACAAAAACAAGAAGAAAAACAATATAAAAAGACTTCCGGAAAATTTTCCGGAAGTTTTATTTTTATGATATAATTTAGATGTTACTCAACCGATACTGTAGCAGTTAGGAGGGTAGCTATGCATCATTTCTTTATTGTCGGACACATCGAAGATTTTATAATTGGAGTACTTACAACAATATTCTCACATTACATAATCAAATGGCTAGATGACACATCAGACAATTCAAATAATAAGAGTAAATAGCATAATAAAAAACCTAGGGACTGTCTGGAAAACTACCCTAGGTCTTTTTTATGCTTTATGCATCATTCTTTGATTAAATTATAACAAATAGCCTAACACTAGTCAAGCCTGTACCACCAGAAATCATATAACTCCTAGGGTTTATTTTATTAAAATTTTACATCTGTTAATTTAACTAACCAGTTTTCTGCTGGATTTGTAGAATCTAAAAGTTTTGGATTAGATTCAGCAGCCTTGTTTACTTCTACAACTTTTCCTGCCACTGGTGAAAGGATTGGCATCGTTGTTTTAGCAGCCTCTACTTCTACTAATACATCATCTACTTCTAGAGTTTCTTCTGTTGTGAATGATGCAAAACCAATTTCTCCTGTATCATCTTGTAATTTTGGCGTCATCGATAAAGTGTAAACACCCTTTTCTTCAGTTATTAAAATATCGTTAATTATTTTTTCCATTTTTATCATCCTTATTTATACTTTTTATATAGTATATCATACTTTTCTTGCATACTTCCATCAAGGGACATTTGACCTACTCTAAAACCAAGAAGTTCTAACCTATCCTTGATTAAGTCTATAGCTTTTTCCATAGATAATTCTTCATCAAAAAGAACATCTAAAGACTCCATACAATCTGGGTCTATATCTGGGTATTTAGTATTAGTTTCCTGCCCATTTTTTCCAATTCTATAAAATTCTTTTATTAAGCTAGACCTTTTTTCCTGATTTCCATTAACACTTAGATAAATAGATACAGCAATTCCGTCCTTCATCCTTCTCTGAGCAATACCTGCAAATTTTTTACCAGCTATACTTAAATCGTAAGTCCCTGGGCAGTAAGAATCTTCTAATTCAAAGTAGTCTATCCTTCCATAAAAATCAGAGAACATCTCCCTTACAAAGTCCACCATCATTAAGTAGGCATCAGACATAGAAATTTTCTCATCTTGCGTATTAGGAATTACAAAAGAAAAGTTTAAAACTCCTTCATCAGCAACAACGGCTAAGCCACCTTGGTTCCTAACCACTATTTCATAACCCTGACTTCTTAAATAATCTGTAGCCTTGTCTAATTCTGGTAATTGTCTATCTAACTTCCCTAAAATCACACACTTGGTCATAGGCCAAATATGAAAAATCATCTCTTTATTATTATCATTTACCTGGTGTAAAAATAATTCTGTTAGTACAAATGGTCTCTTTAAATCTGTAACATCTTCGACCCTGTCTTCATATATCTTTACTGGTAGATTTTTTAACTTTTCAAAATCCATTTTTTATCCCCTAGTCTATTAAGTCATATTTATTCTAACTTAATCTAGATTTTTTATCAAATTTCTTTCGCTAAATATCATTATTTATAGTATAATAAAGATGATTTGTTAATATTTTTTAGGAGATAATTATGAGTATATTAAATGTAGAAAAACTTACGCACGGTTTTGGTGAACGTGCAATATTTAACGATGTTTCTTTCCGTCTATTAAAGGGAGAACACATCGGACTTATCGGAGCCAACGGAGAAGGTAAATCTACCTTCATGAACATTATTACTGGTAAACTTCAACCAGATGAAGGAAAAATCGAATGGAGTAACCGTGTTCGTGTTGGATACTTAGACCAACACACAGTTCTTGAAAAAGGAATGACTATCCGTCAAGTACTTCAAGGAGCTTTCGAACACCTATTCGAAATCGAAGCTAGAATTAATGATATCTATATGGAAATGGGTGATGAATCTGCCGATATGGACGCACTTATGGAAGAACTTGGAGAATTACAAGAAATCCTAGACAGCCGTGACTTCTACATCATAGATTCTAAAGTAGAAGAAGTAGCTCGCGCCTTAGGTATAACTGCTTTCGGACTTGATAGTGATGTTACTGAACTTTCTGGTGGTCAAAGAACTAAGATTTTATTAGCTAAACTGCTTTTAGAAAAACCAGATATCCTATTACTAGATGAGCCTACCAACTACCTTGATGTTGAGCACATCGAATGGTTAAAACGTTACTTACAAGAGTATGAGAATGCCTTTATCCTAATCTCTCACGATATTCCATTCTTAAACTCAGTAATCAACCTAATCTACCATATGGATAACCAACAATTAACAAGATATGTTGGTGACTACTACAAGTTTAGAGAAGTTTACGAAATGAAGAAAGCTCAACTTGAAGCTGCTTATAACAAGCAACAAAAAGAGATCGCTGACCTTAAAGACTTCGTTGCGAGAAATAAAGCACGTGTATCAACAAGAAACATGGCTATGTCTAGACAGAAGAAACTTGATAAAATGGATATGATTGAACTTGCTCAAGAAAGACCAAAACCAGAGTTCGACTTCAAAGTGGCAAGAACTCCATCACGCTACATCTTCCAAGCAGAAAACTTAGAGATTGGATACGACTCACCACTTACTAAACCACTTAACTTAAGTATGGAACGTGGTCAAAAGATTGTTATTACTGGATCTAACGGTATTGGTAAAACTACCCTACTTAAATCTCTATTAGGATTAATTCCAGCCATTTCTGGTTCTGTAGAAAAAGGAGAATTCTTAGAGATTGGTTACTTCGAGCAAGAGATGAGCGGAGATATGTCTAAGACTTGTCTTAACGAAATTTGGGACACATTCCCTTACCTAAACCAAGCAGAAGCTCGTGCTGCACTTGCGAAATGTGGTTTAACTACTAAACACATCGAGAGTCAAATCAAGGTTCTTTCAGGGGGGGAACAAGCTAAAGTTAGATTATGTAAGCTGCAAAACGCTGAATCTAATATTCTAATCCTTGACGAGCCTACTAACCACCTTGATGTAGATGCTAAAGATGAATTAAAACGTGCCCTTAAAGAGTACAAAGGATCTATCCTAATGGTTTGTCACGAACCTGAATTCTATGAAGGTTTAGTAACTGACGTTTGGGACTTCTCTCAATACTCAAGATTAAAAGGATAAGAAAAAAGCCACAAGAATATTCTTGTGGTTTTGTTTTCGTAACAAAAAAAGAGTGCAGTTTCCAGGCTACACTCTACTATCAATTACTAAAGAATATAAGGCAAGATAATTCCTAAACATTACTTATCTTTTTTGTTTAATTCTTTTAAAATTAGCAAGAACATTAGTAATTCTAATAAATCACTCATTATCTTCACAACCTTACATAAAGTAATATTCAATTGATAGCAACGTAATTATATCACACGTTACTTTATATTGACAAAAAAAATTATACATACTATAATATAGATAAATAAATCACTCATAAAACACAAGGGATTTCCAGATTAATTGCTCTTGTGTTTTTTATTTTGTTCACAAATAAAAAAACGGTACGGTTTCCACGCCGTACCTACTATCAATTATTACTAAAAGAATTTTCACCAAAGTTACTCCCTAATCAAGCTAATTTTTATTATTCTTATTAAGTTCTTTAAGAATTAGTAAGAATAACAATAATTCTAGAATTTCAGACATTATCTCACCTCCTAATCATAAAAAAATGAGACTAATAAATTGATAGCACACTGATTATATCAAATATAGTTATTATTGACAAAAAAACATTAAACTAGTATAATTTACTTATACAGAATTTCAGACAAAAACACAAGAGATTTCCACATCAATTGCTCTTGTGTTTTTTTATATTCAAAAATAAAGAACTAGGAATAATTCCTAGCTCTTTTGTTTATGTATAAAATATTTTGAGTAAATTTATTAGTTTTTACGACGTTTAACTGTCATTAATCCTGCTGCTGTTAACAGTGCTGCTAATCCTGCTGGTAATGCAGAGTTAGTTTCTGTTGCTGATGTTTTTGGTAATACATTAGCTTTTGATTTAGTAACTTTATTTGTTGATTTAAATTTTCCTGATTGTGGGTTTTCTTTGCTTGGTAGATTTCCATTCGGTTGTGTAGGAATCGTAGGTTGTGATAAATTCGATACTCCTGCTATGTAGTAAACAAAGAATTTTCCAACAAAACCATCTGATCCAAATAAATTAGCTACTTTATTATTAGATAATAACGTTAAATACGTTGTTTCAACAGAATTACCTACCGGATCAATGTAATGTACAGGAACAATTAATTTTTCTCCTGCTTTTACCCATGTATTTCTATCTCCAATTACTGTTTTCCCTAACACACCAAATGGCTCATTAGTATAAACATACAATGAATCTACATTCTCAAAATCAAGAACAAACGTTAATGGACCTGGCGCTCCTAACTCCTGTTTCTTGTCATTAACTTTATTAAGCACTAATGTCTCATTAAAGTTTCCATTTACAACTTCTACTGAAACACCCTCTAAAAATTTCTTAAGCGCTTCTTCTTTAGTAATTTCTTCTGTTGATAAGGCATTATATGAAGCTGTAACTACAGATTTTGGGATGAAATATGATGCTGCGGCATCTGGCGCAGTTACTTGTTCCCCTAACTCAGAAAGAGTATAGAATCTAGGTGAAATTTTTGAAGTTATGTATAAATTAACAAGTCTTACAACTTCTGCCTCTTCTTCTGTAGTTAATGTAGCTATTTCTGGTGATGGAATAGGAGCTGTTTGGGTTCCTTTAATTTTTTGTGAAACAGGCGTCCAGACAATTAATTTTTCTCCTTCTAGTATATTATTGTCAATTACCCCTGAGTAATTTCCTTCATGATTAGTTATTTTTGAATCTTCAAAACGTAATCTCTTATGATTAACAATACCATGTGTTTCCTTTAAGACATTTACAACACCATCTACATCTTCAAATAGTTTGTAGTTAATTGGTGATAAGTCCATTGGTACCCCTGCATTTCCTGCTTCTTGACTAAAATCTCCACGCGCTCCTTCTATTTCTATTGCCGGTAAATTCGTCAGTAATGAAGCTTTCCCATTATCTTTATTATAAACAAAGAATTTAACATCTTTTGTCCCTGTTGGTTTACCATTTAATAATCGTTGTCCTGATAATCCTAGGTACTCTGAATCTGCTGATTTAACAAAATATGTATAATCATCATACTTAAATTGATCACTTACAAAATACGTCTCCGGCTTATCTAGTACTTCATTAAATGCTTGAGATGACGAAAGAACTTGAGACGCTTCTGGTGTTGCCGTTACCGCAACTGGTTCTATATCTGCTGTAGATGATGTTGCCACTGGCGAAACTGGTACATTCTCAGTTGCAAGTTCCGTTGTAATCGGTGTTGTTGTTGCCGCTGTTGGTTCCGCAGAAGCTGTTGTATTTATTTTCAAATCAGAATTGCTAGGTTCTAGCGCTACCGCTGTCGGAATAGGTTCTGATGACGTTGATGGCACTTCTTCAGCTTGTGCCGAATTAACTCCTGCAGCTAAAAATACTCCTACTAACGCCGACGTTACTCCGAAAGAGTATTTTTTAATTGAAAATTTTTGTTTTGTCGAATTATTTTTGTTATTAAACATAAGTTTCTCCTTTTTTATATAATTCGTAAATCAAACTATATTTAATCTCAAGCTAATTATATACCTTAATTAAACCTTATGTCAATAACTTTTTTATGAAAGTAACTTATGAAATTACTATGTAATTGTTTCATTTTCACGAACATTATGTAATTATACTTAAGTCCCCATTTCATAACATCTCTATGAAAATAAAAATATACTTTGTTTTTACAATAATCTTCTCTTTGTTTTTATTTTACACAAAAACAAAAGAACTAAGATTTTATTTATCTTAGTTCTTTTAATTTACCTACTAGTACATATGACTATAATAGTCTAGGATTGGTACTCCTTTTTCTATTAGATGATTACCTATCTCTTTTTCTAGTTCTCCTCTTTTTATTTTTTCATTCACTTTACTTTTAAGAGGAAAAACTAACACAAAAGACTCCTCCCATTCTTTACCTAATTTATGAATCAATATACCAGATGTATGGTAAGCCCATTTTTTATCTTTGATTTTAGAATAATCACATTCACAAGTTGGATAAGAGAAATTTATATCATTACTTGTTGCGACTACTCCCACATAATCATCTTTTGTAAACTTAATCCAAACTATATCCCTTTTATCAGCAAGTCCATAATTTTCTTTGTATTTTTTATAATCAAATTCAGTAGGATTCTCTACTACAGGATTCTCCGTCGTAATAAGATTTTTAGATTCTAAATATTCATTTACTAGAGCTATTACTGTGTCACGGTCTACTGCTTTTTTTCGACTTTCTTCCTTAGCTTTTTCATATCTTTTATCACTAAATCTTACTGAACTTGCTTTGTTTCTCGGCGGAGTAAAACATAAATCTGTCATAATTTTCCCTTCTCACTTTTTTTAGGACTAGTCTTCTTTACGGCGTTTAGCTACTAGTAATCCTGCCGCTACTAAAGCAGCTGCTAATCCTGCTGGTAGTGTTGTATCATTTGAAGTTGCTGATGTTTTTGGTAAAACATTTGCTTTTGTTTTTGCAGTAGCTTTTCTATTTGTTGATTTAGATGCTACTTGTTTTGGTGATTTAACTGATTTGTTATTCTCTGTAATCACACCCGTATTTTTAATTGTTTTTTCAAATAACAGTAAGTCTTTATTTTCTTCTTCAAATTTAGTTAATTTTTCAGTTGCTTCTTTGTATGCTACTTCTTGTTCTGCTTTAGCTTTTTCTAATCCTGTTAGTTCTGCTAATAATTTCTCTAATTGACTTTCTAATTGCGAGATAGTCGTATCAATATTAGATAATTCTAAGATAGTTTTCTCATTTTCTATGATAGTCGATTTCTTAGTTTCAATATCTTTTAATAATGTTTTTAGTTCTTGAGAAACTTTTTCTAATTCTGCTTCTTTTTTAGAAACTTCTTGTTCTGCTTTAGTTAAGCCTTCTTGTGTTTTTGCCAAGTTACTGTTTAATACTGTTTTTTCTGCATTTAATTTTGTTAATTCTTCTTTGGCTTTAGCTAAGTATTCTTCTGTGTTAGTTTTCTTTAGTTCTAAGTCTGCTACATTTTGCTCAGATAGTTTTAATGTTTCTTTTGCTTTAGTTAAAGCGTTTAATAACGATGTAACTTCAACTCCACCTAAAGATGATAATTTCTTGTTTAAGTTACCAACAGTCGATGATATTGAGTTCTTGTTTTGAGTTGCTGATTGTAATTTATTAGCTAAGTCTTTTACTAATTCTAGTTGACTAGTTCTTAATCTAGTAGTTTCTGCAATATCAGATTGGTCGTATTTGTTAGGTACTGCTGTTGTGTCAAATTTAGATTTGTCTAAAATCATAGATTCACCTACGTTAATAAAGTGAATACTTGTATTTACGCTAGATAACTGAGACAGGTCGATACCGAAGTATTGATTTTCATTTTTACTTCCTAATCCTACTACCGAATATGCGTGGTTCCACTCTGATCCATTAAACATAAAGTCTTTAGTTGCTTCGTGAATTAATCTCTTAGCGTCGTAAAGAGATATCTTAGATGTTTTATTGGTATAAATACCATAATTGTCAAACGCTAGGTTTTCATAGTATTGAACTTGATTTGTTGTATCGTATTGCAACCCATCGTTTTTAGCGTATTCGTTAATAGCTGCATTGTAATGTCCATTTTCATAGTTATCTTCAAATCTTCTATTTGTAATATAGTCAGCAAAATCAATAGCTCCAACTGAAGATGTTACTAGAGTAGTTCCAAACAGCGTTCTTAAACTGTTTACTAAAGCTGCCCCATAATTAGTTAACTCATTTTGAATTTCAATTGTCTTAGTTCCATTAAGATCAAATACAATGTTCTTATCCTCTTCAGACCCTTTGTATATATTTTTAGCAAGTTCTTCATCGTTTAATTTTTTTAATTTAGCTATAGCTTGTTCCCTTATTCGCCTATCTTCTTCCGTTCTTGGAAACCATACAGGTGCATATTCTTTCAATGCTTGTACATATTCAGCTGAAGCAGTAAATGTTGGAATCTCTGAATTATTAAGTTTATCATTTAATTCTGATAACTTTTTATCTGCTTCTAATTTTTGAGATTTAAGTTGGTTTTCTGTATCTGTTGCAGACTTTAATTTTTCATTCTCTGTTGCTAACTGATTAGAAACTTCTGTTCTTTCTTTAGCCACTACTTCGTTAGATTTAACAGCATTATCGTATTCTGTTTGTGCTTTAGTTACATTAACTTTGTTTGTTTCAACTAATTTTTTAGCCGAAGCTAACTCAGCATCTACATTATTAACAGACTGTAAGTCAGCTGTAACTTTATCAATTTGTGCTTGTTTAGTTGTTACTGCTGTTTGTGCTTTAGAAACAGCCTGACTTGCTTCAGTTTCTTTTGCTTTAGCAGTAGTTACTTCTGTTTGAGCTGTCTGATCAGCACCTTGTTTAGCTGGTACTTGAGCTTCTAGTTCTTTCACTTCTGTTGCTAATTTAGTGTTAGTTGCTTGTAGTTCTTCTATCTTTTGAACTGCCGTTGGCTTTTCAGCTTGTAGTTGAGTTACTTTTGTTTGAGTTTCAGTTACAACTGTTTTTGTTTCTGTAATTTTTTGATTCGTTGCTTGTAATTTAGCATCTGCATCTGTTTTAGCTTGTGTTAATTTTTGCTGGCTAGCTGTTGCTGTTGTTTGTTCTGCTTTAACCACTTCTTGAGCATCTGCTACATTAGCTCCTGAAGCTAGAAATACTCCTACTAATGCTGATGTAACACCGAACGAGTATTTTTTAATTGAAAATCTTTGTTTTTCCGTATATTTATTTTTTCCAAACATATTTTTCTCCCTTTTTCTTTTTATTGATTTAATCCCGTATTTTCGGATACTATATCATTACTATTATACCCCCCCCCCCCGAACATTTTTGTCAATTAAATTTAAAGATAATTTTAGTAGAACTTTTATAAATTTTTCCCGAACTATCTATAATTATAAAAATAAAAAAGAAGCTGATTTAAAATCAACTTCTTCTATAACTAATAATTTTTATTTTAACCCTTTATTTCCTATATCTTTTCTATAGAATAACTTCTCGGCTTTTAATTTTTCAAATAATAAGAGTGCAGTTTCCAGGCTACACTCTACTATTGATAACTAAAAGAATGCAAGGCAACGAATTCCCAGAACTAATTATTTTTCTTTCTTGTTTAATTCTTTTAAAATCAACAAGAATATTAGTAATTCTAGTAAATTGTCCAATATCTTCACCACCTTAGATAAGGCAAATATTCAATTGATAGCAAAGTAATTATAGCACACCCAACTTTATATTGACAAAAAAATTCATACATAATATAATGTAGATAAGTAAATTGTTCATACAAAAAACACAAGGGATTTCCAGATTAATTGCTCTTGTGTTTTTTTATTTTGTAGAAAAATAAAAAAACGGTACGGTTTCCACGCCGTACCTACTATCAATTATTACTAAAAGAATTTTATCTAAAGTCACTTCCTAATCAAGCTACTTTTTATTATTCTTATTAAGTTCTTTAAGAATTAATAAGAACATTAACATTTCAATTACGGTTTGCATTCTCTCACCTCCTATTTTATTATAATAGTTGGTTTAATTGATAGCAGATTAATTATAACACACCCTTAAATCATTGACAAAACAATGCTAATATACTAAAATATAATTATCAATTATGGTGATGCATTCACTCATAAAAACACAAGAGATTTCCACAACCATTGCTCTTGTGTTTTTTATTTTTTATAACAAAAAGGTTAGGAGAACATTCTCCTAACCTTTTATTTTAACCCCTTGTTCCCTATATCTTTTCTATAGAATAACTTGTCAGCTTTTAATTTTTCTACTTCTTTATAAGCATTTTCTTTAGCTGATGCTAGGTCAGCTCCGCGTCCGTACGCTAATAGCACCCTTCCACCAGTTGAGTACCACTTGTCGTCCTCTTCTTTAAGAGCCGCAACATAGTAGTTTCCATCTAGGTCAAAGTTATCTACTTCTGCATTTTTAACATAATCTGCTGGGTATCCTTCTGCTGCTAAAACTACACCTAAAACTGTGTCGTTTGACCAAGTTAGGTCTACTTTTTCATTATTATAAACAGCTTCGATTACTTCCATAATATCAGAGTCTAGTTTTTCTAATAATACCTGCGTTTCTGGGTCACCAAGACGGGCATTAAATTCAATAACTTTTACTCCGTCTTTAGTTGCAATAAGCCCTGCGTATAGGAATCCGTGGTAAGGAGTTCCTTCGTTGGCTAAACCTCGACATACCGGAATAACAACTTCTTCCACAGCTTGTCTACGGGCTTCATCAGAAATTTGAAGTACTGGCGTATAAGCACCCATTCCTCCAGTGTTTGCTCCTTCGTCATTGTCATAGGCTCTCTTGTGGTCTTGAGCAATCTCATCAAATGGAATTACAGTTTCTCCATTTA
>JAUMWC010000014.1 GCA_030529855.1 Gemella sp.
CAGTAGAAATCAAGTACCCAGATGGTTCAACAGAACTAGTTGAAGTACCAGTAAACGTTACTCCATTAGTAAACAAAGGTGCAGGAGTTACACCAGCTCCAACAAAAGCATCTGCACAAACAGCTGTTAAAGCTACAGCTAAAAAATCTTCAGCTAAATCAGCTAAGAAATCAGCGACAGCAGGAGCATTACCTAAGACTTCAGCGACAACTGAAACTAACTCTGCTTTACCAGCAGGATTAGCGGCAGCACTTGCAGCAGCAGGATTAATGGCAGCTCGTCGTCGTAAAGAAAAATAATTAACAATATTATTAAAGTAAACTGCACATACTAAATAGGACTGAAGAACCTTAGTGTTCTTCAGTCAAGCTATAAAGTTAGTTATATAAAAAATAAAACAATATTAAACATTATTAAACATAAAAATCCCTTTTAGAAATAATTTCTTGGAGTTGTTGACAAGGAGTTATAAATAAAAAGACCATACCGCTGCTGGTATGGTCTTTATTATTTGAATAATTTATCTAATGATGATGTTACTGATATGTTTTTCCCTGTTGTAGGGTGGACTAACTCTATTTTCATTGCTCCTAGATACATATTATCATACATACCGTAGTCTCTTGAGTATAATCTATCTCCTAGGATTGGACTTCTTAAATGAGCTAGGTGTACCCTTATTTGGTGCGTTCTACCTGTCTCTAAAGAAATGGTTACTTTGTAAGCATCTTTTACTTCTTCACATTTTAGAATATTTGTTATTGCTTCTTTACCTCTAGGGGTAACTGCCATTTTATGTTTGAATTTTGCATCACGTCCAATGTTTGTTACGATTGTTTGTTCTTTGACCCAATTTGGAACTAGAGCAGAGTAAATTCTTTTGATATCTCGTTTTTCTAACATATAGTCTAATTTAGATTTTATTAGGGCAGATTTAGCAAATACTACTAGTCCGCAAGTATCTACATCTAGTCTATGAATAGGCTCTAAATAGCTTTTTCCTTCAATAAGGTAGTTAACAAGTGTATCATCTTCTACATCTGTTTCATTAGGGTGAGTCTTCATTCCGTATGGCTTAGAAGCGATTAGTAAGTAGTCGTCTTCGTATTCAACTGTGATGTCTTGAGAAGTGTTGCTTATGTAGTTCGATTTTGCTAATTCTATTTCAATTTCTAAAACATCTCCAGCCTTAGCTTCTTTATATAGATTAATACTTTCTCCATTTAGAAGAATACCTTCTTTTGCCATATTAAGTGTGTGTAAATTTTTCTTAGATACTAACAAGAAGTGTTCAAGGTATTCTCTAATATTTTTGTAATCTTTATTTATAGTAAATTTCATTTTATTGTGTCCTTTAATTATGTTATATATAATTGTAACATTTTAAAATTTTTTTGTAAATTTTAATCAAAACTATTGTCAAAAATAGTCGAAAGGTGTATAATCAAATAAAGTCAAAAAAGGTCAAATAAGAAGGAGTTGATTTTATGAATGTAGAAAAAATGACAAATTCTATGAAGGAAATACTTGCTAAATCGCAAGAAAAAGCAAGACAGATTAAGAGCCAGGCAATTACTAGTGAGATATTTATATACGAGGCTATGAGCTCGGTCAACTTATTCTCTGATATAATTTCCAGATTAGGAATTGATTCGAAAGAAGTATTAAAAGACCTAGATTTAGAAATAAAAAAAATAAATGCTGTGACTGGTCAAGGAATTGAGTATGGAACTAGTATAAGCAATGACTTGTATAGATTATTCCAAGAAGCAGAGAAATATAAAGAAAAATATGAGGACGCCTATTTATCGTTAGAACATTTAGTTTTATCGGCATATGAGACTAACGAAATAATAAAAAAACATATTAATAGTAAGGCTGACTTAAATAAATTAGAAGAATTAATAATGAAAATAAGGGGAGGAAAAAAAGTTATGACACAAAACCCAGAAAACACTTATGAAGTATTAGAAAAATATGGACGTAACTTGGTAGAAGATGTAAGAAGTGGTAAGATTGACCCAGTTATTGGGCGTGATGATGAGATTAGAAATGTGATAAGAATTTTATCTAGAAAGACTAAGAATAATCCAGTTCTTATAGGAGAACCAGGGGTAGGGAAAACTGCTATTGTAGAAGCCTTAGCTCAGAGAATTGTTAGGGGAGATGTACCTGATGACTTGAAGAATAAAACTGTCTTTGAATTAGACTTAACTAGTTTGATTGCTGGTGCTAAATTCAGAGGGGAATTTGAAGAAAGATTACAGGCTGTTCTTAAAGAAATAAAAGAACATGATGGAAATATTATTCTATTTATTGATGAGATACATATGCTTGTTGGTGCAGGGAAAACTGACGGAGCGATGGATGCAGGTAATATCCTTAAACCTATGTTAGCAAGAGGAGAGCTACACTGTATAGGAGCAACTACGTTAAATGAATACCGTAACTATATAGAAAAAGACTCTGCACTAGAGAGACGTTTCCAAAAAGTGCTTGTAAAAGAACCGACAGTAGAAGATACAATTTCTATCCTTAGAGGTCTTAAAGAACGTTTTGAAGTATATCACGGAGTTAAGATATCAGATAGAGCTATAGTTGATGCTGCAGAATTATCTAATAGATATATCAGTGATAGATTTTTACCAGACAAGGCTATAGATCTTATCGACCAAGCTTGTGCGACTATCAAAACAGAAAACTCTTCTAATCCTGAAGAATTAGATAGCATTAATAGAAAAATAATGCAATTAGAGATAGAAGAAAAAGCTCTTCAAAGCGAAAATGATGAAATTTCAGCTAAAAGACTAGCGGATGTAGAGAAAGAATTATCAGAACTTAGAGAAGAACAAGCAGGACTTCAACTGCAAGTTGACAAGGAAAAAGAGAAAATAGAACTTGTAAATAAATTAAGATTTGACATTGATAAAGCTAAAGTTGAGTTAGAACAAGCTGAAAATGAATATAATCTTGAAAAAGCATCAGAATTAAAATATTCAGTATTGCCGAAACTAGAGGCTGATCTAAAAGAAGTAGAAGAAAAATCTTCAAAAGATGATTACAAACTATTAAAACAAGAAGTTGGTGAAAATGAAATTGCTTATATAGTAGCTCAAATTACAGGAATACCTGTTAAGAGATTAGCTGAGAGCGAAAAAGAAAAACTTATCAATCTAGCCGCTTCTCTACACAAAAAAGTAGTAGGTCAAGATGAGGCTGTGCAAAGTGTAACTAATGCTATTATTCGTTCTAGAGCTGGGATATCAGACCCTAACAGACCTATAGGTTCATTCTTATTCCTAGGACCAACAGGGGTAGGTAAAACAGAACTAGCTAAGGCTTTAGCCCTAAATCTATTTGATGATGAGAAAAATATTATTAGAATAGATATGAGTGAGTATATGGAGAAACACTCTGTGAGTAGATTAATTGGAGCACCTCCAGGATATGTAGGATATGAAGAAGGAGGACAACTTACAGAAGCTGTTAGAAGAAATCCTTATAGTATAATCCTATTAGATGAGATTGAGAAAGCTCATACTGATGTGTTTAATATCCTATTACAATTACTAGATGAAGGAAGACTTACTGATTCTAAAGGAGTAAATGTAGACTTTAAGAATACAATTATTATAATGACATCTAATATAGGTTCACTTGAGTTATTAGAAAATGCTAAAGATGGATTGATTGATGACGATACTAGAAAACTGGTAACAGATAAGTTATATGCTTACTTCAAACCAGAGATCTTAAACCGTATGGATGATATAATTGTCTTTAGTCCACTAAGTAAGAACAATATTGGAGCTATTGTAGAAAAATTATTAAACGATTTAGTTGAAAGATTAGATAAGCGTAATTTAAAACTTACTTATACAGAAAATGTAGTTAAGTGGATAGCTGATGCAGGATATGATATTAAGTTTGGAGCAAGACCACTTAAACGATTTATCCAATCTAATATAGAGAATACTTTAGCCTTAGAAATAATCAAGAAAAATGTAGAAGAAAATACAGAATTAGCTCTTGATTATGATGGAGGAGAGTTGAAAATAAATATTTAAAGATCGAATCACAGTAGACATAAGTTTACTGTGATTTTCTTTATTTATATAAATTCTCTCACTACCTAATTTATGCTATAATATATTAGATATAGCAGGAGGAGTATATGTCAGAGATTGAATTAAGAATGGCTAGAGTTGACGATGCTGCTAGTCTATTAAATATATATGCTTATTATGTAAATGAAACAAATATAACATTTGAATACGATGTTCCAAGTATTGAAGAATTTGCGACTAGGATAAAAGAAATTTTAAAAAAATATCCTTATATTGTTGCTGAAAAAGATGGACATATCTTAGGTTATGCTTATGCTAATACTTTTAAGGGACGAGCTGCTTATGACTGGACAGTGGAATGGTCAATTTATCTAGATAAAAATCATTCAGCTAAGGGTATAGGACAAAAATTATTTGATAAGCTTGTAGAAATATTAAAAGAACAAAATATAGTAACCATTGAAGGTTGCATAACTTACCCTAATGAAAAGAGTCTTGCCTTCCATAAGAAAAATGGATTTAAAGAAGTAGCTTACTTTAATAAGGTTGGTTACAAATTTGATAAATGGCACGATGTAGTGTGGTATGAAAAAGCCTTATCAGAACATCAAGATAAACCACAAGCAGTAAAGTGGATAAATGAAATAAATGTAAAATTTTAGGAGAAAAGATGAAAAAAGAAATTCAAGAAATAGTAAAAGAGTATTACACAGATTATGAAACGATACCTTATATCTCAGAGGATAGAGATTTCGCTGCTTGGAAAAAAGAAGTAAGCTTATCTAAATCAAAATTAGTACCTAAGAAAAATATGGAAAAAACAGAAGAAGGGTTAGTAGCAGGAGATATTATCTTGTTATGGCGTATAGCTTTTGGGACTTTTACTACTAATACAGTAGAATCAAATTACTTTCCTAAGTATTTTGAATATACATACGGAATAAATGGCGATGCTAATCTTAAAGAATTATTAGCGAATGAATATGTTTATATTAAATCATTTTATGAGTCATTAAATCACACACCAGCTACAGTACTGAAGAATGTATTAAAAACTAAAAAAGTTGTGGGTATTTCAAAAATGAAAAAAGATGATGTACATTCTGCTATTAAAGAAAATTTTAGCGAAGAAGAATTAGCAGAGTATATTGACGTAAGAGAGTATGCATTAACAGACAAAGGGGCTAAGGCATTAGATAATAACCAAGCAATAGTAGACAAACATCCTAAGAAAAAATACTAGATAGGAGGTTAGATTTGTGAAGATTACTGTAATGGCAGGTACGCCTATTGATACTAAGTTTGGTGAAGACTTACTTAGAGAAAATGGAATTACGGATATCATACCAATAGCAATATCAGAAAATCCAACTGAGCAGACATTATTCCAAACTAAGGATAAGAAAGAGAAAGAAAAAATAATATCTCAGCATATTAACAATGTAAAAAAAGACAGTAGTAATATTATCTTTGTATATTGTAATTCACTTAGTGCTTCTGTAGATTTTGATTACTTGGCAGAAGTACACGATGTTACTATAATTAGACCTTTAGATATTTATAAAGAACTTGCTAAAAATTATAATAAGGTAGCAATGTTAGCTGCTAATGCTCAAGGATTAGCTGGAATAGAAAAAGTAATAGTAGAATCTAATCCTAATCTACAGACAATAGGTATTACACTTTTAGAAATGGTTAAGGCAATTGAAGATAAGGAAGATCCTGAAAAGATAGCAGATGATTTTAATTTTAAAGAATTACTTGCTTATATAGAAGCCAATAATGTAGATGTGATTATTTTAGGATGTACGCATTTCCCTTACATAGAAAAAATTATGTCTACTTATACGGATGTAGAAATTTTGAATCCTGCTATGAAGATGATAGATAAGATAAAAGAAAGGATATAATTTTATGCAACAAATAAAATGTCCACACTGTAATGAATCTTTTACTATAGATGAGTCTAAGTACGAGAATATAGTTAGTCAAATAAGAAATGCAGAATTTGAGAAAGAAATTCATAATAAATTAGAAGAAGCTAGAAGTAACTATAATCAAGAGTTATTACTTTTTGAGGAAAGAACCAAAAATATTCAAGAGAATGCTTTGAATGAGAAAAATAAAGAAATTTTGGAATTGAAAGCTAAGTTGGAAGCTAGTGATAAGGATAAGGAACTAGAGATATTAAACGCTAAGAAGGAGCTAGAAGAAAAGTTATCTAAAAAAGAGAGAGAGCTAGCCGAAGTAGAATTAAAAAATAAAGAGATAAGTTTAGAAGTTAAACAAATTGAAGAGAAAAGTAAATTAAACTTAGAGATAGAACTTAATAAGATAATTAGTGAAAAAGATAAAGAATTAGATAAGTTAAAATCTGAATTATCATCTTTTGATATGCAAAAAGAACTTGAGCAAAAGTCTGTTCAAGAAAAATATGAATTGTTGTTAAAACAAAAAGATGAAGAGGTAGCATTCTATAAAGATTTTAAGGCTAAGCAATCTACTAAGATGGTTGGTGAAAGTTTAGAACAACACTGTGAGAATGAATTTAATAAGTTAAGAATGACTGCTTTCCCAAGGGCGGAATTTGGTAAAGATAATGATGCTAGAAGCGGAAGTAAGGGTGACTACATTTATAGAGAATATGATGAAGACGGTGTAGAAATTATTTCTATCATGTTCGAAATGAAGAATGAGAATGATACAACTAGCACTAAGAAAAAAAATGAACACTTCTTTAAAGAGTTAGACAAGGACAGACGAGAGAAGAAATGTGAGTATGCAATACTGGTTTCTATGTTAGAAGCGGATAATGAATTTTATAATAATGGTATTGTAGATGTATCTTATCAATATGAAAAAATGTATGTTGTAAGGCCACAGTTCTTCATTTCTATAATTTCTTTACTTAGAAATGCCGCTCTTAACTCATTAAAATATAAAAAAGAAGTAGCACTAATTAGGGAACAAAATATAGATATTACTAATTTTGAAGAAGATTTGAATAATTTTAAATCAGCTTTCGCGAGAAATTATGAATTAGCTAGTAAGAAATTTAAGACAGCTATTGATGAAATTGATAAAACAATTAGTCATTTGCAAAAAACAAAAGATGCTTTATTATCATCAGAGAATAATTTAAGGCTTGCTAATAACAAGGCTGAAGCAGTTACTGTTCAAAAATTAGTAAGAAAAAATCCTACTATGAAAGCTAAGTTTGATGAGTTGGAGAAATAATTGATGTTTTAAAAACAGAAATTAAATTAGATTAAGTCAACTGGAAAAAGTTGGCTTTTTTCTTTTATCTTTGGTATTGATAGCGGTTGTTTTAATAGTGGAGTAAAATGAGATAGCGTGGTATAATTAAAGATATAACACAAGGAGAAAATGGTAATGTTATATAAATTTTCAGATAGAGTATTTTATAGTAAACATAGATTCATGTATTTGGAACCTGCAATTGGTTATATAAAAGGTGATAACTTTTCAATTATGATAGATGCTGGAAATTCTAAGAATCAGATTGAAGGATTCTTTGCTGATTTGAGAGAGAATTCATTAGATGTGCCTAGTTATATTGTACTGACTCATTATCACTGGGATCATAGCTTTGGGGCATACTATACTGATATTCCATTGATTTCTAGTTTGAAGTCTAAGAAATATTTGCAAACAATGAAGGAGTGGGAGTGGTCTCATACTGCAATTGATGCTAGGGTTTCAGGTAGAAAAGAAACCAAGTTTTCTGCTGATATAATGAAAAAAGTATATCCTGAAGGTGAAGTGAATATAAAAATTCCTGATTTAACTAGATCAAATAATTTTAGTCTAGACTTAGGAAATAATGAAGTATTTTTCTACATGAGTGATAATTCGCACTCAGATGATTCGATAATAATTCATGTTCCTAAAGAAAAAGTGATTTTTATAGGAGACAGTCATTCTAAATCATATGCAACAACACCTATGTCTTTTGATAAGCAAAAGTTGGGGGAGTACATAGAATTTATTAATTCTTTAGATTTTGAGTATGCTATTCCAGGTCATGGTAATTTATACAAAAAAGAGGAATTACTTAAGACTCTTGAAGAAGAATATTATAAATTAAATTAAGAGGAGGGATGTTATGTTAAGTAACCCAGAGTATTTAATT
Organism: Gemella sp.; assembly: GCA_030529855.1. Taxonomy (GTDB): domain Bacteria; phylum Bacillota; class Bacilli; order Staphylococcales; family Gemellaceae; genus Gemelliphila. The sequence goes on from JAUMWC010000014.1 coordinate 8,221, forward strand.
TATATAGACTATATTCTACTATTATTATTAGCTTTTACTTCATGCCAACAATTATTTTCTAATAAGTTTAATTTGTATGGAGTTGTTTCAATAGTAAGTATTGCTATTTATTTTTCAATTCACTCAATAAATTCTACATTTAATATATTTGTATTAGTTGCATTTTTTGCTGCTATTTTATTAATCATATTAGAGTTATTTGTTCCAGGTGGCATACTTGGGATATTGGGAATAGGAGCATTATTATATGCTATTACTAGTATAAATCAAACTAATCAATATATAAGTTTTGCAATTATCGTAACTTTAATAATATTTATAGTCCAAGCATTATTAAATATTTATGTATTTAAGAAGAAAATGCTATTTTTAAATAAATTAGTATTAGAGGACAGTCTGTCTACAGAGAAAGGATATATTGCTAATGAAAGTGATGAATCTCTAGTAGGAAAGGAATTACTTGCATATACTGATTTAAGACCGGCAGGAACAGCTATTTGTAATAGACATAAGTATGATGTTGTTTCTGAAGGGGATTTTATTGAAAAAGGCAGTGAATTGATAGTTACAGAAGTAATAGGTATGAGAATAGTAGTTAGAAAAAAATAAAAAAGGAGTGTTAAATATGCCAGAACAAGCATTATTTGGTGGACTAACAGTTATAATAGTCCTAGTTATTTTATCGGTATTTTTTACATTCTTCCCATTAGGGCTATGGATTAGTGCTATAGCGGCGGGTGTAAAGGTATCTATTTTTACCTTAGTAGGTATGAGATTACGAAGAGTTATTCCTAGTAGAGTTGTTAATCCTATGATTAAAGCTCACAAAGCAGGATTAGATGTTACAATTAATCAACTAGAAAGTCACTATTTAGCTGGTGGGAATGTTGATAGAGTGATTAATGCTTTAATAGCTGCTCATAGAGCAAATATTGTAAGTTTAAGCTTTGAAAGATGTGCTGCGATTGATTTAGCAGGACGTGATGTTCTTCAAGCTGTTCAAATGAGTGTTAATCCAAAAGTAATAGAAACTCCATATATTGCTGGGGTTGCTATTAACGGTATTGAAGTTAAGGCTAAAGCACGTATTACGGTTCGTGCTAATATCGAAAGACTTGTAGGGGGAGCAGGAGAAGATACAGTTATTGCTCGTGTAGGTGAAGGTATCGTATCGACAATTGGTTCTTCAGCGTCTCATACAGTAGTTTTAGAAAACCCTGATAGAATTTCTAAAACAATTTTAGAAAAAGGATTAGATGCAGGAACTGCTTTTGAAATCCTATCTATTGATATACTAGATGTAGATATCGGACAAAATATTGGTGCTAATCTACAAACAGAACAAGCAATTGCTGATAAAAATATAGCTCAAGCTAAAGCTGAACAAAGAAGAGCGATGGCTGTAGCCCAAGAACAAGAGATGAAAGCTCGTATTCAAGAAATGAGAGCCAAAGTAGTTGAAGCTGAAGCAGAGTTACCATTAGCGATGGCTAAAGCTTTCCGTGAAGGAAATCTAGGAGTAATGGATTATATGAATTACAAAAACCTAGAAGCTGATACAGGAATGAGAGATTCTATTAAGAAAATGTCACAACCTGAAACAGAAGCAGGTAAGTAGGTGAGAGATTTATGAATTTCTTATTCGTAGCCATTCCTGTTATAGTTGCAGTAGTTGGTATCACATTCGTGATAGTGATGCTTGGTGATAGTAATAAACATGTCAAGAACATGGATACAGCTAGCCAATTAGAACTAGAAAGAAATAAAGAAGCTGCTCTTGAAGAAGTAAAAAAAATAAAAGCCCGTGGCTTTGTTCCAGAAGAATCTGTTGAAACTACAGAAGAAACTGAGATTGATTTAAATTCTAAGGTTAATACTCAGGCGGAAGAAATCGAGAAATTAAGAGCAGAATTAGAAGAATTGAAAAAAAATGCAAGAAATTCTGGAGTAGTTAATATTGTTTCGGAGAAAAAATCTATTATTGAGTTTTCTAAAGAAAGTTTGGTAAGAGGTTTAGTAACAAAAGAGTACCTGCAGAAGAAGGATAGAAGGTGATACTATGTCTATATGGGGAGTGTTAGGTGTCTTATTTTTAATAATTCAGTTTGTATATGAGCGGTATGCGAAACAGAATGCTGATAAAGAAAGTGAAGATATTAAAGAGACTACATTAGACAGCGATAGTGAAATTAAGGAAAATGTTTTACTTGAACAAACACCTATTGTTACTAAACAAGGAAGAAAAATACAGGATAGAGAAGCTGAAATTATAGGTGTTAACAATACGTTTACTAAAGAGCAATTTGTTAAAGACTATATAATGGCAGAAATTTTATCTAAACCGAAAAGTAAAAAATAAAATGGTACGAACTTCTTTTAAGGAGTTCGTATCATTTTTTGTATTGTCAACTTATAAATATAGTTATATAATAGTAATATAGTTTATAAAAAATAATAAGGAGGAAATATGAGAGTAGTAGATCTAATTGATAAAAAGAAAAATGGACAAAGTTTAACAAACGCAGAAATAGATTTTTTACTTGATGAGTATTTAGCGAATAATGTTCCTGATTATCAAATGAGTGCATTTTTAATGTCAGTTTTCTTTAACGGTATGGCTGAAGAAGAATTAGCATATTTCACTTTGAAAATGAGAGATTCTGGAGATGTAATATCATTTCCTGATGTAGATAAATTCTTGGTAGATAAGCACTCTACTGGTGGAGTTGGAGACAAAGTAACAGTTATTTTAGGAGCTTTATTAGCTGCTTTAGGAATGGCAACAACAAAACTTTCTGGGAAAGGTTTAGGACACACTGGGGGAACTATTGACAAGTTTGAGTCTATAGAAAATTTTGAATTTTCTAACACTAGAGAAGAATTGGTGAATATTGTTAATAAAACTGGAGTTGGAATTATGGGATATAGTGATAGTATAGTTCCACTTGATAAAAAGTTATATTCACTTCGTGATGTTACTGCAACTGTTAATAGCATACCTTTAATAGCAAGTAGTATTATGTCTAAAAAACTGGCTATCGAATCTAATATTATTATCTTAGACGTAAAGGTTGGTGACGGAGCCTTTATGAAAACTATAGACGAAGCTAGAGAATTATCTAGAACTATGGTTAATATAGGTAATAGTTTAGGAAGAAAAACAGTGGCTTTAATTACTACTATGGAAGAACCACTAGGTAAAGAAGTAGGAAATAGTAATGAAATTATTGAAGGAATAGAAGCTCTAAAAGGACAATGGGCTGATGATGTTAAGGAAGTAGTATATTCTATAGCTTACTTAGCACTAAAAGAAAAAGGTGAAGTAACTACTTTTGAAGAAGCAAGTGCTCTGATTGATAAAGTTATCACAGATGGTTCTGCTTTAGCAATATTCAAAGAATTTGTTAAAGAAAGTGGTGGAAATCCTGAACTGGTAAATGACTACTCTTTATTAAGTGAACCTAAAAATAGTCTAGAAGTTAAGTCTACAACAACTGGATATGTAAGTCAGATTATGGCAGAAGAAATTGGAAAAGCTGCGATGATTATAGGAGCAGGTAGAGCTACTAAAGAAGATTTAATTGATCATGCAGTAGGGGTAACTCTGCATAAAAAGGTTGGAGATTTTGTAGAAAAAGATGAAACTTTAGCAACTATTCACTACAATGATGAGAAAAATGTAGAGAAGAGTAAAGAAATGATTCTAGCTTCTTATGTAATTCAAGAAAATCAAGTAGAAGCTAAGAAAGTTGTATTAGAAATTATTGAGTAATTAGGAGAAAAAGATGAAATTAAATAAATATATTGACCACACATTATTAAAAGCAACAGCAAGAAAAGAAGAAATAGAAACATTATGTAATGAAGCTAAAGAATATGATTTCTTTAGTGTATGTGTAAATTCTTCATATGTTGAATTCTGTAAAGAACAATTAACAGGAACAGATGTTAAAGTTGCTGCAGTAGTAGGTTTCCCATTAGGAGCTATGAGCAAAGAAGCTAAGGTATTTGAAGCTAAAGATGCAATCGAAAAAGGTGCAAGTGAAATAGATATGGTATTAAATATTTCTAGATTACTTGATGGAGATTATGAATATGTAGAGAATGAAATACGTGCGATAAAAGAAGCTATAGGTAACAATGTACTAAAAGTTATTTTAGAAAATTGCTATTTAGAAGAGAAAGATATTGTAAAAGCTTGTGAATTATCAGTTGCAGCAGGTGCTGATTTTGTTAAAACATCTACAGGATTTGGAACTGGTGGAGCTACTTTAGAAGAAGCTGAATTAATGAAAAAAGTAGTAGGAGATAATGCTAAAGTTAAAGCTAGTGGTGGAGTTCGTGATAAAGAAACAGCTCTAAAATATATTGAATTAGGTGTAGAAAGATTAGGAACTAGTTCAGGTATAGCTATAATGAAAGATGAAGTAAGTAACTCAGCTTACTAATAAAATATTCATGGAAATAAACATTTACTCTGGTTTCAGAGTAAATGTTTATTTAAATTTTGGTAAATTTACTAGTAGTAGTGTATAATAAGTAATGATTTTATTAATAAAGAATGGAGAACAAAAGTATGTTATCTAAATCGTTTGAACAATTTAAGTTTAAAGATTTTGTAAATGAAGCAATAATAGATTTAAAATTTAAGAATCCAACTAAGATTCAAGAGAGAGTATTTTCACCTGTACTTAAAGGTAGAAATGTAGTGGCTAAATCTGAAACAGGAAGTGGAAAGAGTCACTCTTTTCTACTACCTATTTTTAGTAAAATAGATTCAGAAGTGAATAAAGTACAAGCAATAATCATGGCTCCAACAAGAGAGCTGTCTCGTCAGTTATATGAAATGGCTAATCATATCGCAGAATTCCACGAAAGTGAATTAAAAATAGGTCTGTTTATTGGTGGTCAAGACTTACAAAGAGATAAAGAAAAAGTAGTTAATGCACCACACATTATTATAGGGACACCTACACGTATTTTAGAATTAGATAAATCTAGTTCTTTAAATATTAAAGATGTTGAGACTATAGTAGTTGATGAGTGTGATATGATGATTGACTTAGGATTTATGGAAGATATCGACAAAATTGCAAGACGTTCATCAGAAACTTCACAATTCTTAGTATTTTCTGCGACAATTCCTACTCAAATGTCACACTTCTTAAAAAAATATGTTAAAAATCCACAATATATTGAAGTTGATAATGCCAATAAAGGAAAGATTACATATTCGTTATTACATATTAAGAGCTCTAATAGATTAGAAAAATTACACGATGTTACACAAGTTATAAATCCATATTTAGCGATTATTTTTGCTAATAAAAAGACTGAAGTTGAAGAAGTAAGTTCATATTTAATTAGCAAAGGTCTTAATGTGGGGGTAATTCACGGAGATTTAACTCCACGTGAGCGTAAACAAATGCAAAAACGAATTGCTAACCTAGATTTCACTTATATAGTAGCTAGTGATTTAATGAGTCGTGGAATCGATATTGAAGGTGTAAGTCATATAATTAACTATAATATTCCAAGTGACTTAGATTTCTTTGTACATAGAGCTGGAAGAACTGCACGTGCTGGTTTAGATGGAGATTGTATTACGATCTTTGATAATAAAGATGAAGAAAAATTACAACTTCTTGAAGCTAGAGGAATTAAGTTCGAGCACGTTGATATAAAAAATGGTGAGTTTGTTGAAATAAAAGATAGAAACAAACGTAATAATAGGGAAAAAGTGGTTGCTGATCATAATTTAACAGAAAAATTAAAATCTAAAGTTAAATCAAGCAACAAAGTAAAACCTGGATATAAGAAAAAACATAAATATAAAATGGATAAACTTAAGCAAAAAGAAAGAAGAAAATTTGCTAAACGTCAAAATAGAGCTAATAGATCGAAATAACTTTTTAATTATGAAAGAGGGTAATAATTATGCTAAATGGAATATTACCAGTTTATAAAGATAGAGGAATGACTAGTCATGATGTAGTATTTAAACTAAGAAAAATGCTACAGATGAAAAAAATTGGTCACTCTGGAACATTAGACCCTGATGTGGATGGAGTTTTGTTAATACTTTTAGGTTCAGCTACTAAAGTTAGTGATTATGCGATGGATCTTGGGAAATCATATAAGGCAGAAGTTTGTTTAGGAATGAAAACTACAACTGAGGATATTAGTGGGGAAATTCTAGAAGAGATTGATGTAGATAATATACCTATAGATAAGATTAAAGAAGTATGTTCTCAATTAGTAGGAAGAATAACTCAAATTCCCCCTATATATTCTGCTGTAAAAGTTAATGGTAAAAAATTGTATGAATATGCAAGAAGTGGTAACTTTGATGTAGAGCGTCCAAGTAGAGTTGTAGATATCTATAGTATAAAAGTAGATGAAAATAGTATTATTCATAAGGATAATAAATTGTATTTTACAATTGATGTACATTGCGGAAAAGGAACGTATATTAGAACTATAGCTACTCAAATAGGGGAAATGTTAGGTTTACCTAGCTGTATGAGTAGACTAACTAGAACAAGTAGTGGAAAAATAAGATCCGAAAACTGCTATACTTTAGAACAAATTGGCAATATGTCAGAAATAGAGAGAGAAAGTATCTTGCTGAGAAAGGAATTTGCATTAGAAGCCTATGAATTTTATGAACTTCCTAAGCACAGGGCTAAACAAGTAATGAATGGTTTAAGATTTAGAAAAGACCAATTTTCAGATCTTGATTTTACTAATGAAATAGTATTTACTTTCGAGCAAGAGGCGATAGCTGTATATTATTTAAAAAATAAAGATGATGATTTATTGTCTGTGAAAACAACTTTTCCTAAAGAAATAGTATAGAAAGGAACTGGAGTTATGAATGTTTTTGATATAGAAGATATTAATGAGATACAGGCGGACGATATCAATAGGGTAGTAGCTCTAGGTTTTTTTGATGGTCTTCACAGAGGTCATAAGGAAATAATAAGTAGAGCAGTTGCGTACGCTAAAAAACAAGGCTTGAAGTCTTGTTTAATAACATTCGATATTAGTCCTAAGGAATTTTTTTCTAAAGAGAAAGTAAAACTACTGACTCCTAGAAAACAAAAGTTATCTATATTAAAAGATTTAGGTATTGATGAAGTCTATGTTATAAAATTTAATGATAAACTAAGTAAATTTTCTAGAGAAGAATTTATAGATAATGTATTATTAAAATTAAATATAAAATCTGCGTTTTGCGGAGAAGATTATTTATTTGGACATATGGGGAAAGGTACACCAACTTTTATTGAAGAATATACTAAAAATATAATTGAAGTAAATGTAGTAAACTTAATTAAAGCTGAAGATGATTTTAAAGTTTCTTCAAGTACTTTAAGAAATTTAATATATGATGGAAAAGTATCGGAATATAAAGAAAAATCAGGGAATTATTATAAAATTTCTGGTCATGTAATAAAAGGAAAACAACTGGGAAGAACAATTTCTTTTCCGACAGCAAATTTAGAACTTGAAGAAGAATATGTTGTTCCAAAACAATTAGGTGTATATATTACGAAACTTAAAATAGGTGAGAACTATTATAAAGGGATAACTAATATAGGAAAGAATCCAACAGTGTCTGACACAGAACATGTTAATATAGAAACACATATTCTAAATTTTGATAAAGATATTTACGGAGAAAGAATAGAGTTAACTTTTTATGAGTATATAAGAAGTGAGAAAAAATTTTCCGGTTTAACAGAGTTGAAAGAACAATTAAAGAATGATAAAGAAATAGCAGAAATGTATGATATTAATTTATCTATTGAAATTAATTAAGAATTAATATATAATAATAATGTCCTTATTCTTGGTGTAGAAACTCTCCGGTTTTACACTCAGATTAATGGATGAAAAAACATTTATGGAGGTGCCACATGGCAGCAATTAGTCAAGAAAGAAAAAACGAAATTATCGCTCAATACCGTACTCACGAGTCTGATACAGGATCTCCAGAAGTACAAATCGCAGTTTTAACAGCTGAAATCGAAGCTTTAACTGCTCACTTAAACACACACAAGAAAGATCACGCTGGAAGACGTGGATTACTAAAAAAAGTTTTCCGTCGTCGTCACTTATTAGATTACCTAATTAGAAAAGACATCCAAAGATACCGTGAATTAATCAAGTCTCTAGGATTAAGAAGATAATTTTTAATTGTTGTAGAAGACGTAAAAATCTTCTACAACTTTTTTTGAAAAAGTATTGACAAGAAATGAAAAATGTTATATACTAATAAAGTACTTGAGAGTACAGCTTATTTATTAAGTCTCGATAGCTCAGCAGGATAGAGCAACGGCCTTCTAAGCCGTCGGTCGGGGGTTCGAATCCCTTTCGGGACGTCAGAAACCAAGAGATGATTCTCTTGGTTATTTTTTTAAACAAAAGCTAAAATAGGAGATAGATATGGGAAAAGGTAATATATTAGGGATAGCTGTATCAGCACTATCTGTTTTGGTAATAGGTGGTTCGGTTTATTATTATAACGCTAATGTATCGAAATCTAGTGAAAAAATACAACAAACTACTGTAACAACTACCACAGTAACAACAGAAAAGAAACTTGTATTGAATAAAGAGAATGTTAAAATTTCTACAGAAGTGAAAGATGAGAAGACTGCAGTTGTAACGATAGAAAACATTGCAGACAGAAATCTTGTTGATGTAGTAGTTGAAGGTACTTTTAAAGAAGGAAAAATTGCAGAAGTATTGATTCCAACTTTAAATAAAGGTGATAAAAAGAAAATTGAACTGCCTTTAGATAATAAATTAAACGCTGTATCTATAAAAGAAAATCCAGAATTAACAGGGAATTTTAGAATGGTAGAGAGAGCGGAATTTACGGTGGCAGAAAATAAAGGGGAAATTCTTGTATCTACTCTGAAAGCTCAAGAGAAATCATTCTACATAGAAAAAATTAAATCTAGTACATTAGAACAAAGTACGAAAGATGATTTGATTAAAAAGGTAGAGAAATCAAATGATATTTTTGAGATAGAGAAATTATTAAAAGAAAATAAAATTATTGAAGAGTTAGCTTTATCTAGTGAGCATGTTGTGTTTAAAGATGGAGAGAGTGAAATGAAATTAGAAAGTAATTCTGTGAATGAGGAAACTACTACGTCTACTACAACTCAATCAACATCAAGTTCAACTTCTTCAGTTAGCGCTATGACAACAGGAGTAATTAGACAACCAGTTGTACAGTCAACTACATCTCAAGTGTATGGATACATTCCGCAACAGACTACTAGAAGAATAACGACTCAAGCACCAGTTAGAACTACAGCCGTTACTACAGCAGCGGCTCCGACTACAGTAACAGTTCCAACTACAGGAGCTACAGAAGGTGTAGTAGCAGGTGGATAATAGCCTTAAATAAGCAAATATAATACGCAAATAGAGCACGATTTTTATCGTGCTTTTTTACTATAATTATTAATATATATGGAGAAATTATGAAAAATAAAAACATAGTAATAAAAGGTGCAAGGGAAAATAATTTAAAAAATATCGATTTAGAAATTCCAAGAGACAGTTTTGTTGTTATAACAGGAGTTAGTGGAAGTGGTAAGAGTTCCTTAGCTTTCGATACCATTTATGCTGAAGGACAACGTCGTTATGTAGAAAGTTTAAGTGCATACGCAAGGCAATTTTTGGGGAATTTAGAGAAACCTGATGTGGATTCTATAGACGGACTATCTCCAGCTATATCAATCAATCAGAAAACAACTTCAAAAAATCCAAGATCTACTGTTGCAACAGTTACAGAAATATATGATTACCTTAGGTTATTGTATGCTAGAATAGGACAGGTATATTGCCCTAAACATAATGAGAAAATAGAACCTTCTTCGGTTAGTCAAATAGTCGATTCTATTCTTTCAATGCCGGAACGTTCTAGAATACAAATTTTATCACCTGTAATCAAGGAACAAAAAGGAACTCATAAAAAAGTTTTAGAAAAATTAGTAAAAGATGGATATGTCAGATTTAAAATTGATGGTGAAAATTATGAATCAGATGACTTACCTGAGTTAGATAAGAATAAAAAACACTCTATTAGTGTTATAGTGGATAGAATTATCATTAAAGAGGATATTAAATCTAGATTAGCCGATTCTATAGAAACTTCTTTAAAACTATCTAATAACGATATGGTAGAAGTTGAAGACATAAAAGAAAATACTATATCTTTATTTTCAACAAAGTATGCCTGTAAGCATTGTGACTATTCTATCGGAGAAGTAGAACCAAGAATATTTTCTTTTAATAATCCTCAAGGAGCATGTACAAATTGTGATGGTTTAGGATCTCATGAAACTGTAGACATTAACAAAGTTATAAATTTTGAACTTTCTTTAAATGAAAATGCTATAAATCTATTTTCTAGTGCGACTTCAGTATATTATCCATCGCTAATTGAATGTGTATGTAAGACTTATGGAATAGATATGAATGTTCCATTTAAAGATTTACCTAAAAAGCATCAAGATATAATATTTAATGGAAGTAAGGAAAAAGAAGTAGTTCATAAGTTTGTTAGTGATGAAGGTATAAATAGAACAAGAGTAATTTATTTTGAAGGAGTTAGAGACATAGTGTATCGCAGATACACTAATGGAATGACTAGTAGTACTCGTGAAGCCATGGCTAAATATATAAAAGAAGATGTATGTAAATCTTGTAAGGGTAAAAGATTAAAACCAGAAATTCTTTCTATATTTGTAGGAAATGAAAGTATAGCGGATGTAGTATCAAAATCAATAAAAGATGGATATGATTTCTTTAATAATATTCAATTAAGTGAAAAAGATGCTAAAATTGCAGAGCTAGTATTAAAAGAAATCAAATCAAGATTAGAGTTTTTAAATGATGTAGGATTAGATTATTTAACTTTAGACAGGGCATCAGGAACTTTATCTGGAGGAGAAGCGCAACGTATTAGATTAGCAACACAGATAGGTTCTAAACTTATGGGTGTCACTTATATCTTAGATGAACCATCAATTGGACTTCACCAAAGAGATAATGAAAAACTAATTAATACAATGAAAACCATGAGGGATTTAGGGAATACTGTTTTAGTTGTTGAACATGATGAAGATACTATGATGGAGTGTGATTACATTGTAGATATTGGGCCAAAAGCTGGTGAACACGGAGGACAAGTAGTTGCTAAAGGATCTCCTAAAGAAATTATGGACAATGAAAATTCGATTACGGGTAAATATTTATCAGGTAAAATGAAAATAGATGTTCCTAGTCAACGAAGAGAAGGTAATGGTAAATTTATTGAAATTATAAAAGCTCAGCAAAATAATTTGAAAAATGTTTCTGTTAAAGTCCCATTAGGAAAATTAGTTGGAGTTACAGGAGTATCAGGTAGTGGAAAGTCTACATTGGTAAATGAAATATTATTTAAATCTGCTAAGAACATTTTAAATAAAGAATCTTTTGATAGAACAGTAGTTAAAGATATCAAGGGAATAGAAGAAAATATCGATAAGATTATAGATATAGATCAAAGTCCGATTGGAAGAACTCCAAGAAGTAATCCAGCTACATATATAGGTGTATTTGATGATATAAGAGATTTGTATGCTAGTACTAATGAAGCTAAACTTAGGGGATACAAAAAAGGAAGATTTAGTTTTAATGTAAAAGGCGGAAGATGTGAAGCCTGTTCTGGAGATGGAATAATTAAGATTGAGATGCACTTTTTACCAGATGTATATGTAGCTTGTGAACACTGTGAAGGTAAAAGATATAATAGAGAAACACTAGAAGTTACTTACAAAGGAAAAACAATTTCAGATGTTTTAGAGATGACCGTTAAAGATGCCTATGAATTTTTCTATAATGTCCCTAAAATAAAGAATAAGATAGAAACTTTAGTAAAAGTTGGACTTGATTACATAAGATTAGGTCAAAGTGCTACTACTTTGTCTGGTGGAGAAGCGCAACGTGTTAAATTAGCAAGTGAATTGTATAAAAAATCTACAGGAAAAACATTATATATTTTAGATGAACCTACAACAGGATTGCATATTCATGATATAAGTAAATTAATTAAAATAATTGATACTTTAGTTGAGACTGGGAACAGTGTCTTGGTAATAGAACATAATTTAGATGTAATAAAATGTTGTGATCACTTAATAGAGTTAGGTCCAGAAGGTGGAGTAAAGGGTGGAGAAATTTTAGCAGAATGCACACCAGAAGAACTGACAAAAGTGAAGAAAAGTTATACAGGACAATTTTTAAAGAAAATATTAGATAAATAGTATGGTAATCAAACTTGTATTTTTTCCTTAATAAGAGTATAATTGATAATGAAATCTATAATTTAGGAGGATATTATGGTTTTAGAAATAAAAAATAATTTTGGAACAATCTCTATAAATGATGATGTTATTTCTTCAGTAGCCGGTGGAGCAGCAGTTTCATGTTATGGAATTGTAGGAATGGCTAGTAAGAATCAAGTTAAAGATGGAATAACAGATATTTTAGGAAAAGAAAATTATTCAAAAGGAATAGTTGTAAATAGAGACGGAGAAAAATTAAGCATTGATATGTATATTATTGTTATGTACGGAACAAAAATTTCTGTAATTGCTAATAACGTACAGTCAGCTGTAAAATACCAAATTGAAAAAACATTAGGTGTTAGTGTAGATTCAATTAACATAAATATACAAGGAATTAAAGTTGTAGATAACTAGGAGGAAGATCGTTGAAAAAAATAGATGGTATAATTTTTGCTCAAATGATAGACTTGGGGGCAAGAAATTTAACTAAGAATGCAGAAAAAATTAATGCACTGAATGTTTTCCCAGTACCGGATGGAGATACTGGAACAAATATGAATTTATCTATGACTTCGGGAGCGACTGAAGTAAGAAATAATCCAAATTCAAACATAGGTTTATTAGGGAAATCATTTTCTAAAGGTCTATTGATGGGAGCAAGAGGAAACTCTGGAGTTATCTTATCTCAACTTTTTAGAGGATTATCACAATATATAGAATCTAAAGAAGAAGTTACTGCTAAAGAATTTGCAGCAGCGGTTCAAAATGGGGTTTCTATTGCTTATAAAGCGGTTATGAAACCAGTAGAAGGAACTATTTTAACAGTTGCTAGAGAGTCTGCTGAACATGCTGTAGAAGTGGCTAAGAGCACGGATTCTGTACTTGAAGTAATGGAAGCACTGTTAGAAGGAGCTCAAAAATCATTACAAGGAACACCAGAATTATTACCGATTTTAAAAGAAGTTGGAGTAGTGGACTCTGGTGGTCAAGGATTAGTTTGTGTTTATCAAGGATTTTTAGCTGCCTTAAAAGGTGAAGAAATCGAAGGACTTGACTCAGTTGAGACTGATATATTAAACATGGAGTTTGAAGATGACCATGCTAGCATGGACTTTATGTCTCCAGAAGATATCGTTCACGGTTTCTGTACTGAATTTACAGTAAGATTAGATAAGTCTAAAAAAGAATTCAACGAAGAGAAATTCAGAGAAGATTTAAGCCAATTTGGTGATTCATTATTAGTAATTGCTGATGATGAGTATGCTAAAACTCACGTTCATACTGAAAGACCAGGGGATGTATTCAATTATGGTCAACAATATGGTGAATTAATTAAGATTAAATCTGAAAACATGAGAGAACAACACAGAGAAGTTCTTAGAAAAGAAGAAGCTAAAAAAGATCAAAAACCTAAAGAAAGAGTTAAGTATGCAAGTATTGCTGTTTCAATGGGAGAAGGATTAAGTGAGTTATTCAAATCATTAGGAGTATCTTATGTTGTAGAAGGTGGACAAACAATGAATCCATCTACAGAAGATATGGTTAAAGCCATAGAATCTGTAAATGCTGAAAATATCTACATTCTTCCTAATAACAAGAACATTCAGTTAGCTGCTAAACAAGCTGCTGATTTAGTTGAAGAAAATGTATTTGTTATTGAAAGTAAAACAGCACCACAAGGTGTTGCAGCAATGATGGTATTTAACGGAGATGCTTCACCAGAAGAAAACTTTGAAAATATGCAAAGCAGTTTAGTGACTGTTAAAACTTTAGAAATAACACACGCTGTAAGAGATACAAATATTCAAGGTGTTGAAATTAAAGCGTCTGAATTTATGGGGATTGCAGAAGGTAAGATTGTGTGCTCGCAAGCTGACATAAACGGAGTGATTACTGATTTATTTGATAAGTCTGTAGATGAAGATTCAGAAATTTTAACTTTATATGTTGGAGTTGATGCTACTGAAGAAACAACAGGATTTATTACAGAATTAGTAGAATCTAAGTACCCAGATGTAGAGTTAGAAATAGTAGAATCTGGACAACCTGTATATCCATATATTGTAGGTGTAGAATAATTTGTAATAAAAATAGACTGTACTAAGTTACAGTCTTTTTATTTAATTTGGAGGTGACTTATGATAGTTGATATAATAATTTCTATTTTAATAATTTTTGGTATCTATAGAGGGTATAGAAAAGGATTTTTGAATCAATTATTTAGTTTATTAATGATTGTAGTAGGATATGTATTATCTTTTTTATTGGCAAGTAGAATAGCAATGTTTATACCTGGTTTTATAGATATTAATGATAATGTTATTGTTACAAATATAAGCGAAACTTTGACTAATTTGAATATCAATCAAGGGTTACATAAGATTATAATATTTTTTATTTTATTTTTTGCGATAAGATTAATATTAAAGATGATATTTAATTCTGTAAAAGTAGTGACAAAAATTCCTGTGATAAGTACAATAAATAGAAGTTTAGGTGCTTTATTAGGATTTTTAGAGTTTTATATAATAATATTTGTAATAGTATACTTATTGTATGTATTACCACTAGAATTTGAGTGGAAAACATATCTATATGAGTCTACTTTAGCTAGTTTAATTTTTGAAGAAACTCCTATTCTATCTAAGCAAATTTTAGAGGAATTTTTTAATTATAAATTTTAGAAACAAAAGACTTTGATCATCAATGACCAAAGTCTTTTTATTATTTGAAAATAGTGGTATTTTGGGCTGATTAATAGTATAATATTGTAGTGAATTTATATAAAAATATAAATTGATTAATCATAATAAAAATATTGAAAGGTAACAATAATGTTTCAAGATAAAAAAGTATTTAAAACTAATTTAGCAGGAAAAGAATTAGTAGTAGAAATTGGAGAAATGGCACGTCAAGCAAATGGTGCTGTATTAATTAAGTATGGAGAGACTGTAGTACTTACAACAGCAGTAGCTTCTAAAGAAGCGAAAGATGTAGATTTCTTCCCATTAACAGTAAACTATGAAGAAAAAATGTATTCAGTAGGGAAAATTCCTGGTGGATTTTTAAGAAGAGAAGGTAGAGCTGGAACAGAAGCAACTCTAGCAGCACGTTTAATAGATAGACCAATAAGACCACTATTTGAAGATGGATTTAGAAATGAGGTTCAAGTAACATCAACAGTTCTTTCTGTAGAATATGATGCAGATCCAGTTATGGCAGCAATGATAGCAAGTTCATTATCTTTATCTATTTCTAACATTCCATTTAAAGGACCTATAGCTGGAGTAACTGTAGGATATGTTGATGGAGAGTATGTAATTAATCCTGATGTAGCTACTTTAGAAAAATCATTAATCGATTTAAAAGTAGCAGGGACAAAAGACGCTATTAACATGGTTGAAGCTGGAGCGAAAGAAGTTTCAGAAGAAATTATGTTAAATGCCATTATGTTTGGGCATGAAGAAATCAAACGTCTTATCGCTTTCCAACAATCAATTGTTGATGAAATCGGACAAGAAAAAATGGAAGTTGTTTTAAAAACTATTGATGAAGAAATTTACAAAGAAGTATTTAATTTATCAATAGATAAAATGAAAGCAGCAATCTCTGTAAAAGATAAGCAAGAGAGAGAAGAAGCAATAACAACTGTTAAGAAAAAAGTTGTTGAGCACTTTGAGAATCAAGATCTTGAAGATTTAGAGAAAGCATTAAAAGAAGTTAAATCTTCACTAGATAAAATTGTAAAAGATGAAGTAAGACGTGAAATAACTGAAGATAAAGTAAGACCGGATGGACGTGGATTAACTGAAATTAGACCATTAGCATCAAGAATAGATGTTTTACCAAGAACACACGGATCAGCATTATTTACTAGGGGACAAACTCAGTCATTAGGAGTTGTAACATTAGGAAATATCTCTGATGAGCAAATCATAGATGACTTAACACAAGAAGAAAATAAGAGATTTATGTTACACTACAACTTCCCAGCATTTTCTGTAGGAGAAGTAGGATTTAGTCGTGCACCTGGACGTAGAGAAATTGGTCACGGTGCTTTAGGAGAGCGTGCTTTAGCACAAGTAATTCCATCTAAAGAAGTTTTCCCATATACAATTCGAGTTGTGTCAGAAATCCTAGAGTCAAATGGATCGAGTTCTCAAGCAACTATCTGTTCAGGATCTATGGCATTAATGGCAGCGGGTGTTCCAATTAAGGCTCAAGTTGCCGGTATAGCGATGGGATTAATCCAAAAAGATGAGCATTATACAATTCTTACAGATATTCAAGGATTAGAAGA
The DNA here is from genome assembly GCA_030529855.1 of Gemella sp. Lineage (GTDB taxonomy): Bacteria > Bacillota > Bacilli > Staphylococcales > Gemellaceae > Gemelliphila. The sequence continues at coordinate 24,877 of JAUMWC010000014.1, forward strand.
CCACCTAGGAGATATGGACTTTAAGGTGGCAGGAACAGAAGAAGGTATTACTGCACTTCAAATGGATATCAAAATTGAAGGTTTAAATGAGCAAATCTTAAAAGAGTCATTAGAGCAAGCAAGAATAGGACGTTTAGAAATTTTAAAACACATGAATACAATAATTTCTGCTCCTAGAGAAGAGGTATCTGAACACGCTCCTAAGATTAAAATTATTAACATTAAACCAGAAAAGATTAAGGAAGTTATTGGTTCTGGTGGAAAGACTATTAATGAAATTATTGATAAGACAGGAGTTAAAATTGATATTGAACAAACTGGAGAAGTGTTCATAACATCTCCAGACTTAGAATCAATTAACAAAGCAATCGAAATTATCGAAACGATAGTAAGAGAAGCTGAAGTTGGAGAAATCTATTTAGCTACTGTTAGAAGAATTGAGAAATTCGGAGCTTTTGTTGAATTATTCCCAGGTACGGATGCATTAGTACATATATCTAAGTTAGCGGATAAACGTGTAGAGAAAGTAGAAGATGTTGTTAAAGTTGGGGACACAATAAAAGTAAAAGTTATTAATATTGATGAAAAAGGTAGAGTTGATGCTACTGCTAATCTTTAATTAATAAGGAATAATAATTATGGGATTATTTTCAAAAAAAAGAAGAGGCTTATATATATACTTTAAAAATGTTAGAGATATAAATAAGTTGGAAAACTATGGAAATCTAATATCGTATTCCAAAAAACACAGATATTTATATGTATATGTTGATGAGGATAAGATTGATGAAACTATAGAAATTTTGAAAGAAAAGAAAAATGTTAGAAAGGTTGTGAAATCTGAACTAGTGGATTTAAGTTTAGATTTCACAATTACAGATTAAAGTACTGTCAAGAGGAGATATATGAGAGTAATATCTGGAAAATATAAATCAATAAAGTTAAATGCACTAGAAGGTTTAACAACTAGGCCTACAACGGATAAAGTAAAAGAAAACTTATTTAATATTATTTCATGTGATGGTTTAAAGGTATTGGATTTATTCGGTGGAAGTGGTGGATTAGGGATAGAAGCCAGTAGTAGAGGAGCTGAGCATGTGACTTTTATTGATGGAAGTGCAGCAGCTATAAAAACAATTCATGAAAATATTAAGAAATGTAAGATAGAAAAGGAATATTATTCTGTATATAGAAATGATTACTTGCGTGCTTTGAAAATTTTTGCGAAAAAAGAAGAAAAATTTGATTTGATATTCCTTGATCCACCATATAAAAAAGGAATAATCGACATAGCATTGGATAATCTAATTGAGCTTAATTTATTAAATGATGACGCTATGATTGTATGTGAATATTCTTCTGATGAACATATAAATTATACGAATGAAGCATTAGAAATATATAAAGAAAAACAGTATGGATATATAAATATCACTATACTTAATTATTGGGAGCAAAAGAGTGAATAAAAAAGTGGCAATAATACCAGGAAGTTTTGATCCTATAACTCTTGGTCATATGGATATAATAGAGAGAAGTAGCAAGATTTTTGATGAAGTTATTATTGCTATTTTAATAAATCCTGATAAAAAATATTTTTTTACAGTTGAAGAACGTGTTGAAATGATACAAGAGATCATAGATTCGCTAGAAGGTATTGATAATATTAGAGTTGATAGTTTTTCTGGTTTACTTGTTAATTACGCTAGAGAAACAGGATCCAATATTATTGTCAGGGGGCTACGAGCTGTATCTGACTTTGAATATGAGATGCAATTAACATCAATGAATAGAAGTCTAGATGATGAAATAGAGACGTTTTATATGATGACAAATACTAAGTATTCATTTATTAGCTCTAGTATAATAAAAGGTGTTTCAGGATTTGGAGCAGATCTAACAAAATTTGTTCCTAAGATTGTTGCTGATAAATTAGAAGAAAAATTAAAAGAGGTATAGAGTGAAAAAAATAATTTTTACAGGTGGAGGTAGTGCTGGACATGTATCTGTAAATGTAGCACTTATTCCGGAGTTTCAAAAAAATAGATTTGAAACAAAATATATAGGTAGTAAAAGTGGAATAGAGAAAGAAATGATTAGTAAGATAGATAATACTAACTATTATTCCATAAGTTCAGGAAAATTAAGAAGATATTTTGATTGGCAGAATTTTACGGATCCATTTAGGGTAATAAAAGGTATAGTTGATTCATTATTAATTTTGAAGAAAGAAAAACCAGATTTAGTATTTTCAAAAGGTGGTTTTGTAAGTGTACCGGTATGTATAGCAGCTAGGTTATTGTCAATCCCTACGGTACTTCATGAATCGGATTTAACACCAGGTCTTGCTAATAAAATTAATATAAAGTTTTCAAATCATATATTTACAACATTTGAAGATACATTGAGATATTTACCAGCAGGTAAAGCTAGCCTAATTGGTGCTGTTGTAAGAAATGAAATTTATTCTGGGAATGCGGATAAAGCATATGAATTAACGAAATTTTCTAAAGACAAGCAGGTAATCTTAGTCATGGGTGGATCTTTAGGGGCTAGATCTATTAATGAGTTTATTTGGAATAATATCGATGCCCTTACATCTAAATTTCAAATTGTTCACATAACTGGAAAAGGACAGTTAAATAAAGAAATAAATAATAATTCTTATGTTCAATATGAGTTTATAAATGAAGAATTATTTGATATTTTTAAAATAACGGATTTCACAATTTCTAGAGCTGGATCAAATTCTATTTACGAATTTTTAGCATTAAACATACCGTCTATTTTAATTCCATTAGGAACAAATCAGAGTAGAGGGGATCAACTGGAAAATGCAAAATATTTTAAGAGTAAAGGATTTGCTGAAATTATTTTAGAAGAAAATATAAGTGAACTGTCAGTAGACTATTTAGAAGAATTCACTAAAAATTTACCAAAATATATTAATACTATGAAATTATATAAAGAAGAAAAGAAAGTTATTAATTCTAGTGAAGATTTTTATAATAAAATTATTAAGGTAAAAGAGGTGAATAACTAAATGAAACTTTTAACAAAATTAAAAATACTGATATTTTTAGCTATTACAGCAGTAGTTGTATTTTTCCCGAAAAATATGTTTGATTATATTATATCGGATATGTTTTACTCATTATTTGGAGAAACGTTCTTTAAATATTTTTTCAAAGCAATATCATATATATTACATGATAAGATATTATTATTAATTATGGGAATATTGGGATTATTTTTATTCTATATTAAAGAATATAGAAAGAGTATATTAATCCTATCAACTGCATTTTTTGGAGCAAGTATTACTCTAATCCTAAAAGAAGTAGTTGGACGAGTTAGACCATTAGCAGAAGAATTTTCTGGTGGTTCATTCCCTAGTGGTCATTCAACAGTAGTGGTGCTATTCTTTATGTCGCTATTATATGTAATTAATAAGAAATCTAAGTTGAAAATTATAGCTGCAATTTCAATAATATTAATTCCAATATCTAGATTATCTATAGGAGCACATTATCCAACGGATGTTCTTGGCGGTCTTCTATTAGGTAGCATTGTAGTTGATTTGATGATAGTATATAATGAGATATTTTATAAAATATTTAAAAAGGTAAGTGGATTAAATGAAAAGAAATAAGGATTATGTTTATGCTATTTGTTTAGTAGTTACACATTATATTTTATGGTATTATTTTGCATATGTTAAATATGCAGATGTAGATTCTAAGGATTATAAATATATTTTAGGATTACCAGAGTGGTTTTTCTATAGCAGTGTTGTAGTTAGTATATTTGTAATATTTTTAGTTATTATAGTTTGCAATATTATTTTTAATAAAGATATAAAAGAAGAGGAAAAGTAATATGAAGAATATAGAGAATATTAATACAATTATACTATTTTCAGCTATATTTATTCTAATAATGGTTGTTCCTAGTATAATCAATAGATGGAAATCAAAAGAAGCAACAGGAAGCTTCTTTGAACGTTATTATTTAGCTGATAGGAAGATATCAGGAGTAGTATTAGCTATTACTTTAATGTCAACGTATGGATCGGCATCTACCTTTTTGGCTGGACCAGGTACAGCATATAAGCAGGGATTAGGATGGGTTTTATTAGCTATAATTCAGGTGACTGCAGGATATTTTGTTCTATTGGTCTTAGCAAGAAGATTTCAAAAGGTTACAAAAGAAATAAATGCGGTAACTATAACTGATTATATCAGATATAGGTATGAATCTAATGTATTAGCCAATATTACTAGTATTTCTATGATTGTCTTTCTACTAACTGCTATGTCGGGGCAGTGGATAGGTGGATCAAAATTATTATCAAGTTTATTAGGTATAGATTATAAAATTGCAATTGTAATAATTTCTGTAATTATATTAATAACGGTTGTTTTTGGAGGACTTAGAACTGTAGTATTAACAGATTTAATACAAGGTTTAATAATGATTTTTGCAACATTAGTACTATTCTTTTCGCTTATCAGTTATGGTGGCGGAATAGAGAAGATAATGTCTAGTCTTTATGTTCAAAATCCAAATTTACTTACACCGTTTGGAGCAACGGGAACTTTAACTCCTTTATATGTTTCATCTTTTTGGGTTTTAGTTGGAGTTGGATTAATTGGAATACCACATGTTGCAGTAAATTCTATGTTATACAAAAGCAATAGAAGTTTAAAGCAATCAATCATAATAGGCACTATAGTAATATTTATTGTTATGTTTGGTGTGCATTTAATAGGAGTATTAGCAAGAGGAGTATTTCCAAATATTAAAGATTTTGATTCTGTAATACCTATGATAACAATGGAGATACTTCCTTGGTATTTAGTAGCGGTAGTTTTAGCAGCACCTTTAGCTGCAATAATAACAACAGTAAATACACAATTTTTACTGATATCTTCTAGTTTAATAAAAGATATATTATTAAATGTTACAAAGGTTCAGGAAAAGAAATTACCAATTTTTGTTTATGTAGTGAATATAGTAGTGGTTATAATAGTAGCTATATTGAGTATAAAGCCACCAGCGCTAATAGTAGAAATCAATTTATTTGCTTTCGGTGGTTTAGAAACAACATTCTTATGGCCGATATTATTAGGGTTATATTGGAAAAATGCTGAAAAAATAGGAGCAATTTGTTCGATTATAGTAGGATTGACAAGTTATATTGTTTTTAAAACTATTTATAAAATTACAAAGGTAGAACCTGTGGTTATATCATTGTCATTAGCATTAGTTGTATTTATATTAATTTCAGTATATATTAATAAAAGAAGAGAGAAGGAGTAAATTAAAATGAAAAAAGTAAGAGTAACAAATACAAATGCAGAGAAATTTACTGTTAGTAACGTATTAACAGTAGGGAAAGAATATGAAGTTGTTAACGAAACAGAAGAATACATTTTTATAGAAGATAATACAGGAAATGTTGGTGGATTCTACAAAGAGTATTTTGAAGTTGTAGAATAAATTTTTATTAAATGACTACTGACACTTTGTCAGTAGTCATTTTTTATTATAATGATTATAGGAGTTTAAGATGAGTAAATTTGATGAACAAATATTAGTTGTAGATAGAGAAATATTATTTAATAATGAGAAAAATAATTTTAATGGATTTATTAGTCATGATGACAAAAGATTCAGTGAAATAGTTAGCATTTTTTCAAATGTAGAAGTGAAAAGAAGAGGGGATATGGAAGAAAACCCAGAATATAAGCAATTAATTGGGTATGCTATTGTTAAGGATAGAAGTACGAATGATGTACTAGTTTATACAAGATTAACTGGTGGAGGAGAATCTAGACTACACGGAAAAGCATCTGTTGGTGTAGGTGGTCATATGAATATGGTCGAAGATAAAACAATAGATGAAGTTATAAAAATAAATATTTCTAGAGAATTAGAAGAAGAAATAGGTGTATCATTCGAAGAAAATCTAGATGAACTAGTGTGCTTAGGGTTAATAAACGATGATACTAATGAAGTAGGGAAAGTACACATAGGACTAGTTTATCAAGTATATGTTGATAGAGAAAAAGTAAAAGAAATCGAAGAAGATTCACTGAGAATAGAATGGCTAAGTTCAAATATTGCTAAGAATAAAGAAAATTATGAATCTTGGTCAGAGTTTTTAAAGCCAATAATGTAATAAAAAAGACTAGAAAATTCTAGTCTTTTTTATATTAGAGAAGTAGATAATTCATAAATTTCTAATATTGCTTTATAGAACAAGTATCCAAGAACAAAAGAAAGGATGGTATTAAAAATAAGAATATCTCTACTATTAATCTTTTTAAAGAATTTAGAGTAGTCAATTTTAAGTGTAATGTTATTTATAAATAGTATAAATACAAATAATAAGAATAATTTTATTAAATTCATTTTCACCTCTGTGGTTTAAAACATATCAAACCAGCCTTTTTTCTTGAAAAACCAAAGCATACCACCAGCGATACATAACGTTAAAAATGCTATGATAAAGTAACCATAGTCAGTTTCAAGTTCTGGCATATTTTTGAAGTTCATACCGTACCATCCAGCAACGAAGGTTAACGGAAGGAAAATAGTAGATATTATTGTTAGGGTCATCATGATACTGTTGGTTTTAAATGAGTTATAGGTCATATAGTTTTCACGGATATCACTGGCTAATTCACGATTAGCTTCGATTATCTCCGTTTGTTGAACAAGTTCGTCATAGATATCGTGGAAATATTTTCTATCGTTCTCTGTCATTTCAACTCTACGTGAAACAAGGAATCTATGTATTAACTCTCTCATAGGCATTAGACCTCTTCGAAGTTTTAGAAGATTACTTCGAAGATCGAATACCTCATTCATTATTCTACTCCCCTTAGTATGAGCATCATTTTCTTCAAGTTCGTCAAGACGAGTTTCTATTTTAGAAATTAAAGGTGTGTAACCTTCGACTATTTCAGAAATAAGCATGTGCATAATATGTAGTGGCGTATAATCAGGTCCTTTATCTAGAACTTTAGATACAATTTTATTAATATAGCGTATGTGAGATAAATGGAACGTAACAATATAATTTTTCCCTATAAACATATTAAGTGTTTCATAATCTGAATCTATATTTTTTAGCACATGTGATACTAAAAAAATTTGTTGTCGCGTAATTTCTATTTTTGGACGTTCTAATAGTGTTAGACAGTCTTCTATGTGTAATTCGTGAAATCTAAAGAAAGTGGTAAGAAGTTCAATTTCTTCTCTTGTAGGGGAGCTAAAATCAACCCAATACCATTCAATATTATCATTTTTTACTTCAACTAAAGGTAAGTCGTTAATAATATTTCCGCTTTTATCAAGAGCGATTACTTTTATCATATTACACCTCCATAAGATTTATTTATATTATTTTAAAATATTTTTTATATAGTGCATCATTATTCCGGCAGCTACAGCAACATTAAGACTTTCAGCTTGCCCTGGCATATTTATTTTTACTTTTCTATTTACTTTATTTAAAGTCTCAGTTGAAACACCATTCGCTTCGTTTCCAAGGATTATTGCACATTTAGATTTAATAGTTTGTATGTCTTCTAAAGATTCATTTGTATCTAATGAAGTAGCTAGTATATCAAAATTTTGAAGTGAATCTAAAAATAAAGGTAAATCGATATTATCAAAGCAATTAATATGAAAATTACTTCCTTGCATACTGCGCATAACTTTTGGAGCATATAGGCTAGTAGTTCCCTTTGATAAAATAATTGCATCGAAGTTAAATGCATCTGCAGTTCGGACAATAGTTCCAAGATTTCCTGGATCTTGTATTTTATCTAATACAAGTATATTATTATATTTAGAAATATCCAATTCTTTTTCTTCTATTTTACAAATTGCAAATATCCCTTGACTTGTTACTGTGTCTGAAAGCAATTTAGTAGCTTTTTCATCGATAGTGATTACTTCTATACCAGATATATCAAAGTTTATATTTTTATCAAATGATTCGGATTTAATTATTAATTCTACAACTTTTGAATTAATAGCTTCTTCTAAGAGATGCAATCCTTCTATGATGTATTTTTGCTGTTTTTTTATATTTTTTATATCCTTTAATTTAGAAATATTTTTTATTCTAGGATTGTTAGTAGAGTAAATCATTAAAAACTCCTAATTTAGTTTGAACTTTTTAATTATAATGTGATATAATTATTTTAATTATATCACATATAGGATAAACCTTGTAGTATTAATGTTAATAAAGAGTTAAACCAAAAAAGTATACGATTTTCATACGATTTGAAAAAAGTGTATAATTTAACTCATTATATTAAACGTTGATATTTCAAGGTTTTTATTATGTTTCATACGAAAATATGTACGAAAAGGGCAAATTGCCCTTTTTTTATATGCTCATATATTCAGCAAATTGTATTGCTGTTTGTTGTTTTAATTTTTCTGTTACGTGGTTATAGATATTCATTGTAGTTTTAAAATCTGAATGTCCTAATCTTTTTTGTACAGCTTGAATACTAGCACCAGCTTCAAACATTAATGAACAATGGGTATGTCTAAAGCCGTGACAACTAATACTCTTAAGATTGAATTTTTTTTGTATTCGTCTTAATGTTGTGTTTATTGATGTTGAGCTTAAACGTCTATTATTTTTATTAACAAATACATAGTCATTGTTACGTACACCCATTTTAAATAGTAATTCTCTTTGTGCTATTTTATAAGAGTGTAGTTGTTGCATTGTAAGAGGGTCAACGTCTATGATACGTTTACTACTTTTAGTTTTAGGACTTTGTACTATTTGTGCATTATTTTCCCCTCTAGACACAGTTTTATTAATACTAATAGTGTTAGCTTTAAAATCAATGTCTTGCCAGTCTAATGCCAGTACCTCTCCAATTCTAGCCCCAGTAAAGCCTAATAATCTAAATATCATAAATAGAGTAGGCGAGTAATTTTCTTTTATTACTTCAAGAAAATATAATAACTCATCTTTAGTATAATATTTCTCAATTTCCTCTTTATCATCAGTTTCAATTCTAGGCTTTTTTATTTTATCCATAGGGTTACTATTCAGTAAATTAATATTTACAGCATATTCAAAGACCATATTTAATAATTTTATTAAGTCGTTTAAATAGTTTTTGCTGTATATATTCCCCCAGTCATTTACTATTTTTTGTAATTCTAGCATTGTTATTTTCTTTATATCGATATTACCGAGAATTGATAATATTGTTTTTGATATTGATAAATAAGAATTAAGTGAACTTTCTTTTATTGTATGTCTATGGTTATCTATCCAAATATCATATACTGCAGAAAAGGTATGTTTTTTATTGCGAACAAATAAAGAACCTTTTTCAAATTCTATTTTCTGTTTAGCTATGTATATTTCAGCTTCCTTTTTACTTTCAAACCCACGTTTTGTTTTTCTTACTTCCTTACCAGTAATAGGGTTAATCCCTAGATACAAGTTATTTATCATATATAGTTTTTTATTGTTTTTAGTATATTGTTTAATCATTTTGTTTAATTCCTTTCAGTTATCTACCACCACAGCAAGATATATTTGCAGGAATTAGAAACATAGGGCTATATATTAGCCGTTTAAATAATTAAATTGATAATTTGTATCACTCTAAAAAGTGAACGCTAATAAGGGGTTATATAGAAGCTCCCTAAGGCTTTAAATTTTATAGGGTAGGATGTTTGTACATAGTTAGTAAAATAAAAAATGTTGATTTTTGTTCACACTTATATTATACTAATAATAACAAAGATAACTTGCGAAGGATAAACGTTGTGTTCCCGAATGGGAGTAAGTCAATGGACGAGAATTCACATATGCCTGGGGTTATCTTATTTTTTTGTCTTATTTTTAAGGTTAGTTACAAAATTTATAGGATCTTTTTCTATTTCTTCTACAAGAAAATCACAGAAGTTAGAAGAATAGCTATAACGATTACCTAACTTATAATGATAGCAAAATTTATTATTTTTCTTAATATCATAAAAACTGTTAAATAAGTTCAAGTCATTTGTAGTGAATGGCTTTTTTATTTTGTCTCCTGCTACCACTTTTGTTAATAGTATGTCTTTAGATTTTAATTTCTTATTTACTATTTTGATTACTTCTTTAGTGGTATGTGGATAGAGTGCATGAGGGTCTTTTATCTCTCTTAATACATTTACAGTTGCATCAGCTGAACTATCTACTTTTACTAGCAAGTCGGCTTCCTCTTTACGTTTAGTTATATAAAATCTTGTTTCTACAGGTATTGCATAGTCTGAATTACTAGAGTGTATCTCTGATTCAATTTTTGCTTTCTCAGATAATAAACGTTCTGCCATTTGTGGAGAATATTTAGCTTTTATTTCCTCGCTATTTAATTGATCTATACGAACTGATAAAGTAAGGAAATTTTGGGCGATTTGTTTAGTTATATCTATATTGTGGAATTCTTGCATTTTTAAAATATAGTTAGCAACACATGCTTGGAATAATGGAGCATAGATATGTTCATAATCTTCTGTTATGAAGTGGGTACTAGTATTTCTTAACTCAATAATTTGAAGAAGATTTTTTCTTAATGAACCATGTTTATCAGGGAATATTTTTTCTACTGAATTCTCTAGTGAAATAGTTCTATCACTGTCTTTATAATATATAGAAACACCTTTATTTAGTAATTCAGCTTTCAGCATTAGTTCCCAAGCGTTACATATAAAGAAACTAAAACCCTCAATTCTATATTTAATTGTTGGTTTATTGTATATTTCTAAACCTAAGATAAAAGCTTCAATACTTTTATCAACCATTCTTTCTGATAAATTTTCCATTAATTATTTCCTTTCATTATTTTTTTCTTTGTATAAAAAATAAAAAGACTGCAATAATATACAGCCTTTTTATCCACAATTGTACTCCCGTAGAAGGTACAATGTTCTTCCTTGTATATTATTCTATATCGTTCGTTATATATTGTCAACATATATAAAGTATTAATATATGCTAAAAATCATAGTTTAGATATTGTTAGCTAGTGTACAGCATTGTTATTTGCTGTTAGGGTAGGGTGTTGAAATAGGAGAAGAATATTTCAGCTACTATTTGAAAAATAATGTATATAATTGAATAGCTAAAGTGATTGCTATAAGTATCAAAGTTATTTTTTGCAACGTATTAGTACTGTTAAAAAAGTCTTTAATTTTTTTCATTTTATTATTTCTCCAAATCTTATATAAATTTTTTTACTACTTCACAAACCAGTAGATTAACCCAGCAATAAGAATTAATCCTATAGCAAATTCAATCTTTTCTTTTGTAGTTGTCTTTTCTTTTTTTACTTGAACTTTCAGAGTTCCGTTTTTCGTCTTAATTTCTTTGTTGTACATAGTGTGTTCCTTTCATTGTTTGCTATTAATACGAGCAGAATATATTGCCCGTTGATAGTATTTGTTTTTTGTTAATTTTCATATTATAATTAAAGATGTATCATACAATTAGCCTTTCGGCTAGAGTAGGTCACTTTTTAAAATTTATAAGAGCCGTTAACAAATTGATTAAAGCTGTTAGAACTTGCAAATAGAACAAGCTTTTATCTTTTGTTAGCTGTTCTTTTTTTTTATCCTACTGCATTGTTATTTGATGTTAGTAGGAGAGAATTTTGTCTGTTGAGTAATTACTATTTTTATTGCATAAATAAAGATAAGATATATAAGATTATACAAATTATAAATGTCCACCCTAAACATCCAAAGCAGCCGGAAATTTTATTATTTAAATTAACAGGTTGAATTTTCTGTTCGTGTAGTTCTCGTTCAAAATCATTTTCATCAGTATTGTCAAAGTCGCTATCATCTTCATAGTTGTCTTCATAATCATCTTCATAATCATCCTCATCATCTTCATAATCATCTTCATGGTTATCTTCATAATAATCATAATTTGTATAATCTGTTACACGGGGATTATTATTTGATAACGTTCTTTGAAATGCTTGATTAAATATAGTATCCTTAGTATCTTCATCATTATTCAAATAAGATAAAATTATTTCTTTTATTTCAGTAACGCTAAATATATAGTTCTTTTTGTTTTTGTACTTTTTACACTCTTCATTAATGGTAGTCAAATAGCTTTCATCATTTGATATTAATTTAGAGAGATTGACTATAAAATGATTTGGAACTTCTGTTTTATCCACAAATTGTTCATATTTTGTTTGTTCACTATTGAAATAAGCAATTTCTAGTTCTGTTAAATAGCTATACAGTGCTTTAACGTAATAAGATATTGATAATTCAAAATCGTTGTATTTCACGGCAACGTCACCTAATTTCCTATAAGAGTAGCAGTGAACGGATTTTGGAATTTCTTTATTTACTTCTAAAGTAACCTCTATATATTTACAAATAAGTTCTAAATCAGTTCTTTCAGGGTTATCTAATGCGAATTGATAAAGTGCGTTAGGATGAGAGTATTCTTGAAATAGATTATGCACATCAATAAGGTATTGAGTATTGTTAACAAGTTCCATTCCTTTTTCTGTAACAAGTTCTACTTTTTTTACATAATTTGAATATGTGTTTAAATCAGCTTTTTCTATAATTCTTTTTATTAATACGTCTTTGTTTCCACTAACTTTTAATTCGTTCTCTTTTAGAATTTCTTTTAATTGAGCTCCAGTTAATCGACTAAGTGAACTGGCTTCATCTTCTTTTGTTTCTATCAACTGATTTTTTAATAAATTTTTTATACTTTTTTTAGTATCTACTAAATATCTATCTCTCCAAAATACTTGCTCTAAATTAGATGCTTGTGTTTTGTAATTAAGATAATGTAATACCAGTATGTCTATTCCTTTTAAATTATTCACTATGTTATATCCTCTTCTAAATATTAATTTTTTTTCTTTCTTTGTGTTTTTATATAGGATTTTGTTTATAGATGATAGGATAAAACGTCCTATCGTTAAGCATTGCTGACACGTTAAAAGAACGGGTTAGGTTACTGATTAAGTGCGTTAGTTACTGCTATAATGTTAGTAATTATCCATTAATCATTATTTATAATATCACTGTCAATATACATTTCACCCAAAGACTCTAGGATAGAGTTTATTATTTCTTTTTGTTCAGTATTTAGTTCATAACTATCTAGTATATTGCTATAAAAAGTAAGTAATTCAATACCGTGTTCACTTTTTATAAAATCTAATGACTGTACAAAATTTTCACCTAGTTTTTTCTTATCGTTGGAAATTGCAATTAATATCCTAGATTTTAAGTTTATTTCATTATCGGCTATTGCAATTAATTTATCAATATCATTAACTGTAATTTCTTGTTCTTGAAGGTATCTAATCAAATTAAGAATAGTATTCATTATAACAATTCTATTTTTTGATTTCTTTATTTCTTCAAGTTCTTCTTTATTTAGATTTTTATATTTATCATCTAATTGAAAATAATTTTCAGATATAAATTCTCCAACGCTACCGTAAAGTAATTCATTTACACTCATATCCCCAAGCTTTGCTATTGCTTTTATACGTTCCTTGTTAGGGAGTGAACGACCGTTCTCCCAAAATTGTATATTACTTTTTCCGGTATCAAATATCTTTCCGAATTCTTCAAGGGTATAGCCCTTATCTAGTCGTAGTTGCTTAATTCTAAGACCTACATTTTGTTTATTAACTTGTATTTTCATTATTAAATTACCTATTTTTCTAAAATCTTACAAAATTCATTATATTATAGAAAATAAAAAAAATCTACACAAAAGTACAATTATTTATTGACAATTTCATTTCTTATATGGTAATATATACTTGTACAACAAAAGTACACTAAAGAAGGAGGTGCTAGAATGACTATAAATAAATTAGCAGGTTATAGAGCAAGTGCAGGGATTAAAACAAAAACAATGGCTGAGTTGTTAAATGTTGCCCCGCAGACTTATTTAAAAAAAGAAAAGAAACAAATAATATTTAAAGATAATGAAAAAATTAAGGTGTTAGAATTTCTAAAACAATATTTTCCTACTGTAACGTTGGAAGAATTATTTTTTTAATAACCTAGTACACATAATGCCACAATATTAAATCTTACAGCATTATGAAGCGATAATGTACAGGTGCCAGAAAAAAATAAGTATATGTATAATACACAGTCTTACAAAATAAAAAAATATTATAAAGGAGAAATTATATGTATATAACTTATGTTAATGTAGGAGACGGTGGAACAATAGTAGTTCCTTGCAGTCAAATAGAAATACAACGAGCTATTTTAAATTCAAAGAATAGTAAGGGGTATGTAGAAGAGTTTGAAGAATTATCGTCTATACATATTGAAGATATTCAAGAACTTACAGAGATTCAAATAATACCACTAAATGAGAAACGTACTGTAGAAGTTCAGGGAGATTTTAAAGTAGAAGTTCGTGACTCTTTACAAAAAATAGTGACTATCGGGGAAAAAGAATTAAACAAGTTACGTAGTATAGTGGAACCATATTTAGAACAATAAAAAAAACTACCAACGTGTTAAGTTTGCAGACTGAACGTTGATAGTTAAGTTATATGATAGACATTTAGAAAAAATATCTATTTGTCTATTATATCTCAAAATACAATATTAATAAAGAGAGGTAATAGCCAATGGCAAAGATTAAAACAGTAGAAATTAAGGAAGTAGAAAAGGAAACAATAAAAGAATATGATTTTTTAACTGAATTAGAAAGAGCTGATATTGCATTAGGAGAAATACACGATGCGTTAACTCTTGTAATTAATTTCTTTGAACAACAACACAGAGCAGACTTAAAAGACCCGTTATCTTGTTGGGATTTAGTAAATTTTACACAAAGATACAATACAGTTTTAAAAATGGCTAGAGATAAAGTAGATAATCTTAATGCCGATATTAAAGAAGTAGTAAAGGAGTTCTAATAATGGAGAAGTTAAGAGAATATCAAGCTGTTATTTACAATGTAGGACACGCTATAAAACTACTAGAAGTAGGTGTAAGAGAATTAGGGGAGAATGGTGGCTTTAATAAATATGAATGTAAAATCATTGATGGACTAGTAGGAACTACAATTTTAGTTAGTGAAAAACTAGAAAAGTTATCAGAAGAAATTGAACAGGAGTTGAGAAACAATGGAAGTAGTATTAAGCAGTAATTACCAAGAGAAATTAAAAGAAGAATTAAGGGAGCTTATCAGACAGACAGCAAAAGAAGAAGCTGAAAGAATACAACCAGGTAAAAGGTTATATAATGCTACTGAATTAATGCAGTATCTAGGTTGTGGGCAACAGACCCTAAAAGAATTGCAAATAGCAGGACTTAAAGAAATGAAAGTAGGTAGGCAACGATTATTTGATATTGAAGAAGTTTATGAAGTGTTAAAAGCAAGAAGAAAATAAGAGAGATAAAGAGCGTATAGTAATTGTACTAGTATCGCCACTAATAAGATTATTAGGCTAGTATAAAAATAAAAATTAACCACAGTAAGATGTATTTGCAGGAATTAGAAACTTAATCTTAAACAACAAGGAGAATTAAAACAATGAAAAAACAATTTGAAATCGCAAGAAATGTATACAAAACAACAAATTATTCAATTTTTAAAGTAGGGAAGAAGTCGGAGTCATACTGGGAAACATATGAAAATTTTATTGAAACGGCTAAAAAAACTAAACAACTACCGCTAGTAGTGGTAAGTGAAGATTTTGAAATCATATCAGGATTTATTGCATTTGAAGTATGTGAAGCTCTAGGGCTACCAGTGCAATTTGTAATTGATAAGGAAGAAATTTAAATAAAAATGCCCTACAAAAAGTAGGGCAAAAATGATTAATATACTTAAAAAACTATATAAATAATATAGCATATTTTAGTAATATTTTCAATGAAAGGGTAAATTAATGAGTTGCAGAAAATTAGATAATGAACCTAACAAAGATATAAGGTATTTACTTTTTAATATACCTAATTTTAGAACTAAATTAGAGCAATTAGAGAGAAATAATAACAGTAAAGAAGAAATAGTCACAGAGATTAAGAGAGAACTCTCAAGGTGGCTTAATATTCTTAATACTGACGTTGCTGTTGATATTAAAGGAATTAGGGCGAGTATATTTGATTATAGAAAACAAATGTATAAAAGTTCTTACGGACTAGATAAAGTAGGAATATTAGATTTAACTAAGGATAGATTGAACTACTGGCAAGGACTAGCACAAATGGTATTAAAAGAAAGAGAGGAGGGTTGCTAATGGCAATATATAAACAACTAGGGTTTAAAACTAAACAATTAACACTAGTAAAGGGAAATAAACCTTTATTTGAGATGTTACAAGATTATGATGTTGTAGATGATACAACCGACTTACAAAAATATAAAGAGCAAACAGCAACATATATTATAGTTGGAGAAATGAAACCAAATGAGCAAGGGCAGTATATAAGAAGTAATGCTAATATTATCAGCCGTGACTATGCTTTTTTAGATTATGATAAGATAGATATTTCTAATGCTGATTTTATTAATCTAGTAGCCGATAAATTACAAGGATTTGAATACCTTTTATATCCAACTATTAGGCATACAGAAGAAAAGCCAAGATATAGGCTAGTATTGCCCCTAGAACGTTCAGCAATTGAACAAGAGTATAAAAGTACTATTCAAAGTATAGCTGACTGTATAGGGCTTAAAAATGATAGTTCTAGTGCTACATTTTCACAGTTACAGGGTACACCTGTAGTAAGAAAATCACAAGCTGATAATTATAAGATTATTCATATCACTGGGGAAAAATACCCAGTGAGTGAAGCTAAAGTTACTAAACGTAGGGAGAAGGTACAGAAAACAGCTAATATTTTAAATTCTAATGATTTAAAGAGAATGTTTGAGTTATACCTTGAATTAGATGAGCCTAATTTAATAGATGATTATAATAACGCCTTATCAGTAATTCAAACAATAGTAAAAGAAGAAATTGCAGGAACTATTGATGTTGTTACAGCATCAGATTTTGTTACTTTACTAGCTTATGATAATGAAGCATATATCAAAGGAAATATTGATAAGTACAATGCTGAGAAACAACAAGCAGTAGTTAACCCTAATTATATAAGGACAACCTACACGTTTAAAGATAGATTTAGGGCTTGTATTAGTGGAGTAGTAGACAAGAATAAACGGAAAGTTTTTGCCCAGTTATGGAATAAAAACTATACTAATCCAGTAATTGATTTTACAGAAAATAAAAACTATTTTGATATTTTAGAAAATAACCCAAATATTAACGTCATAGAGATGTTTCAAGATATAGGTTATAGATGGAGAGAAGAAAATTCTACTATAAGTGAAAAAAATGGAAAACTGTACATTCCAGAAATGGATTTTGTTACGGTAACGCAGTTAATAAAACAGCATATTCCTTTTATCAAAGTCGGAGAAACCAAGGACACATCAACTCTTTATTATTATGATTTTAAACAAGGGATATATGTTCATAGCATTTCAGAGATAGAAAGTTATATAAATGCTCTAGAATATAGATATAAACCTAGATATTATTCAGAAGTAATAAATAAATTAAAAAATGAAAATGAAGTTGAATATGTTGAAGAAATGCCAGAATATTTAAAAAATTATATTCCAGTTAATAATGGCTTGTTTAATGTTAATTCCCAAAAATTAGAGCCATTTAGCTATAAACATTATATAACAAGTAAGGAAGCTACAAATTATAATATTGAAGCAGAAAATCCAGTAGAATATTTTGATGTAGATAAGTGGTTTAAGGCAATAGCTAATTATGACGATGAAATAGAATTGTTATTGTGGCAATTAGTTAACGAAGCAATCAACGGTAATAACACTCGTGAAAAAATAGCAATATTATTAGGTAGCGGTAAAAACGGTAAAGGTACTTTTCAAGCAATGTTAAGAAATCTGATAGGTAAAAAGAATGTATCAGCCTTAAAAATGCATCAGTTTTCTAATAAATTCGATAAAGCTAAATTATTAGGAGCTATATGTAATATAGGCGATGATATAGAAAACTCTTACCTTGACGAAGTGGGAGATTTGAAAACAATAGCAACAGGAGACCCACTTACAATCGATAGGAAAAATAAAGACCCACTAACTATAATTACAAAAGTTTTATTAATTTTTAGTGCAAATGAAATACCAAAGACACGAGATAAAAGCGATGCTTTTTTAAATAGATTATTGATAATTCCTTTTAATGCTGATTTTAATGGCGAAGTACAAGATAAAAGTATTAAAGAAGAAAAATTAAAAAATCCTAAAGTTTTGGAATATATTTTGAAAAAAGCCATAGAAATGAAATTTGATAAGTTTATAGAACCAAAGGCAGTAAAAAAAGCACGTGCCGATTATAAAGCTGAAAACGATACGGTTAATGATTATATGAATAACTCTTATATAATTAGAGGTTTTCATAATTTAGATGTGGTAGCAACAGCATTTATAAATGCAGATTATAAAGCATATTGTGAAAAAGCCTTGAATACAAAACCTAGAGCGAATATAGCTAAGGATTTAGCTAGGAATTTGAATTCAGAATTTAAAAAAGACGGGGTCAGTTATTATACAAAAAATGCTAGATATACTAAAGAACATCTAGAACAGTATAGTGATTTTGACAAAGAATATTATCACGACGATAAAGAGGGTAACCCTAATTTTAATCACTATTTAAATGATATTCCTTCTATGAAATTAATACGTGAAAAAAGATAATTTTGTAGTAGTGTAGTAGTAGATGTAGTAATCAATTTTCATAAAGTACTACAAGAGTTATTACAGTAAGATTATGCGTTTAAACACTTTTTGTAGTAGTTGTAGTAGTAAAAATAATAAAATTAGCTATATATAAAAATCATAATGTATTTAATTAAGATAAAAATTTATAAATATATAGAGAAATTTTAGAAGTACTACATACTACAACTACTACAAAATAAAAGAAATGCAGTAATAACAAGGTTTTTACTGTTGTAGTTTTGATTTTATAAACTACTACAAGTGAATAGTTACTACTACAAATAAAGTTTCTGTAGTAAAAAAAGATTTAGAAATCATTCAAAAAATGCAAACTGCCCTTTTTAAAAATATAAAGTGCAAATATTGCACCATTGAACATAAAGAGAACATAAAAAAAAAACAACACCCCTTGCAGAGATGTTGCTAATGTAATGTTGATAATACAATTATACATTAATGAGGGGTGTTTTAACAATGGATTGGCAAGATATAGATAAACGTCTAGTAGAAAGTATAGATTTAGAATTTTATGAAAAATTAGATCCGATTGAAGAAATAGTATTTGATTTAAAATATATGAAGTTAATGCCAACTTATCAAATATCATCAGAAACAAACTATTCAGAAAAAACAATAAGAAGAACAGCTAGTAGTATTCGTTCTAAATATATGGAGTATATCAATGTTAAAGAAGTATAGAGAGATAAAGAGAACATTAGCGAAGCTCCATTATATCCGTGAACAAGATAAAGATTTTATATTATCTCAAGGTGTGTTTAACTATGGACAGATAAAAGTGAAATCTAGTTTAAAAAATCATTTTGCCGATAGAGTAGATAAAATAATAGACACTACATTCTTAACACGTGCTAAATTGAAAGAATTAGCCCATTTTAAGAGTGATTTAGAAGAACGGCTAACAAATTACCACAATGAAACATTTAAAGCTATAATAAGGCTCTATGTGTTTGATAATTTGAATATAAATAAAATTGCTAAAAGATATAGGCTTAAATATCATACAGTAAACAATATAATTGATTTAGGACTAAAGCAGATATATAATCCGACAATACACAGAGATGAAGCAGAATATGAGTCAGAGTTGGATATATTACTTTATAGCAGTACTCTAGATGATGATATTATCCAACAAGTAGAAAGCTATATAAACAAGCTAAATAAGTATGATTATAATTGTTTGATTAATTGCTATAGGGATATGGCTTTGACAGTTCAAGAAGTGGCTACAATACATAATAAAAAGATATGGAACGTAGCTTTAAACATTGAGAGAATGAAAGATGAGTTAATACAATTAGTGCCAGTAGAAAAGAGATGTATATTCTAGTTAAAGTTTAAGGGAAATATTGTAAAATAGTTAGAGGTTAGCAAATAAATTTTATAGAGGATATTAAAAGAAGGGAGGTAATTAAAATAAAACCATTAACATTAAAACAGAAACGTTTTGCAGATGAATATATAATAACAGGGAATGCTTATAAATCAGCAGTAAAAGCAGGATATAGTGAAAAATATGCTAAATCGGATTCTTCAAAATTACTGGAAAATACAGGAATAAAAATATATATAGATAACAGGCTAGAAAAACTCCAAAAAACAACCATAGCAACACAAGAAGAAGTTCTTGAAAAATTAACAAGTATACTAAGGCAAGAAAGTATAGAGAATGTTAAACAAATTAATCCGATAACAGGGCAAGTAATAGAGTATGAGAAAAAACCTAGTATATCGGATGTGTTGAATGCAGGTAAAGAATTATTAAAAAGATATTCAACTATCCCAGTAGATTTACAAATTGAAAAGTATAAAGCAGAAGTAGAGAAAATTAAACAACAAACGTCAGTAGATGATGAACAAGATTCTAAAATTGCAGATTTTGCAAAAGCATTAAGGGAAAGATTTGCTAAAAAATAGACAAGTATAGACAATTTTTTTAGATTTTATATAATATAAGTGAAAGGGGTGGCTATATATGACAAAAGAGGATAAACTAATAAAAGAAATATCAAGTTATGCTTTAGATTTAATGAGTAATTGGAAACCAGCAAGGAACAGACAAAAAGCCTTTATATTGGAGTATGTAGCCAACAATTTCACTAATGCCTCAAGGTGTGCTGTAAAAGCTGGATTTAGTGAGAAAAACGCTAGGAAAGTAGCCAGTAATATGTTAAACGGTGTAGGCAAATATCAGCATATATCACCAGTTATATATAAAATAGAGCAAGAATTTGATAAACGTAGTGCAGAGTTATCGGTAGCAAGTGCTATAGAAATAAAGCAATTTTTAACGGCTGTAATGCGTGGAGAAATAAACGATATTAAATTAATAAATACTGGAGCAGGTAGACAAGAAGTAATACAAATACCAGCAGATTTATTAACTAGATTAGTAGCTTCTGATAAATTAGCAAAGGCTCTCGGAATGTATACTAAAAATGTTAATGCTGTAGTAGGTGGAGATATTGTCTTTGAGTTTGGAGAATGGGAAGAGGAGTAATATTATGAATGATAAATTAGAACTTAAAATATTAGAAGAATTTAACAAAGCTGTAGAAGAATATTTAAAAGTATTTGGTGATGATTCATTAGATAACGTAATAGAATTACCACACCCAATAACGTCAAGTCTAGAAAATTATGAAGATAGTACAAAAGAGTTATATCAAAGAATAGAAAATAATAAACCTTTTGACAACACTCCAACAGAAATAGATTTTATTTATTAAATGTTATTTCTGTTGTCAATGCAGTAGATAGGTGGATATTAGGAGAATGGGAAGATGATTGAAAAACTAGAAAAGTTAAAAATTAGATATTTAAATACAGAGCACTCTTATTGGAAGCAAGAAGACTGGATTAAGAAAGTACATAGCATTTTTACAGATATGCATTATAGAAAAGATATGACTTTAGAAGAACAGTATATATTTGAAGCCGAGTATTGTTTATTAACTCCAAACATTAGAGAAAGATACCGTGAGAAAATTAGCTTATCAGACGAGGAATTAAGAGTATTAATTTCTAAGAGAGTAAAAACAGCGAAAGAAAACACAAAAAAAACTTTAAAATGGTATAACAATGTATAAACACTTATCAAAATAGATAGATATTTCATTGCTAGGGAGCCGTAATATGGAAAAACTAGAAAAAGAATTTAATAGCAAATATAACGAGTATATCAATAAGTTTGGTGATAATTCTTTAGAATACGTTAATTTTTATTGGTATTCACACTATGGTATAGATGAATATACCGAGCATTTAATAATTAAAGATATTGAAATGTTGGATAATGCTTTAAAGAAAAATAAGGCATTAAATAACGTTAAGCCTATAGAGGGAATAATAAACTAGTGGAATAAAGGTAGATTAATGAAAGATAATAAAATATATTCGTGGAAATTAAATAGTATAGAAGGTATCACGGAGGATAGAAACTTTGCGTTAATAACTTTTAAAAATGGACTTTGTGCTGTTGTAAACTTTGAGTTAAATGGCTTTATGGTTGAAGTATTATTAGAAACATTTTATAAATGGATGCATTTTCCAAATGAAGCTACAGAAAAAGAAAAAGAAACTATTAAAAATATCTTATCAAATCCAACGGGTTATGAAATTAGTAGTTCAGCAAGAAATTATTTAGAATATCCTGACTCTAAAGATGAATGGGATAAGATAAAGAAAGATTTTGGTTATACTTATTAAACACTTAACATTTGTACTGCGCCCAAAAAGTTGGACAGTATTTAACTAAAGGATTTAGTTCTGAA
>JAUMWC010000015.1 GCA_030529855.1 Gemella sp.
CAAAACCTTTGGTGTGGGTTCGATTCCTGCTATCCCTGTAGTAAAGTAGTAAGATATTATTAGTCTTACTACTTTTTTTATTGTCTAGTAAATTGTTTTGGAATAGGGTATAATAGAAATAATTACTATGTTGTTAGGAGGGATAAGTTGAAGGGAGAAGAGAAAAATTTTCAGAAAGAATTAGAGTTTGTTTTATCAACGAAAATTTTTTATAAGGAGCCTAGTGATAAGAAGGTTCTATTGTTTTCTTTTATGTATGTTCTTTCTACGTTTTTTGGTGCATATCTAGGTTTGTATTTTATGATAAGCATATTTACATTACCCTTGTTGATATATATTTTAGCTGCTAAAGGTAATAGTTACTTTTTTCCAGTAGCCACCTTATCAATATTTAGTACATATATAGCGTCATCTCTGAGTGAAGTAGTATGGAATTTGATACATGTATTCTTAGCAATAGTGATTTATAAGGCTATAAAGTATAGATATTCAAAATTAATTATATTGATGGGGGTTGCATCATTTATATTTTTTGCATTAACTGTTTATATACATGTGCTATTTTCTACATCGATAGTAAACTATTCACCAATAGCAATACAGGGTATTATTGATAACTACATATCACAGGTTAGTAACTTACAACCTACGACAGATATTGATTTGCTTCTTGAAGCCTTTGAACAAATGAAGAGATATTTCCCATCATTAATTTTTTTAGGTATAGTTGGATATTCTTTAGTACTTATAAATTATACAATGTCAATTTTATCTAAAGAAAAAGCTATTGTTCCAATTTTTCCTAAGCTCAAATATATAGCTGTAGGACGAAATATGGCATATATATACATGTTATTAACAGTAGTTTTAATGCTAGTAGCAATATATGGAGTAGACTTGTATAATCCATATTATTTATTCATAGATAATACTTACTCAATATTTAGATGGATCTTTGTATTCAATGGAATATGTACTGTATTTTTCTTTATAGAAGAAAAAGCCAAATCATCAAGTGGATTTCTTAAAATATTTACAGTCTTATCTGCTTATTTATTCTCAGGTCTATTTGATATCATAGGGCTTGTGGATTCATTGACAAGATTGAGAGAAAGTTATTCTAGGATGAAAGGTGGGAAATAAGTGTGAAAAAAGATACATTATACATATTACTAGGTTCAATAATTTTAACAATAGGAGCTGTTATAATATTTTTAATAGATTCATTATCTTTATTGATTTATATTGCAGTTGCAGCTATTCTTATTATTCCAACATACTTGCATATAAAGAATATAAAATTAAGTTCAGAAAAATATGTAACAGGTGTAACCCAAAAAATAAAGGATGCCAAAAATAAAGGAAATAATAAGTTTTCAATAGGGATAATAATTATAGATACAGATAAAAAGACAATAGAATGGGCTAATGATTATATATTTAATAATATGCAATTAGAAAAAATCATAGGTGAATCTATTGAAGAAGTCTTACCTGAAATTCAAGAAGTATTTGATAATGAAAGTATGGAAGTTGAGATTGATATCAATGAAAGTAGATACTCTATAAAATACTTAAAAGAAGAAGGTTATATTTATTTCTTTGATGTAACTGAAAATATTAAACTTAGAGAAAAGTTAGAAAGTAGTAAACCAGCTTTAATGGTTATAAATATAGATAATCAAGAAGAAATCTATGATTCATTAGATGATGAGAAAGCTGCAAAATTAGATTCTAATATATCAGAATTAATAACAGAGTGGGCTAAGAAAAATAATAGTTATATAAAGAGAATAGATGAAGATAGATACCTAGGTTTATTAACTGTAAAGAATCTATACCAAATAGAAAAAGAAAAATTCAATATTCTTGATGAAATAAGAAATTTAAAAGAAGTGTATAATACACAAGTAACAATATCTATTGGTGTTGCAGCTGGTATTACTTATTTACCAGAACTTGGGGTGTTGGCTAAGAAGTCGCTAGATATAGCTCTAGGTCGTGGTGGAGATCAAGTTGCTGTAAAAGAAGATGATGAAGCAATTAGGTTCTATGGTGGAAAGACAAATCCACAAGAGCGAAGAACTAGGGTTAAAGCTAGGGTAATTTCTAATGCTTTATCTGAAATTATTAAAGATAGTGATAGAGTAATAGTTATGGGGCATAAAAATCCAGACTTTGATGCTATTGGATCATGTATGGGTATATACGAGTTTGCTAAACTAAATGATAGAGAAGCCTATATTCTTTTAAATGAAGAAGATAAAGATGAAACTATTACTAAAGTAATGAAAGAAATAGATACTCATGAAAATCTTAAAAATTTATTTATTACAAACGAAGAAGTTGAAGAACTGATAACTCAAAAAACTACACTTATTGTTGTAGATACTTCGGCACCTGAAAGAGTGTTAAATAAAAAACTTTTAGAAAAAGTTGAGAAAAAAGTAATAATAGACCACCATAGACGTGGAGAAGAAATAATTGAAAATCCACTATTAACATATATCGAACCTTATGCATCATCAGCATCAGAACTTATTTCAGAATTATTAGCCTATGAAACAAAAGGTAATAAAATGGAAACAGTATCAGCAACGATAATGCTGGGTGGAATAGTAGTAGATTCTCAAAACTTTACTTTAAGAACAGGGTCTAGAACTTTTGACGCAGCAGCTTATTTACGAAGTCAGGGTGCAGATCCAGTAAAAATTAAAAATATTTTAAAAGAGCCACTAGAAAACTTCTTAACAAGAGTTGAAATAATAAACAATGCTTATAAAATTTCTGATGACATAATGATAGCAGCGGCTCCAAATGAAAAAATATACAATAACGTGCTATTAGCACAGAGTGCAGATTCATTACTATCAGTAAAAGGAATAGAAGCAAGTTTTGTAGTAGGTAAATTAAGTGATAATACAGTTGGAATATCAGCAAGATCACTAGGAAATCTAAATGTACAATTAATTATGGAAGACTTAGGCGGTGGTGGACATCTTACTAACGCAGCAAGTCAGATAGAAAGTGACGATGTATATAAAGTCAGAGATACATTAATAGAAATTATAAAAGAAAAAATTAATTCATAGGAGAAGAAAAATGAAAGTTATATTTTTAGAAGACGTAAAAGGAAAAGGAAAAAAAGGGGAAACTAAGGAAGTAGCAGCAGGATACGCTAAATTCCTATTAACTAATAAGAAAGCAGTAGAAGCTACACCAGCTAACTTAGCAGCTTTAAAAGGACAAGAAAAACGTAAAGAAAAAGATAAAGCAGAAGAATTAGCAACTGCAGAAAAACTAGCAGAGCAATTAAAAGATAAAGAAGTTAAAATTGCAGTTAAAGCTGGAGAAGGTGGTCGTTTATTTGGAGCAGTATCATCTAAACAAGTAGTGGAAGAATTAAGAAAACAACACGATATTAAAGTAGATAAGAAAAAAGTAGATTTACCAAATGGAATCCATGCTTTAGGATATACAAATGTAAAAATCAAATTACATTCTAAAGTAGAAGGTGTAATCAAAGTTCACTTAGTAGAACAAAAATAATTATAAAATATAAAAGCAAGGGGGATTAGTATGCAAAGAGAATATGAAGTAGTACTTCAAGCAGAACAGTCTGTTTTAGGAGCATTAATGATGGATCCTGAAAGACTAGTAGAAATACGTGGGATTCTGGATGAAGAAGATTTTCTTGATGAAAAAAATAAAACTATATATGGAGCTATTATAAAACTTAGTGATGAAGATAATGCAATAGATCCAACTACTATCTTTAATGAAGTAGGTACTAATCCTGCCTTTAATAGCATAGATGCAGCAGCTTATATTGTAAATATATATGAAGTTACACCAACATCAAGAAATGCAGCCCACTATGCTAATATCGTAAAGAAAAACTCTATTTATAGGGAAGTAAAAGACATATTAGTAAGTAATATGCAAAAAATGAATTCTGGTGCTGGGGATTTAGATCACATTACCGCAGAAGTAACAACAAAAATTGAAGCGGCAATCGAAAGAAACAAAGTTTCAGAATTCAAAAATATAAAAGATGTAACCCAGGAAGTATGGGATGCAGTGATGGCGAAAAAAGAAGGGAAAGTTAATAATAACTCTATTCCAACAGGTTTCTCATCGCTAGATGCATTGCTGCATGGTTTTACAAGGGGAGACTTAGTAATACTTGCAGCCCGTCCATCTATGGGTAAAACAGCCTTTGCCCTAAACATAGCACTGAATGTCGCAGGAAGACCAAAAGAAGATGCTGAAGATAAAAAAACAGTTGCTATATTCTCTCTGGAGATGGGTGCAGATCAATTAGTAAATCGTATGATATGTAGTGAAGGATTAGTTGATTCTGAAAAATTAAGAACAGGTAATTTGAATAACGATGATATGTATAGATTTGAAAACGGGATAAATTTCTTGAGACAAAAAAATATTTTTATAGAAGACTCTGCCTTTATAAAAGTAAATGAAGTAAAAGCAAAATGTAAGAAACTTAAAAGAGAAGAAGGTTTAGACCTTATCGTTATTGATTATCTTCAACTATTACAAGGATCAAGAAGAACGGATAATAGACAACAAGAAGTATCAGAAATATCTCGAAGCCTTAAGCAAATGGCCCGTGAATTAGATTGTCCAGTAGTAGCCCTATCACAGCTATCCCGTAGTGTTGAATCAAGGCAAGATAAAAGACCTATGATGAGTGACCTTAGGGAATCTGGATCTATTGAGCAAGATGCAGACATAGTAGCCTTCTTATATAGAGATGACTACTATAACAGAGAAGAAGATGAAGATAATCCTATGGCAAACAAAGATGTTACTACAATCGAAGTAATAGTTGCTAAACATAGGGCAGGACAAACAGGAGATGCAGAATTAGCCTTCCTAAAAAAACATAATAAATTCGTATCTAAACAACAAGGAGCATTTTAATTATGAAGAGAAATAAAAAAAGATTAGTTGCTACGGGAGTAGCAGGGTTTATATTAGTATTTTCATTTATATTTAATGGTAACGATAAATCATCAGTAAATAAAGATGAGAATGCTGCAAGTTCATTTCAATCAGTAGAATCACTTATAAATGGTGAAGTAAAAGCTACTAAAAAAGTATTAAAAACTGGAGATTCATCACAAGTAATTCAAAAGATAAGTATTAAAGATGAGATTGGTGCAGCTATGATAGATAAAGAATCTGATTCTTCAGTATTAAACCAAATCAAAAAAGCCAAAGAAGATTCAAATGTAAAAGCAATTTTACTAGCAGTAGACTCTCCAGGTGGAGGAGTATATGAATCAAGAGAAATCTATGAAGCATTGAAAAATTCTGGTAAAGATGTATATGTAACTATGGAAAGTCAAGCAGCATCAGGTGGTTACTATGTAGCCATGGCAGGTAAGAAAATATTTGCCCATCAAGAAACTATCACAGGATCTCTTGGAGTCATAAGAGCAGGAGTAACAGCTCAAGAATTCTTTAATAAAAATGGAATAAAAGCTCAAATTATACGTTCAGGAGATCAAAAAGCAGTAGGTGGACCATTTGAAGAATTAAATGAAGAGGCAATAAAAATTTATGAAGATATAAATACAGAAGTGTTCAATAGATTTATTGATGTAATTGCTGAAGGTCGTAATATGAGTAAAGATGATGTTAGAAAATTAGCTGATGGAAGAATATACACAGCTAATCAAGCATTAGGTCATAAACTAATTGATAAGATTGCTAGTGAAGAAGATATGATTAACGAAATTAAGAATGAAAAAGGACTATCTAACCCACAAGTTATTGAATACAAGGGCCCAGCTTCATCTACTAATTTCTTAAATTCATTTGTTTCAGAAACAGCTAAAGCAATTAGTAAAGAAGTAACTAAAGCTGCAACATCATCAAATTTTGAGATGAAATACTTAGGATAGAGGTGATCTTATGGAAGAGAAAAAAGATTTAACTCTTGAACAAGTAAAAGAAAATATTACCGAAGAAACTAAACCTGTTATTGAAAAAATAGAAGAAAAGGAAGAAACATCTTCAAATGTTAAGTTAGAAGAAATCAAGCAAGAAATTCCTAAAGTAGAAGAGAAGAAAATAATAACAAGTCTAGAGGACTATAAGTTACTTGCTAAAAACTTTTATGCTGGATTTGGTAGAAGATGGCTTGCTTATATAGTAGACTTACTAGTAGTAGGAGCTCTATCTAGTTTGTTCTCACTTGCAACATTTGGTTTATTTGAGACTAGATCACTACCAGTGGTAGATGTTAGCCTAGCTACGATATTAGTATACTTACTTTACTTTGCCATTATGACTTATAAATATAGTCAAACATTAGGTAAGATGATATTAGGAATTAAAGTAGAAACTAACACGGGAATAAGATTGGGGTTAACAGATATCTTCTTCAGAGAAATTGTAGGAAGATTTATAAATACAGCTACATTCAATCTACCTTACTTAGTAATCTTCTTTAATAGTAAGAAAAAAGGGCTACATGATTATATAGCAGATACAGTAGTCGTTAAAGAAGAATATACTGAACTAAGAAGAAAAGTAAATGAATCATTAAGAAATTAATAGAAGAGAGATAGATTAGATTCTATCTCTTTTTGTTTTGTCAATTTGTTTTTATTATCTATATATAGTATAATTTTAAAGAATATATTATAGGAGATAAGTAATGTCAAAAATAGAAGAACTATTTCATAATATAGATAAGAAAGTTGAAGAGTTATACAAAGAAGAAGATTCGAATTATCTAACAGCTTTAGCAAAATACCTTAGTTTAGAAGATGATCAAGATTATTTTTCAATAGTAGATGGATACTCTAAAGAAGAAATAAGAAAAACATATCAATTTTTATTGTTAAAGGCAATTAAAGAGCTAGGGGATGTGAACTACGGTATGACACCGGAAGTAATCGCATTTTATATGTCATCACTAGCAAAGGCAGTCTTAAAAGATAAGAAAGCAGATGTAACAGACCTAGCAAGTGGAAGTGGAAATATTATACTATCACTAATGAACCAATTAGAAAAAGAGTCTACTTATACATCTGTAGAAATAGATAGTGATTATGTATTACTTCAAAGTAATATGTATAACCTACTAGAAGAAGAAGTAACCATCTACAGACAAGATGCTTTAAAAGATATAAACATACCACTACAAGATTTAGTAGTAGCAGATGTTCCTTATGCATATTATGTAGATGATAATAATGCAATGAACTATAAATTATGTGCAAGTGAAGGTCATAGTTTAAACTCATTCTTATTTTTAGAACAAGCTACAAGATACTTGAAAGAAGATGGTTTAGCAGTTTTACTGATGCCAAAAGAAATAATGAATTTAGATGAAAAAATAAAAAAATTCATAGCTGAAGAGATTAACTTCAATGCTTTTATTACATTACCAGAAGAAATGTTTAAAAATAGCAAACAAGAAAAGGTAATCCTAATAGCAAGTAAGAAAAACAATAAGGTATTACCAAGGCAAGTATTTTTGGGGCATATATCAAGTTTCCAAAGTAAATCAGCCTATACCAATTTATTAGATAGTTTTAATGAATGGTTGGAGTCAAAATAAGGATATTACTTTATTTTTACTTAAATTGTGATATAATTAGATTATAATAAAATTTAGGAGAAAAGACATGTCATTATTTGATAACTTAAAAGACACATTAACAGAAAAAGCTGGAGAAATGATCAGCGAGAAAGTAGCTGGAGTATTACCAGAAGGAATGGGTGATGGAGTATCTGAGCAAATCAACAACGTTATCGGTGGTTTCTTAGGTGGAGATGCTGAAGAAGCAGGAACTGAAGAAGTAGCAAGCGAAGAATAATTTCAATTTAGAACTAGTGTTACACTAGTTCTTTTTTTATTTCAAAAATATTACGAGGCATTTAAGAGAGTATTAAGAGTCATCAAAAAGTATTGCTATATATTTTTTTGCCTTTATAATGGAATTATGGGTTTATCAAAAAGACCTAAAAATTTTTGAAGTCATAATTAAATAAACCAAAGGAGATTAAATTATAATGAATAGTAAAAAAGTAATAATGACACTAAGTGTATTAGCTACGCCTTTTGCAGTAGAGGCAGCATTAGAAACGAATACAGCTCAAGCAGCTAATACATACACAATAAATCAAAATGTAAAAACTTATGCAAATGCAGCAAATGCAGCAAAATCAGCAAATTCAAAATCTACATATGGCCAAGGAACATATCATATATATAAACAAGCTAATGGAATGATTAATATTTCAAAAACTCCTGGAAAAGCAGGAGCGTGGATAAACCCAGCTGAAAATAAGGCGGTTGTCACAAAAGCAGCAACAAACATAAATCAAACTACAAACCAAGTTGCTCAATCAACACAAAAGCCAACAGCTAATCAATATGCATTAAATACAAGTGTAAAAACTTATACAAATGCAAGTTCAGCTGCATCACAAACAAATGCTCGTTCAACATACGCTAAAGGAAACTACTATGTATATAAAACAGCAAATGGAATGATGAACATTTCAAGAACGCAAGGAAAAGCAGGAGCATGGATAAACCCAGCTGAAAACAAAGTTGCTGCTACACCTACAAAAGTAGCTCAACCAACAGCGAAATCACAACAAACTCAAACTACAAAACCAGCTGCGACAACAACTCAAGCAGCTCAACAATATACATTAACGACAGATGTTAACACATATACAAATGCAGGGTTAGCGGCTTCAAAAACAAATGCTAAGTCTAAATATACAAAAGGAAACTACTTTGTATATAAAACAGCAAATGGAATGATTAATATCTCTAAAACTGCAGGAAAAGCAGGGGCGTGGATTAATCCAACTGAAAATAAAGTAGTTCAAGCTAAGATTGCAGCAGATGCTAAGAAGGAAACTGTCTCAGCACCAAAACAACAAACTCAAACTACAAAACCAGCTGAAATGAAAACAGAACCTAAAAAGGCAACACAAGAGCCAAAACCAGCTACAACTACTACAACTGCATCAACAGTTAAAGCAGCGCCAAAATTTGATGCAAATGGACTATTAGTTAGACAAAGATCAGCTAAAGGACAACAAGTAATTAATCATTTAATGGCTATTCCTGGACACAGAAATGGAGCTGCATACCACGCGTCTTCAGGTGTTGATAAATTAATTGACGAATTAACAACAGAAGAAGCATTGTGGGTAATTCACAGAATTGAAGGAGCAGGATTTGGACAAACTGGAGATGGATATGCTGGAATAGATACAGCAAAATCTCACCAAGTATTCGTTCAAAACCAATTAAATAGAAGATTCGGTGGATCAGTTCACGCTCTACTAAAAAAATGGGGAACATACAGTTACGGAGGATACTAGTAAGTAGATTTAACGCTTATTACAAAACCCGTAAAACATTTGACAAAACAAATGATAAACGATATTCTGTAATAATGGAATATCGTTTATTTTTTATATAAAAATATAAGATACAGAAAGGAGTGAAGACTATGAAATTATCTATAGTAGTTGCTTTTTTTAATGAAGAAGAAATGATAGAAAAAACTCATAGTGAGATTAACAAGTATGTTAGCCAGATAAAAGAATTATCTGACTATGAATTAGTCTTTGTTAATGACGGTTCTAAAGATAGAACATTTGAACTAATGAAAAAAATAGCTGATGAAAATCCTAAAGTAAAATACATCAGTTTTAGTCGTAACTTTGGACGAGAATCTGCTTTACTAGCTGGACTAAGAAAAGCTAGTGGGGAGATGGTTATGATTATGGATGGAGACTTACAACACCCGCCACAACTAATTCATAAATTTGTTGAAGGATACTTAGAAGGTTATGATGTAGTATCTGGAAGACGTAATAGGGATGGAGAATCTAAGTTAGGAACACTGTTTGCTAATTTATTCTATAAAACATCTTCATCGTTAATGGATGTAAAATTAACAAATGGAATTTCAGAATTTAAATTATTCTCTAGAAAAGCAGTAAATGCTGTTTTATCATTAGAAGAATATAATCGTTTTTCGAAAGGGATTTTCTCTTGGATTGGATTTAAGGAGAAAGTAATAGATTATCAAAACCAAGTTAGAGAAGCAGGAGAATCTAAATTTGGATTCAGACGTGGTTTAAATTATGCTATGCAAGGAATAATGGCATTTAATGAAAAACCATTGAGAATAGTATTGAAATTAGGTTTTGCATGTGTTTTTGTTGCAGTATTATATTTACTATCAATGATAGCTTTATACTTCACAAAACCACATTTATTGGTTAGTGGATATTTCACAACAATCGCAATGATAACCCTTCTTGGAGGAGTACAGTTAATCTCTATAGGAATATTAGGGGAGTATATAGGAAAAATCTTTTATGAAGTTAAAAGAAGACCCCATTATTTAATAGATGAAACAAACTTTGAAGAGGAGACAACAGATGCAAAATAATAAAGAATTAAAACATAAAAAAAGAAGAATATATCTTCTTTCAACAATACTTCCAATGTTTTTAATGTCTATAGTTTGGGCATTTATGGGAGTATTTCCATTTGGAGATAAGACACTTATGGCGGTTGACTTTGGTCAGCAATATATAGGTCTATATTCTTTCTTAAGAGATACAGTATTAAGCGGAGATTTTTCAGGACTGTGGTATTCATTCTCTAAGACATTAGGTGGAGCAATGATAGGTATTTGGGGATTCAACTTAATAAGTCCTTTTAATATCTTATATATCATCTTACCTTTAGAGCAATATCCGTGGGCAATTTTCTTAACGATATTACTTCGTTATGGTGCTACGGGATTTGCGATGGCCTTCTTCTTAGTAAGAAGGTACTCAGGTTTAAAATATGATACACTATATGTTCCTTTATTCGCAGTTTCTTATGCACTATCAGGAATGATTGTATCTTACCAAATGAACCCAATTTTCTATGATGCGATGATAGTATTACCAATAATCTTGGTTTACTTAGAAGAATATTTAGATGGTGGACCAGCTTACAAGTACATAGCCTGGCTTGCTACGGCTTACTTCTTACACTTCTATATGGCATTTATGATAAGCGTATTCTTAGGTTTATATGTAATTTTCTATTACTTATGGCCAAAAAACAAAGAAGATTTTGTACTAGGTGATTACTTTAGAAGATTCTTAGGTTTCTTTTTATCGTCACTTTGGGCAGTAGCTGTAGCTATGGTACTATTACTACCAATAGTGTTAAACCTTATCTTATCAAAAGGTGCTTATGAAAATGAATTAACATTTGAATTTGCCTTGCAAATTAATCCATTAGACATACTTGCTAAACTTATGATAGGTGGATTTGATAATGAATCAGGATGGTCAGCAGGACCTAACTTACCAAATATATTTGTAGGATCAGTAGCCTTACTAGGAGCGATTCTTTACTTCTTTAATAAGAAGTTCACTCCGCTTAGAAAAGTAGGGGTAGGAATAATTCTATTCGTATTCTTCGCTGGATTTGTACACATGTTTACAAATAAACTTTGGCATATGGGACAAACACCAGCAGGATTTTTCTACAGATATTCTTGGATAACATCATTCTTTATGGTATTCCTTGCTTATAAGACTTTTGGAACAAAAGTAAGAATACCTTGGTTCCTAAATATAGGATTAATAGTAGCAATGTTAGGATCTGCTTACTATGTATTCTCAAATGACTATACATTTATTACAAAACTTCAAACAGAAGAATTTACAAAAATAATCAATGCTAACCAATTTATGGTATATTTAATAGCTGCAATAATTGCTTTCCTAGCTTCTTATATAATAGCAACTAATAAAGAAGATAGCCATAGATTTTATAAGGTAGGATTTATTATAGTAGGTATAGCAGCTTCAGTTTACTTATTAGTAAATGGTTACTTTATGACTCAGATAATCCTAACTCTAGCTACCTGGTTATTAGCATTATTATTCTTCAATACAGATAGAAGTAAGTATCTATATACAATGGCACTGGCAATGGTATCATTTGAACTTACAGGGAATGCATTCTTGTCGCAAGTAACAGTTGCTTATGACAATGCTCCTAAATTTTCAGATGCATCTGCAAGTGTATCTAAAGTAGTAGATAACATTCAAGAACAAGATAAAAATGATTTTTACCGTATAGGTTCAACATTTGTCTATGCAAAAAATGATCCATTTATGTATGGCTATAATGGATTATCAACATTCTCTTCTAACTTAGAGAAATCAACCTTAGACTTCTTTGGACATATGGGAGACTTTGGTGGGAATGCAGCAACTTACTATGCCAACGGAACGCCTTGGACAGATGCTATGTATTCAGTTAAATACTTCATTGATAGAAAAGACTACACTAATGAAGATTTAAATAATAATCCTAATAAAAAATATTTCCAAAGAAATTCTAGTAGATATGACTTAACTGAGAATTACAGTAAAATTTATGAAGATGATCGCTATATAGCTTACAAAAATGAAAATGTATTACCAATCGCATTTGGAGCAAACTATCAAATAGCTAATGTAGTAATGAGAGACCATTACCCATACTTAAACCAAAACTCTATACTTTCAGCGCTTGGTGGACAAGATGATTACTTCGTAGATGTTGGGATTCCAGTTGCAGAAATCAATAACGTTACGCAAAATGTAGTTAATGGAAAACTAACTTACGATACAATTGAACAAGGGAAAAAAGCAGAAGTAACACTTAAGATGACACCTGCAACTAACGATCCACATTACTTTGTAGCACCGACGACTTTACGTCAATCAATGGGTGGGAGAATAGATATCAAGAGAGATAACTTATGGTATTACTACACTCAATCATTTGATCAATACCAGCTGTGGAATATGGCTCACAATTCTCAAGGTAAAGAAGTTAAATTATCATTTGAAAATCACTTAGGAGAACCTTTAGAATTGTCAGGAATGGCTTTCTATAGAGCAGATTCTGCTAAGATTAAAAAAGTAATCGAAGATAGGAAAGCTCAAGGTATGCAAGTTACTTCTTGGTCAAATACAAATATTAAAGGAAAAGTAAACATTACTGATGATAGTAAATTAATGTTTACGACAATACCACATAATCCAGGTTGGACTGTAAAAGTAGATGGCCAAAAAGTAGAAACAATTAAGATATTAAATTCTATGTTAGCATTTCCGATTACAAGTGGAGAGCACGAAATAGAATTAAGCTTTACACCGCAAGGATGGTATGTAGGACTAGGAATTTCATCAGTAGCTTTATTAGGTTTAATAAGTCTTATTGTTATTGAAAAAAGACGTAAAAAATAATAGTAATAAAAAAGAACTTTGATTTATTTCAAAGTTCTTTTTATATTGTCTTTATTCTACAGATATAAGTAAAAGTTATAATCCACTAACGTAAACTAATTGGACAAAAATAATAAAACGGGATAAAATGAAAACGTAAACAAAGTTACAAATATTATTGTATAGTGTCAATAAAAATATATAGTTTAGGAGAAATATAATGCCATCAAAAGAAGAATTATTAAAAGGGTTATACCCTGAAGATATATTTGGATATGCTTCAGGCTTAACTTTAGGAGAAATCCAAGTTTTAAAAAAATTACGAGAAGAATTAGAAATAAGGGTGAGACCTGTATTAATAGAAAGTTGTGAGAAAGCACTGCTTCCAAAAGAAGAAATTTTTGGAGCGTTTAAAGCAGCTAGAATTATGGATGATCCAGCTTTATTTGAAGGACGTGAAGAAAACTGGAAAACAAGTGAATTATATAATACATTCTTATACTTAGAACTTGCAAGATTTGATCCGTCTGTCGCAACCTTATATACAGTACACGGTGGATTAGGTTATAATACAATTTTACTAGGTGGAAGTCCAGAACAAATAGAAAAATATGCTCCAAAAATTAGAACATTTGAAGAACAAACATGTTTCGCTTTAACAGAACCAGACCACGGATCTGATATAGCAGGTGGATTAGCAACTACAGCAGAACGTAAAGGTGATAAGTGGATTTTAAATGGACAAAAACGCTGGATTGGTGGAGCAAAAACAGCAGACTTTATACCGGTTTTTGCAAGAGATGTAGAATCGAAAAAAATCAAATGCTTTATTGTAAAAGCAGGTTCACCAGGATTGAAAATAGAAAATGTAGAGAACAAGATAGCCTTACGTATGGTTAATAATGGTCACATCACCCTAGAAAATGTAGAAGTTTTAGAAGAAGATAGATTAGTAAATATCAATGGTTATGCAGATGTAGCTAAAATTTTTGTATTTACACGAGCAGATGTAGCTCATATTGCGATGGGAACAGCAGCAGGAGCTTTCAATGCAGCTTTACGCCTAACAACAAGTCGTGAGCAATTTGGAAGAAAATTAGCGGCCTTCCAATTAGTACAAGAGAAGTTATCACGTATGCAAGCTAATGTTGTAGCAGCTTTAGCTTATTCAGTAAGAATTGCTGAGCTTCAAGAAAATGGAAAAGATTTAATGTTAAATTCATCGCTGGCAAAAATGCATAATTCACTACGTATGCGTGAAACAGTAGCATTAGCACGTGAAGTATGTGGTGGAAATGGAATAACTCTAGATACAGATGTAGCTCGTTTCTTTGTAGATGCTGAAGGTATTTATACATACGAAGGAACACATGAAGTTAATGCCTTAATAGTAGGTCGAGAAATTACAGGTGAAGGAGCATTTGTATAAAATATACAAGTGTGTAGGAGAAAAATATGAGTATAGAAAAAGTAATGATTATTGGATCAGGACAGATGGGGAGTGGTATTGCTCAAGTATTTGCCCAAGCAGGATACACGGTATATCTAAATGATATTAAAGAAGAATTTGTTGAACGTGGTTTAACAGGAATCAAAAACCAACTAGCAAAAGCAGTAGAAAAAGGTCGTCTAACAGAAGAAGAAAATACAGCTATCTTAGAACGATTGATTCCATCAACAACGTACGAAGATGCAAAAAACGTTGATCTTGTTGTCGAAGCAGCAACAGAAAATAGGGAAATCAAATTAGGAATATTTAAGCAGTTAGATGAAATAACATCTCCAACAACTATTTTAGCAACAAATACATCATCATTATCAGTAACAGATGTAGCGGCGACTACTGTTCATCAAGAACGTGTAATAGGGATGCACTTCTTTAATCCAGCACCAGTTATGAAACTTGTTGAAGTTATTAGAGCTTTACAAACATCTGATGAAGTTGCAAATGTAGTTAGGGAAGTAGCAATTAAAATTGGAAAAACACCAGTCGATGTGCAAGACTCATATGGATTTGTTGTAAATCGTATATTAGTACCTATGATAAATGAAGCTGTCTTTGTTTTAGGAGAAGGAGTGGCTAGTGCTAAAGAAATTGATGAAGCAATGAAACTAGGAGCCAACCATCCAATAGGACCACTAGCATTGGCAGATTTAATAGGACTTGATGTATGTCTATCTGTTATGAATGTACTATATACAGGATTCAGTGATTCTAAATATAGACCAGCACCATTACTTAAGAAAATGGTAGAAGCAGGAAAACTAGGAAGAAAAACAAAAGAAGGATTCTTCACTTATTAAAAAATGTACGTCGAAGGTTAAACTTCGGCGTATTTTTTATTAAATTGAATAACAATAGTAAAAATTAAGTTAGTTGACAAAAGAAGTGAAAGTATATAAACTGATAAATGTAAGCGCTAATAAAAATGTAAAATAACTTTGTTGAAACTATGATTATTACTTATTTTTGGAGGTTAGTATGAGTAAAACAGTATTATTAGAAGTTAAAGATCAAATAGGATATGTGACAATTAGTCGCCCAGAAGCCTTAAATGCACTAAGTTCACAAGTATTAAAAGATTTAAATGACACACTAGAAACAATAGAAAAGGATGAAACTATTCGTGTTGTGATTTTAAAAGGTGCAGGAGAAAAAGCATTTGTTGCTGGAGCAGATATTAAAGAAATGGATAAAATGACACCTATTCAGGCTCATGAATATATGACATATGCAAATGATACATTTACAAGACTTGCGAATTTAAAGCAACCAACAATAGCTATCTTAAATGGATACGCATTAGGTGGGGGATTAGAACTTGCCTTATCGACAGATATTCGTATTGGATTTGATAAAACAGTGATTGGTTTTCCAGAAGTAGGACTAGGAATCATACCAGGATTTGCAGGTACTCAACGTATGTCACGTCTTATAGGAACAAGTAAAACTAAGGAGCTAGTCTTCACAGCAGAACTTCTAAAAGGAGAAGATGCTTATAAACTAGGTATTTTAAATAAATTTGTAAATAAAGAAGAGTTGGCATTAACAGCAAGAGAACTAGCTGAAAAGATTATAAAAAATGCACCATTAGCTGTAGAAAAAGCAAAACATGTTATCCAAGTAGGATACGATTTACCATTAGAAAATGCTATTCGATTAGAGACAGAAGCAGAAGCTCTATTGTTCTCAACAGAAGACAAGGTAGAAGGAATGAATGCCTTTATTGAAAAACGTAAACCTACATTCAAACGTAAATAGGTAAGAAGTATGGAAACTTTACAAACTTATCAATTTAAAGATATGAAAATCACTTGGTTAAGGGGTGTTGATAAACTAACTGATGCTGGAACTTTATTTGGACCAGTACCAAAAGCAATATGGTCAAGGTACACTCCAGCAACGGATGACAATATGTTGTGTGAATACACAGACCCTATATTGATTCAATATAAGGGAGAAAATTATCTGATTGATGCTAGTTTTGATACTGCTAAATTACCAGATAAAGCTAAGAAAAATCTAGGAATTTTGACAGAAAGTCGTATAGATGAAAGTTTAACTCAGTTAGGTTTAGCACCAGAAGATATTTCTCATATTTTTATGTCGCATATGCACCATGATCATTCAGGTGGATTAACAAGACTTGATGAAAATGGAAACTACATATCACGTTTTCCAAATGCAATTATCCATGTAAATGAAAAAGAATGGGAAGATATGAAAAATCCTACAGCTAGGACAAGGGGAACGTATTTAAAAGAAAATTGGGAGCCTATTTCTCATCAAGTGGAGACATTTGGAGATGAATATAATTTTTCTCCCGAAATAAGTATGCATCACACAGGTGGACATAGTAGGGGACATTCAATATTAGTTTTAAAACAAGAAGAAGAGACTTTGGTTTATATGGCAGACTTGATGTTGTCTCATGCGCATAGAAATCCCTTGTGGGTTACAGGAGTAGATGACTATCCAATGGATTCTATTGCGCAAAAAGAAAAATGGTTGAATAAGGGATTCAAAGAAGGTTATAGATTCATGTTTTATCATGATCAATTCTATGCTGTAGTTCAATTTGATGAAACAGGACAGTACTTAAAGGATTACTTACCAAGAAGTAGAGAGCCTAGAGTACAATTTACAGAAAAACAAGATAAACGTATAAGAGAATTAAATTAAATAAAAAAGCTGACTAAATAAATTAGTCGGCTTTTACATTTTCTTTTTCTATAGGTAGTTTAAATGTTTCTACAGAATTGAAATTTTTATATTCTCTTTTTTCTTTACGATGTATGTTTGAATAGATTTCAGAATCATCTGAATATTCAATTTTTTTATATTCTATTTCTTCGCTAATAGGTAGAAAAGTATTCTTATCAATACTAACTTTTGAAGAATAAATTTCAAGTTTGGATTTATCTTTAACGCTAGGCGAAGCGGAAGAGTAGTATGTATTTTTGAATTCATCTAAGTTCTGCGGTCTGAATTCAACAATATATGTATTATCAGATTCAGTTAAAGAAAAATCCTTATTATAATTTATTATGCTCCTAAAATGGAAAGTATCTTGGAAATAAGAAGCTGTTTTTGTAGTATCAGCTTTTGATTCCCAATCAGGTGAAATTTCTGGTGTAGATTTTCTAATATACTCAGCACCAGCAAGATAATAGTATTCAGAAGTAAGCGCTGGTGATTTATCTATTAATTTATATGCTAGGGGTTCTTTGATTAGAGAAGTTTCTATAGTATAATCTGTAGCATTAGTCGACGGACTATCTTTTAAAACGGAGTAACCATTACCAGCTGTAAATGTTTCGTAAGAATTTAAATTATTAATATTATTTATTGTTTTGTTAAGTATTTCTGGGGTAGTTAATTTTCTCTCTTGTTTCTTATCAGAATCCGACGATTTAGCACAAGCAGATATAATAAAAACGCAAGATAAGAGTAAAGAAATCAAAAAATATTTCTTAAAATTTTTCATATTAATCTCCAATAAATTTAATTAGAAAGATTTTAGCATTTAAATAGTTTTAATTCAAGTAGAAAAAACTAAAAGAACTTTGAATAGATATTCAAAGTTCTTTTTTATTATTAATAGCTGATAATATTATTAATATTTTTCAAAAGACTAGATTTTTTTCGCGCTTTCAGCTTCTTTTGGTAATTCTACTGTAGGGATAGAGTCGAATTTAAAGTCTGATTTTTTTGTAGAATCGTTAATGAAACTAAATTCTATTTCTTTATTATTTTCATCTAGTAGCTTTGAATGTACATCTGCCTTAATTTTGTTTTCAAAATGGGTAGGTTTCATTGTCTTTTTATCAATTTTTAATGTAGCCCAGTATTCTTCGATTTTAGTCTTTTCAAAAATAATCTGTGGTGTATTGGCAAATATTGTTTTCTCAAAACTTTCCATATCTACAGGCTTGAAGTTTAGAGTATAAGTGGAATCATCTTCTTGAATAGTAACATCTTTTTTATCAAGAGTAGACAGTATTTTCAAATCTTCAATATGTTCTATAAATTGTCTATCATTATTGTCTCTATACCATTCTCCCTTAGCATTCTTCACATAAGAAATGCCATCTTTAATATATTGCTCTGTTTTATAGTCAGGATTCTCTGATATTTGTCTATAAACAAATGATTTGTTAGAAAATGTATAAGTGTTTTTTACGTTTTGTTTATTTTTTTCACTTGTTTCTTCACTTATAATTTCATAAGAATTATTGTGTTTTAAGAAGTTTAGAGATTTATCTATAAGTGTCTTGTGCTCTGCTTGATTAGAACAAGCAGTAACAAAAATTAAACTACTAGTTAGAATAAGAGGTAATACTTTTTTCAAATTCATAATAAACATCTCCTTTTATAAAACGTTTTCTTTACTATAATTATAAGAAAATATAGTTTTTTTAGCAAATAAAAAGAGATACCTTTAAGGCATCTCTTTTTAAATTTCCAAAATATTTATTATTTCTCTCTTGTATTTCAATTTCTGAATATCTACATCTTGATTAGGGTCAAGGTCGATTTTGATTTCACTCACTATTTGACCAGGTTTGTTTTTTAAGATATAAATTCTGTCACTAAGAGTGATTGCTTCTTCGATATCGTGGGTTATTAGTAAGGATGTAAGTCCTAAATCCTTATGTACCTGTGTATACCACTTATGAAGTTGATTCTTAGTAATAGCATCTAGAGCAGAGAATGCTTCATCTAAAAGGAATAACTTTTCCTTTAACATATAGGTTCTTAGTAGGGCTACCCTTTGTTTCATTCCACCAGATAATTGGCTAGGATACTTGTCTGCATAATCATCAAGCCCAAAGTGTTTTAAGACTTCTAGGGCTTCTAATCTGGCATCCTTAGTATTTGTTCCCTTTATTATAAGGGGAAGGGCTACGTTATCTACTATTGTCTTATGGGCAAGTAGCAGGTCCTTTTGCAACATATAAGAAACTTTTCCAAGATAGTTGCTACTATCATTTATTTTGATAGTTCCAGATTGTAAGTTCTCTATACCTGCTATAACGTTGAATAGGGTTGATTTACCAACTCCAGATGTTCCAATAATAGAAACCATCTCTCCTTCATTGACATATATATTTATATCTTTTAGTACGGCGTTATTCCCGTAGGAATAAGATAAGTTTTTTATTTCTAACATTTTCATAAATTATTTAACTAAATCGTTAGTGAATCCGTGTCCAGCAGGTATTTCTTTTTCTATAACCTTGTTGTCATAAGCCCACTTGTAGAATCCATCCCATCTCTTAGCTTCGATTTGTCCCCAGTTTTCTGGTTTAGATGCATATTCTTTAGAGATGTATTTTTGTGATTCAAGAACGAAGTCTTTCTTTTGTGCTAATTCTGGAGAGTTTTTAATTAAAATCTCTGCAGCTTCTTCTGGATGTGCAATAGCGTATTGGTATCCTTTTTTAATAGCTTGAACTATTTTCTTAGCTTCTTCTGGATTATTTTTTAGGTAATCATTGTTAGCTATAATGATTGGAGAGTAGAAGTTTAACTCTGCCGCATAATCTTTTAAGAAGAAGAAGTTAGTATCTAGTTTCTCATGCTTCGCCATAATTCCGTCCCATGCTTGATATACCCAAGCAGCTTCAAACACGTTGTTAACCATAGGTGTTATTGAGTTCGAGTCTGAGTTAGGAACTTTCTTAATAGCAGAGAAATCAGCTTTTTCTTTTTCCATAATTGTTTTAATCATAGCAAGTTCAACTGGGTCATCCCAAGTTCCATATTTTTTGTTTGCTAGATCTTTAGGACTATTTATATTAGCTGTTTTGTTAGAGATAATACCAGACGTATTGTTCTCGATTATAGCTGCAACAGCAGTAACTCCAGCACCTTTAGATAATTTGTTGGCTAAGAAATCTTGGAAGTAGATTCCCATTGGAGCCTTGTTGTTGATTATTAAGTCAGAAGTAGATTCTTCTGCAGGTGTTTTAATGTCTAAGTCAATACCAACTTCTTTTAGATAACCTTTTTCCTTGGCTACATATAGACCAGTGTGGTTAGTATTAGGTGTCCAGTCTAATAAGAAATCAACTTTCTTTAATTCAGCACTAGGGTTAGCAGCTGGAGTGCTTTGTTTTGTTTCTGGGTTAGAACAAGCACTAATTATAAGACTTGTTGCTGCTAAAAGTGGTATAAACATCTTTCTAATTTTTTTCATTGTTTTCTTCTCCTAAATATTTCCATTTTATAAATTTCTTTTCACTAATAGTCACTAAGTAGATAGATAGTAAACTTATAAGTGAAGTAAGTATGATGATTGCGAACATAGTGTCATATTGGAATAATTTTTTTGCCTTAATCATGTAAACTCCAAGTCCTTCGAATCCACCTAGCCATTCAGCTACAACAGCAGCTATAAAGGCATAAGAAACACTGACCTTAAGCCCAGCGTAGAAGTAGGGTAAGGAATTAGGGATTTTAACATGATATAAAATTTGCCATTTGCTAGCCTTCATAACTTTTAGAAGAGTTAGTAAGTCCTTATCACAGTTCCTAAATCCATCTAATATAGCGACAACTATAGGAAAGGCTGTAGTAAGTACTATTAATATAACCTTAGGTAGTAAACCAAAACCTAACCATAGTATTAGGATAGGGGCTATTGCTATTGTAGGAATAGTTTGACTTACTACCAAAATAGGATAGATTGCATCATTCAAAATTTTGAATGAATCCATTATTAGTGCCAGAATAATCGCTATGATGATTCCACTAGAAAGACCAATAATGGCTTCTAATAAAGTTATCTGCGAATGAAAGGCTAGGAATTGCCAATCTCTTACAAAAGCATTTCCTATTTCCAAAGGGCTAGGTATTATGTACTTTGGTAAGAGTTTGAAGTTGGCTGCTAGTTGCCATATAAGTACGAAGACAATAGCAACGATAATACTTATATGTTTACGTCCTATGCTTAGTAACTTTTTCATCTATGCTAAGAATATTTCCGTAATTTATTTTCACA
This sequence comes from Gemella sp., assembly GCA_030529855.1. Lineage (GTDB taxonomy): Bacteria > Bacillota > Bacilli > Staphylococcales > Gemellaceae > Gemelliphila. Next base: position 21,810 of record JAUMWC010000015.1, read on the forward strand.
TTGGCAAATATGTTATCGCAATCTTGACCTGCCAGTTCTATGGACTTTTGTAATGTCTCCATAACATAAGGGAATTCTCCCTCAATAACAGTTTCAAAAGGGCCGACTTCTACTTTATCGTGTCTACTTTTGATAAAAGCAATTATTTCATCAATAAGTGCTATCCTATCAACATTTGATAGGGGTAATATTTGTATAGATATACTTGAATTCAAAATAAAAAACCTCCGTACAAACTACAAGTGTAGATTATTCGAAAGTCTATTGTTAATCTAATTATGACCAAGATCTCCCTTCGCTGGCATTACCCAGATCAGGTTCGGTCGGAACTACCAGTTCCCTCTCAGACTGTTTAACAGACTCCCGTAACTAGAGTATAACATAAGGTGAAAACATTTACAAGAAAAAGTTTTCATTTCTGAAATAAGTAATAGTGAGACTGTTTATGATATAATGATTATAAAATAGAAATCGCGAAAGGAGGTATTATGAAAAAACAATATCTAATAATTGATGGATATAATCTTTTATTTAAAATGAAAGAATACGATAAGATTAAAGCTTCTACTTTTCCAACGGAAAGAGACATACTTATCGATATTTTAAAAGAGTATGCATCAGGAAACAATTATGAAGTATATTGTGTTTTTGATGCTTACCAATCTCGTGGTAAGGAATACGTTAAAGACGAAAATCCTATTTATATTGTTTATACAAAAACAGGAGAAAAAGCAGACTCTTGGATAGAGAGAAAAACTAGAGAATTATATATAGAACATTTTGTAGATGTAATAGTGGTGAGTGATGATAGACACGAGAGAGATTCTGCTTTAGGTTATGGGGCTATTCTTAGAGATTGTCACAGATTTATAAAAGATTTATATGATAGAAAAAAACAAGTTGCCAAAGTGGTTAAAAACAATAATCAAGAAAAACTAGTTAATCGTCACATTAGAATTTCTAGTAAAGATAGAAAAAAATTACAAGATTTTTTATACAAAGGAAAAAGGTTTTAAGTTAAGGAGTAATCTAATGGAATTTAAAATAAATAGAGAGCAAGATTTTTTATACTTGGGTGACAATGAATATGAAGCTAAGGCTTATATCATGTTTCCTAAAAATGTAAATGGAACTAATACAATTGTAAAAGTATTTGTTTCGGAAGAGTATCGCGGACAGGGGCTTGCTGGAAAAATGATGGCTTATTTATATGAGTATGCTAAAGAGAATAATATTACTTTAGATGCGACATGTTCATATGCAAAATCGTGGTTGGAGAATGTACGTTAAATAGGCGTTTAAATTTCTTTTTATTAAATTAATAGATATAAAGTTCGGGAATAGATTAAAAAATAAAAAACTATCATCTTATCGTTTGGAGTTTAACTTTAGTTGTGTTAATATAATAAATATAATTTTAATACAACTAAAGGAAAGAGGTTTGAATGAGATCAAATAATCGTTATTTTATTGCAGCTTGTGGTGTTATTTTACATTTAGTTTTGGGTTCTGCTTATGCGTGGAGTGTATATAGAAATCCAATAATGAAAGAAACTGGATTTAGTCAATCTTCGGTAGCTTTCACTTTTTCACTAGCAATTTTTTGTTTAGGTTTATCGGCAGCTTTCATGGGGCGTTTAGTAGAAAAATTTGGACCTAGATTTACAGGTTCTATTGCTGCTATTATGTATTCACTGGGACATTTTGTTACAGCTTTAGCAATTGACCAAAAAGAATTATGGCTGTTGTACTTAGGTTACGGAGTAATCGGTGGTCTAGGATTAGGAGCGGGATACATAACACCAGTTTCTATGATTATGAGATGGTTCCCTGATAAGAGAGGGGTAGCTACTGGTATTGCTATTATGGGATTCGGATTTGCAGCTTTATTAACAAGTCCAATAGCTCAAAACTTAATCCAAACACAAGGTTTAGAAAAAACATTCTATACTTTATCAATAGCTTACTTCATAATTATGATAATTGTAGCTCAGTTTTTAAGAAAACCAACTGATGAAGAATTCGCAGTTTTAGCAAAAAATTCTAAAACAGTTAAAGAAAAAGACTTTAATTCAGGATTATTAGCTAATGAAGCATTAAAAACTAAAGAATTCTACACTCTATGGGTAATCTTCTTTATCAATATCGCTTGTGGTTTAGGTATTTTATCTGTTGTTTCGCCAATGGCGCAAGAAATGACAGGAATGACTGCAGAAAGAGCAGCAGTAATCGTAGGAGTAGTAGGAATCTTCAACGGATTAGGACGTTTAATATGGGCTTCTATTTCAGACTATATTGGAAGACCAGTAACTTTCTCTATATTATTTGTGGTTAATATATTAATGTCTATATCTCTTATCGGATTCTCAGGACAAACAATGTTCATTATATCTATGTCATTACTTATGACATGTTATGGAGCTGGATTTGCCTTAATTCCGCCATATCTAAGTGATGTGTTTGGAGATAGAGAATTATCAGCTATCCACGGATATATCTTAACAGCTTGGGCAATGGCAGCTTTAGCTGGACCGATGGTTCTTTCAGTAGCCTATGAAATGTCTAAGTCTTACACAACTACGCTTATGGTATTTATAGCTATGTATGCAGTGGCTCTAGTGGTAGCTTTAGGATTAAGAAAATCATTAAAAAACAACTAATGAAATAAAAACGAATTCACAAAGAATTCGTTTTTTATTATTACATTTTTATAGATAAATATGCTATAATTCTAAAGATAATAATTTGTATTAAGAGAGCGAGTAAAAAATGAAATTTTTAGCTAAAAGTTTATTAGCACTGATTGTATTAGGAGTTGGTGCGTATTTTGGGAAAATTCAATATGATAATTATAAAGATAAACTAACTGTAAGTAAATTTATAGAAGTTGCTGCAAAGTCTAATAAAGAACAAGTTTCTGAGACAACAAGTCAAGCTACAACAACAGAAATAACAACAAAATCAAAAGAAGCTAAAGAGAAAGTGATGAAAGAAGAAACAGCAGTGATGTCTTCTTATGGATTATATTACGATTATGCAAATCTATCACTTCAAGATGTTGTTAAAGAATTTATGAAAGAACATGGTATTCAAGAAGGTCAAATTGCTATATCATATAAAGATTTGACAACAGGAGAATTAATTTCTTACAATGAAACTCAGCCAATGAGAGCAGGATCCACATATAAGTTGCCACTATCGATGCTTATAAAAGATAAGGTTGATGCAGGTGAATTATCGATGGATGAAAGATATGACATTACTAAATCAAGTTTTGAGTTGGCAAGTGAACATGCAGCTTATGTTGGTCAATTCGGAGGAGCTATGAAAATATCTGATATGTGGGAATATGCTTTGGTATATTCAGAAAATACACCAGCCCATAAAATGATAGAATTGATGGGGGGCTGGGAAAATGCATATGCTCAATATTCAAAATTTGGAACATCGAGCAGTACAGAAGTACCAACGTTTAGTTTGGATATGAATAATCAGATGAAAAGCAATAAAACAACAACAGATTATTATATTAAAGTTTTAGAACATCTTTACAATAATACTGATAAGTATTCAGAAATCACCAAATACCTAGAAGCAGCATTTCCGGATATGTATTATAGAAAGTATTTACCGAATTTAAGAATATTACATAAACCAGGTTTTTCAAGAGAAGCTATGAATGCATCTGTTGTTGTTTATGAGAAAAAACCATATGTAGCAGCTGTATATACTAGATACTTAGGTGGAATGGATGAAAATACAATTTTACAAAGTGGGGAAGCTGAATATCAATTTGCCAAGTTAGCATATGTTATAAATCAATGGCACAGAGTGAATAAAAACTAAGTACACATTAAGCAAGGAATTTAAGTTCCTTGCTTTTTTATTTGCAAAATATATGAAAAGGCTTATAATGAAGAAAAGTAGGCAAAGGAGGAAACTAATATGGTTTTAGAAAAATTGTCGGAAAGAAAAGTAATAAGAGATCCTATACATGGTTATATCAATATAGAATATAAAGTTGTATGGGAAGCAATAGATTCAAAAGAATTTCAAAGATTGCGTAGAATAAAACAATTAGGTGGAGATTTTCAAGTATATCCATCAGCAGAACATACTCGATTTACCCATTCGCTGGGAGTTTATGAAATAGTAAGACGTATGGTTACAGAAATAGCATCTTTATCAGAAGAACTTAGTGAAAAAGATAAAGTTGCAGTTATGCTTGCAGGTTTACTACATGATGTAGGTCATGGACCATTTTCTCATTCATTTGAACAAGTTATAGGATTTAATCATGAAGATTATACAGCTAAAATAATTTTAGGTGATACAGAATTAAATAAGATTTTGTTAAAAGTATCAAGAACGCTACCTAAAGAAGTAGTGAATATAATTCAACACAAGCATACAAATGATTTATTAAATCAGATAGTATCTGCCCAGTTAGATGCAGATAGAATGGATTATTTATTAAGAGATGCTTATTATTCAGCGACAAGTTATGGTAATTTTGATTTAGAAAGAATTTTAAGGACTCTAAGAGTTAGGGAACATGAAGACGGGAAAAAATATCTAGTAATAAAAGAGTCGGGTATACATAGTGTGGAAGACTATATTATGGCAAGGTATCAAATGTATTGGCAGGTTTATTATCACCCGGTAGCAAGAGCCTATGAAACTGTATTTATAAAATTCTTCAATAGATTAAAAGATATTTATAAAGAAAATAAAAACTATTTTGAGGATTTACCGTATTTACTTCCTTTTTTTGAAAAAAGTGAAGTAAGTGAAGAAGAATACTTTAGATTAGATGAAGCGGCTATGCAATATTACTGGAGTCTAATAGAAAATAAAGAAGATAAGATTGCTGCAGACTTAGCTTCTAGACTTTTAAACAGAGATTTATTTGAATATGTTGATTATTCAGAAGAAAAACTAGAAAAATTACAACAAGAATTAATTGATAAAGGGTATGATCCCAAGTATTATCTAAGAAAAGAAAGCATTGCAGCAAGTACATATTCGCCATTTACAGGTCAGAATATACTAATAATAAGAAAAGATGGAACAATATTAGAATTAGAGAAAGCATCAACTATCGTTAATTCGATAACAAAAGGAGAGATAAAGAAAGAAGGAACTATATTCTTTCCTAAGATTTAAGACAGAGGAATCTGTCTTTTTTCATTGTTTCAGAAAATGAAAAAAGCAAATGAAATATTTTTTCTGACAATTCGAAAATAAATTCAAAAAAAGTATTGACTTTTATGTAAAATTATATTATTCTATTATTTATAAATTTTATTTTATGCATTTATACAATTAAATATTACAGAGAATGATTAGGAGGACATTATGTCAAAACTATTTAAAAATCCCTATGTAGCAATAGGGTTAATGCTTTTCGCTCTATTCTTTGGAGCAGGAAACCTGATCTTCCCAGCATTTTTAGGGGCATATTCAGGTACTAATGTATGGTTAGCGATACTAGGATTTTGTATCACAGGGGTAACTCTTCCATTATTAGGAATTGCAGCAGTTGCCAAATCAGGAAAATCAGACGTTGCTGAATTCGCAGGTCAAGTATCTAAAAAATATGGAATCTTCTTCGCAGTAGCTTTATACTTAGCGATTGGTCCATTATTTGCGATTCCACGTACTGGAGCAACTTCTTATGACATCGGGATTGCACCACTTTTTGGTGAATCATTAGCAGTTAAAGTTGCTTATGCAGCATTATTCTTCGGATTAACTTACTTCTTAGCAGTTAACCCAGGAAAAGTTGTTGATCGTGTAGGTAAAGTATTAACACCTGCTTTAATAGCTGTAATTGTTATTTTAGTAGGAGCTTCATTTGTAAAAGGTGGAGAATATGGAACTGCACTTAACGCAGGAAAAGGTGCAGGAAATGCATTTGCAGATTCACCATTCGTAGCTGGATTAATCCAAGGATATGGAACAATGGATGCATTAGCATCATTAGCATTTGCGATTATCGTAATTAATGCAGTTAAAGCGGTAGGAGTTAAGAAAAATGCAGAAATAGCATCAGCTACATTAAAATCAGGATTAATCGCAGTGGTATTACTAGCTTTAGTATATGTATTCGTAGCTAGAATTGGAGCTATATCTCAACACTTATTCACAGTAGATGCAGGAGCTTTAACTCACGCAGGAAAAGCTGTTGAATCTGGTGGAGTGGTACTAGCGTTAACATCGTCACACTTCTTAGGTTCATTAGGACAAGCGGTCTTAGCAGCAGTTGTTATCTTAGCATGTTTAACTACTTCAACAGGATTAGTAATTGCATGTTCTGAATACTTCAACAAATTAGTACCATCAGTGTCTTACAAAGTATGGGCGCCAGTATTCACGGCAGTATCTACTTTATTATACTTCGGTGGATTATCAGAAATCATCAAGTGGTCAGTACCAGTACTTATGTTACTTTACCCACTAACAGTTGCATTAATCGCATTAACATTTGTAACTAAGAAAAAAGCTGTATTCGTATTTACAACAGTATTTACTTTAGTACCAGCTTTATATGATGGAGTTTCAACATTCGCAGCTATGACTGAGTGGTTTACAGTTTCTGAAGGAGTAACTAACTTCTTTGCTAATTTACCATTAGGAGCTTACTCATTATCGTGGGTAGTGTTCGCAGTAGCTGGGTACGTTGTAGGATTAGTTTACACAGCAGTTAAAAAATAATAAATTTTTAAGACTTGGTTTTGTACCAAGTCTTTTTTGTGCGAAAAACAAAGAAAGAACCAGAGAAAATTTTCTCTGGTTCTTTAACTTTTATTTTTTAGTTTTTATTTCTTCTATTTTAGTTTTTGTTTCATTTAATTTTTCTTTTGTAGTAGTAGAAAAATTAGAAATTTTTTCAGCTGTTTTACTGTCAGCTAATTCTGTTTTTATTTCTTGAGTTCTATCTTTGATTTTTGCTAAAGAATCCTGTAAGTTAGCTTTGTAGTTAGCAACAAGAGGAGAAACTTCTTCTTTAAGTACTTTACTTGCATCACTTACTTTAGTTCCTAATTCTGCACCTTTTTCTTTTAATTGAGCAAAGTTTTCTCGCACATTAGCTCTATCATTTAATAGTTGTCTACCATAGTGTAGTGGTCCTTCGGAATCAGAAGAGATATTATCAAGACCAGTTTGTACTAGTTTGTTTACATCGTTTTTTACGTATTCTAATGAAGAAGCAGCTCCATTTTTTTGAGCATAGTTTACTAGAAATTGTGAATATTGCACAGTTTGGTCTAATTTTTCTTTTACTATTTCTTTGTGTTCGTTAATTTTTTCAGGTTTATCCATATAGTATTTAGCTGTAAGAGCTCCAAGCCCTGCTAATAATAGGTGTCTTAATTTCATATTTATCCTCACTTAATATTATTTAATTATATTATAGCATATTAATATTATATAGTGATTTCTAAAGTATTACTGGAGTGTTAAAATAAAGTGAATGTAGGATGAATGGGTGTTTCGCTAAAACTCAATATATTTAGAAAAATTATTAAGAGTGTATGGTGTAAATTCTTTTATAAGAGACGTATGTAATTTTCTTTTGAATAAGGCTAAAAATTGTAAAGTGTATAAGTGCTAATATAGTGTTAAAATTAAATAGTAAACCCTTTTTCTTTTTTTTAGAAAAAGAGTGTATTAATTTTTATGTGAACGCATACTATAATAAACATAGGTGGTGATAGAATGGAAATATTTAATGATGAAAATCGTTCTTTGAAAATTTTAAATATGTTAGAAGAAAGTTCTGGGATAAATGAAAAGAAAATGTCTGATAATTTACGAGTAAGTTTAAAAACCTTACAGAATGATATTAAATTACTTAATTCTAATTTCAAAGATAGTGCATATATAAAATTAGAGAATCAAAAGTATAGTTTATATATTAGTAAATTAGAAGACTATCTTAAAATAAAAGAACAATCTTACAAAGTATATACTAGTTTTGATTCAACAAGAGTTAGATTGGTATATATATTTAAACGTTTAATTGAACAAGGAAGCCCGTACTTAATAGATGATTTAGCTTTTGAAATGAATATTTCTAGAACCACGCTAAATAGTGATTTAAAAAAGTTAAAATCAATTCTAGAAACATATGATTTAAGAATCTTGGGGAAACCTAATACTGGAATTTTTATAGATGGTGAAGAGAAAAATATAAGATTTTTTATTAAAGAACATGTATACAATTATATTTACAATACAGATATTTTTGATTATGTAGACAATGAAAAATTTGATGAATTAATAAAGAAATATTCTATAGCACCTCAAATTAAAGGGGAATTCTTAAAATATTTAACTATATCAGTTGATAGGTATGCTAATGAATGTTATCTGAATTTTCCTGAAGGACATTACAAAGAGTTGTTAGACTTTTATTCTAGTAACTTTGTGTCAGAAGTAGTTGACTATATTTCTTCTAAATATGAAATTACATTAAATGAGGATGAATTTAAGTTTATAAATATATCTTTTGCAACGATGAGATTACCTACTGAAATAAATTTAATAAGTACAAATGTAGAATTATTGGATGAGTATAAAGATTTGGTAATCAAAATACTTGATAGAATACATTATGAATATGGAATAAATGTAAATATTTCAGAAATTCAAAAAGAATTTATATATCACATATACTTTTTGATGCAAAGATTAAAGTATGGAGTTAGATATATAAACATTATGAAAGATCAAATTAAAGAGAAGTATTACATGTCTTATAAAATCAGTAAGACAGCAGCAAAAGTAATATACGATGAATTTTCTTGGGAAATTAGTGAAGATGAACTATGTTATCTAGCTATGTATTTTGAAACATTTTTCTCGAATATAGGAAAGAGTAATTTTGTAAAAGTTGCTCTCGCGACAGATGCAGGACCTGCATTTAAAGAATTAATGCTGAAAGATTTATCTAGTATAAAGGAAGTTTCAAAAGTAGATGTATTTAATTCTGAACATCACATAGAAACATCTGCGTATGATTTTATAGTATCCACCGTAAAAAAAGAGTATTCAGCAGATATTCCAGTGATAAATCAAGGGGAATTATTAGATAAAGAGTATATTATAAAAGAGATAAATCTTTTAAAATATATTAAAAAGATGACAGTACCTACAATAAAAGGAATGTCTTCTGTTGTCTTAAGTTCTATTAATAGAAATAATTTCTTTTTATTGGATTCAGAAAAGACATATTCAGATAATTTGGAATTTATGATTAGTGAATTGACTGATAAAGAAATAGTTGATGAAAAATTTTTGCGTAGGATACAAGAAAGAGAAAAACAATCTTCTACATTGTTTTCAGAAAATATAGCAGTTCCACATACAATTAATAAAGTAGGAAATGGATTGAAAATAATATTAGGACTTAGTAAAAATGGATTTGTAGATAATAAAGAACTAAAGATTATATTTTTAGTTGCAGTTGATGAAACTGATGATAATGATTTGTTATTAACAAAAACATATGAAGAACTAATTTCTATAATAAAAGAAGAAGGTCTGGTTGAGAATATATCAAAATTAGAAAATTATGATGACTTAATACAATATTTTATTAAAAATACTAGTTTGTATAGATAGGAGGAAATAATATGAACATTGTTGTATTAGGAATATTGTTTATAGCAGCCTTTATATTACAATATATACTTTCTCATGCTCAAATAAAGAGTTTTAATAAGTCTTATACATATATGAGACGCTTGGGGAGAGTAGTTATAGGACGTAAAAAAGGTGCAGCTAGAGCAGGAGCTATAGTTTTACTTGCTATAGATAAAGATAATAAAGTAATTGAAGGGAAAGCAATGCAAGGGATAACAGTTATTGCAAGATTTAAAGAATTTAATTACTTTAATGGTTTAGATGTAGCGACAATAACAGAGAGCGATTGTAAGGCTGTGAGATTATCAAAATCTCTTACTATGGCAACTTTAGATGGAGTATATAACTTTAAGACAATTATGGCTGGTGGTCAGATTGAGCAACCAGATAGTTTGTTTGGAAAAGTATCAAAAAAATTAAGGTTAAGTAAAGCATAAAAAAATAAATAAATTAAAGGAGGTAGCTAAATATGGACTTTATAGTAAATTTAGCATCAGGTTTTACAAAACTATTTGAAACAGGAGGAGAAGTATTTGTAAGTTGGGTTACAGGGATTATACCTAAAGTATTACTATTATTAGTATTTATGAATGCATTAATCGCATTTATTGGTCCACATAGAGTAGATGCTTTTGCTAAATTCTGTTCAAAAAACGTAATATTAGCATATGGAGTACTTCCATTTGTATCAGCATTCATGTTAGCCAACCCAATGGCATTATCAATGGGGAAATTTTTACCAGAAAGAATGAAGCCGTCTTACTATGCATCAGCATCATATCACTGTCACACTAACAGTGGGGTATTTCCACACATTAACGTAGGTGAAATCTTTATCTACTTAGGTATCGCAAATGGTATTACTCAATTGGGGTTAGACGTAACTGATCTTGCTATACGTTACTTATTAGTGGGTCTACTAATGAACTTCTTTGCTGGATGGGTTACTGATTTCACAACTAGAATGGTTGAGAAACAACAAAATATTAAATTAAAAACTGAATTGAAAAATGGACATTAAAAAATTTGGAGGAAAATTAAAATGGCATACAACAGTATAACAATAAGAAAAGGTGCTGGTGGATTTGGGGGTCCACTAACAGTTACTCCGAGAGAAGGAAAAGATGTAGTTCTTTATATAACTGGAGGAGGAGCAGAACCAGAAATCGTAGAGAAAATTGTTAAATTAACAGGAGCTAGAGCTGTTAATGGTTTTAAAACATCTGTAGCAGATGAAGAAATATTCTTAGCAATTATTGATTGTGGAGGAACGTTAAGATGTGGTATCTACCCTCAAAAAAGAATTCCAACAATAAATATTATGCCTGTAGGTCCTAGTGGGCCATTAGCTAAATTCATTAAAGAAGATATCTATGTGTCGGCAGTAGGATTAGATGAGATAGAATTAGTTGAGGGAGAAGCAGTAGTTTCAACTGCTACAGTAACTGAAGAAAAAAGAGAATTTAAATATAGTGCAGATAAAAAAGTATCACAAACATTAGCTGAAAATGCGAAATCTTCTATTATTCAAAAGATAGGTATGGGAACAGGAAAAGTTGTACATACACTTTATCAATCAGCACGTGATGCGGTACAATCTATGATTACAACAATTTTACCATTTATGGCCTTTGTTGCGATGTTAATTGGTATTATTCAAGGTTCAGGATTTGGAGATTGGTTTGCTAAATTACTTACACCACTAGCAGGGAATATTTATGGATTAGTTGCTTTAGGGTTCGTATGTTCAATCCCGTTACTTTCAGCGTTACTAGGACCTGGTGCTGTAATTGCACAAATTATTGGTACATTAATCGGTGTTGAAATTGGAAAAGGAACAATTCCACCACAATTAGCTTTACCAGCTTTATTTGCGATAAATACACAATGTGCTTGTGACTTTATACCAGTAGGGTTAGGTCTAGCAGAAGCAGAACCAGAAACAGTAGAAGTAGGGGTAGTCTCAGTACTATACTCAAGATTTATTATAGGTGTACCGAGGGTTATTGTAGCTTGGTTAGCAAGTTTTGGTTTATACCAATAAAATAAAATTTCGAGGAGAATAGGATATGGTAGTAATATATGAGAATGTAATAAAAAATAAGGGAGACTTGGTTGGTGAATTTGGTAGTGCTATGTTCATTACTTTTGGAGATTCTGCACCAGATACGCTAAAAGATTACTGTTATTCTATTGATGTAAAAGAAACGTCAGGAAGAATAGCCGTAGGTCAATATTTAAATATTGATGGTGAAAAATTTGAAATATTAAAAGTTGGAGAAATAGCTGAACAAAACTTAGTAAGTTTAGGCCACCTAACAGTAAATTTTGATGGTGGAGAAGAAGTTCTGCCAGGTGCTATATCAGTAGATGCTAAAGATTGTCCAAAATTAGATATAGGAACTGTATTAAAAATAGAGGAGCAATAATTATGAGTTGGTTAAATTTAGAAGGTAAAACAGTAATAGTAACCGGTGGAGTTAGTGGTATAGGAAAAGCAGTAGTAACAGAGTTTTTAGCGCAAGGTGCGAATGTAGTAGTTAGTGATATTACTGAAAAAGAATCAGATAATCCTAAACTAGTATATTTAAAATGTGATGTTTCTAAAAGAGAAGAAGTAGAAGCAGTAGTTGAAAAAACTGTAGAATTATTTGGAACTGTAGATGTTTTGGTAAATAATGCTGGAATCAATATTCCTACTTTACTTGTTGATTCTATAAGTCCAAAAGGAAAATATGAATTAAATGATGATGTTTATGATAAAGTAATGAACATTAATGTAAAAGGAGTATATTTAGCAGCTCAGGCAGTAGCTAGAATTTTTGTTGAGAAAAAATCAGGTGTAATTATCAATATGTCATCTGAATCTGGAATTGAAGGTTCTGAAGGACAAAGTATTTATGCTGCAAGTAAGAATGCTGTAAATTCATTCACTAGATCATGGGCCAAAGAATTAGGTAAATTTGGTGTTCGTGTAGTTGGGGTAGCCCCTGGAATACTAGAAGAAACTGGTTTAAGAACGTTAGCTTACGAAGAAGCCTTGGCTTATACAAGAGGAATAACAATAGAAAAATTAAGAGAAGGATACACTAGTACTAAAACAACACCACTAGGAAGAGATGGAAAATTATCTGAAGTTGCAGATTTAGTAGCTTATATAGCAAGTGATAGAGCTTCTTATATTCATGGTGTAACATATAATGTTGCAGGTGGAAAAACTAGAGGATAATAATTAAGCAAACTGCAATGAGATTTGTAGTTTGCTTTTTTATAATAAATAAGTAAGAAGGAGAAAGTATGATAAAAGCAGTATTATTTGATATGGATGGTCTTATGTTTGATACAGAATCACTTGCAACCAAAGCTTTTATAGAAGCTGCGAAAAAACAAAATTATGAAATGACAAAGGAAGAAACACATTTTGTTTTAGGTTTTAAACCGGAAGCGATTTATAATTTTTACGAGAATTATTTTAAAGATAAGGAAGTAGATGGAAAAAAGTTAGTGAAAGATCATTATGAATATTTGGAGCATGTATTATTTACGACTGGACCAGATAAAATGCCTTATTTAGAAGAATTACTAATTTATTTGAAAACTAATAATTATAAAATAGCGGTGGCATCTTCATCGGATTTAGAGCATATAAATAATAATTTAGAGAAAACAGGGGTAAAAAAATACATAGACACTGTTGCTTCGGGAGAAGAAGTGGAAAATGGAAAGCCAGCCCCAGATGTGTTTTTACTGGCTGCTGATAGATTAGGTATAGAAATTGAAAAATGTATGGTTTTAGAAGATTCTGTATCAGGAATGAGAGCAGGATATCTATCAGGAGCTAAAGCAGTTATGATACCAGATTCTATACAGCCTGATGAATATATAAAATCAATTGCTTATGAAGTATTAGATAGTCTAAAAGAAGTAATAAATTTGTTGGAGGAAAAGAAAAATGGTTAAAATATTAATAGATAGCTCTAATGTTGAAGAGATAGAAAAAATAAATAAATATTATAAAATATGTGGTCTTACTACTAATCCAAGTATTCTAGCTAAAGATAGTGTAGACTTGAGAGAAAGGTTTTTAGAAATAAAGAATTTTGTTGGTGATAATTTAGAAGTACATGTACAAACAACGGAAAATACAAGTGAAAGAATACTAGAAGAGGCTAAAAAATTAAAAGAATTTTTTGGAGATAATTTTCATATAAAAATTCCTGTAACTAAAGAAGGATTAAGAGCAGTTAGGTTATGTAAGGAGAATAAGATCAAGGTAACTGTAACTGCTGTTCTAAGTACGCTACAAGTTTTAGCAGCTTGTGAGGCTGGAGCGAATTATGTAGCTCCTTATGTAAATAGAATGGAGAATATAGGGAATGAATCAACTATAATTTTAGAAGAAATGGTAAAAATATGTTCTAGTTATGAGACAGAAATTTTAGCAGCAAGTTTTAAAAATCAAAAGCAATTTAAGGATACAATTTTGTTAGGGGTCGGTGCGATAACGGTACAACCTCAATTATTAGAAGAAAGTTTATGGCATCCATATACTGATAAGTCAATTTTTGATTTTGAAAAAGATTGGGAAGAAAAATTTTCAGGTAAAAAAGTTATAGATTTTATATAGAGAAACACAGATTTTAAATCTGTGTTTTCTTAATAAAATTTTATATATTTAGAAAAATTATGAGTACGAATATAGTTAATAAATTCATGTATTAAAGGTGAGTGTAATTTATTTTTTGAATAAGCTAAGTAATATAATCTGTTTTGTAATATATCTTCAATTTTGATTTTTACAATATCAAGGCTATCTAGTATAGGGACATCTGGAACTATAGCTATACCAAAATTTTGGGCAACAAGCCCTGCAATAATAGGTTCTTCTTCAGCGACATATTTTATACGAGGAAACATGTTAATTCTTTCAAAATTAGGATTAATTACTTTGCTTAATTCGGTATTATTTTTAAAACCAATAAAATCATAATCAAGTATATCTTTAAGTTTTACACTACTCTTAGATGATAACACATGATCTTTGGCAGTAATTAGAATTAATTCGTGTTCGCCAAGTGGTACGTATTCGATAGTATTAGTAGGATTAACTTCAGAAGTGAGAATAATATCGTAAGTTCCACTTTTCAAACTACTAGTCAATTCTTTAGGACTGCCAGCATGTAAATTATAGTTAATATTCTTATCTGGATAAGCTTCTATAAACTGTCTACATAGGGTGGGAACAGTAATAACTCCTAGAGTTCTAACGAATCCTATATTGATTAAACCATGCCCATCATGTATTTTTTTAACAAGTTCAGTTGCTTCGTCAATATTACTTATAGATGATTTAATAATAGAGTAAAAAACCTCACCAGATTTAGTTAAGCTTATATTTCTCCCTTTTTTCTCAAAGAGTTTAACTTGCATATAATCTTCTAGTGTAGAAATAGCATGACTCAAACTGGGTTGTGTAATATTTAATTCTTTGGCTGCTAAAGTGTAGTGTTCAAGTTCAGCAAGTTTTAAAAAATATTTTAGATGAAATAAATTCATTATAGATGTAAAGCCTTTCTTTTTATTAACTAAATTATAACCTAAAGAGTTATAAAAATCTAATATAAAATTATTTGTTAAAAACCTTGTAAAAATAAGGATTTAGGCTTATAATATATAGTGATTGTATTGTCAATCAAAGTCTATTGCAAAGATAAGGAGAAGACGGACATGTCAGATAAAATAAGAGTATTATTATACTACAAGTACGTTCCTATTGAAAATGCAGAAGAGTATGCAAAGGAACACTTAGAATTCTGTAAGTCAATCGGTCTTAAAGGACGTATCTTGATTGCTGATGAAGGAATCAACGGTACAGTTTCTGGAGACTATGAGACTACACAAAAATATATGGATTGGGTACACTCAGATGAGCGTTTTGCAGACCTTTGGTTCAAGATTGATGAAGAAAACCAAAATGCTTTCCGTAAAATGTTTGTACGTTACAAAAAAGAGATCGTTCACCTAGGATTAGAAAACGATAACTTTGATAGTGACATTAACCCACTAGAAATTACTGGTGAATACTTAAATCCAAAACAATTCAAAGAAGCATTATTAGACGAGAACACAGTTGTTTTAGATACTCGTAACGATTATGAGTACGATTTAGGACACTTCCGTGGAGCGATTCGTCCAGATATTCGTAACTTCCGTGAATTACCACAATGGGTACGTGACAACAAAGAAAAATTCATGGACAAGCGTGTAGTAGTTTACTGTACAGGTGGAGTACGTTGTGAAAAATTCTCTGGATGGATGGTTCGTGAAGGATTCAAAGATGTTGGACAACTTCACGGTGGTATCGTAACTTACGGTAAAGATCCAGAAGTAATGGGAGAATTATGGGATGGAGCTATGTACGTGTTTGACGACCGTATTTCAGTACCAGTTAACCGCGTTAACCCAACAATAGTAGGACGTGACCACTTCGATGGAACTCCATGTGAACGTTACGTTAATTGTGCTAATCCATTCTGTAACGAACAAATCCTATGTTCAGAAGAGAACGAAGCTAAATATGTAAGAGGATGTTCAGCAGAATGCCGTGCTCACGCGAGAAACCGCTATGTCTCAGAGAACGGATTGACCCATGAGGAGTGGGAAGCACGCTTAGCGGCTCTAGGTGAAAGCTTAGAAAAAACAAATGCATAATTTCCAAGCAAGTCTTAGGACTTGCTTTTTTTGTTTTCAAAAATACTATAATAGTGATATTCAGTATCTATAAGTTTTTTCTATAAATACAGCTTTATCTATAAAAAACTCCAATAATAGAAAGGGTTTACATCCCTGTTGTGTAATGTTACAATATAAGTGAAAAAAGAAATAAACAAAATTAAAGGAGGAACATCTCATGATTATAGGAGTGCCAAAAGAAATTAAAAACAATGAAAACAGAGTTTCTGCTGTACCAGGAATTGTACAAGAACTTGTTGCAGATGGACATACTGTATATGTAGAAAAAGGAGCAGGGTTAGGATCTGGAATTAATGATTCAGAATATGCAGAAGCAGGAGCAGTATTAGTAGATACAGCAGAGGAAGTTTGGGCTAAGGCAGAATTGATTTACAAAGTAAAAGAACCGCTAGAATCTGAATATAAATACTTTAGAGAAGGGCAATTAATCTACACTTATCTCCACTTAGCAGCAGAACCACACTTAACTAAAGCGTTAGTTGATAAAAAAGTTACAGGAATTGCATTTGAAACTGTAAGAGTAGGAAGAGGACTACCATTGCTTAGACCTATGAGTGAAGTAGCTGGAAGAATGGCTGTTCAAGAGGGAGTTAGATTCTTAACTAAGCCACATGGTGGTAAAGGATTACTTATCCAAGGGGTACCAGGAGTTAAGGTTGGTAAGGTAGTAATCGTAGGAGCAGGTATCGCAGGAACTGCAGCTGCTAGTGCAGCCGTAGGGCTAGGAGCAAATGTAACATTACTAGATGTAAATATCGATAGACTAACAGAATTATCAAATCAATTTGGTCGTGATATAGAAACTCTATATTCAACTAAATTAAATATTGCTAATAGCGTTAAAGATGCAGATTTAGTAGTAAGTACAGTATTAATTCCAGGAGCTAAAGCGCCTAAATTAATTACTAAAGAAATGGTTGCATCTATGGAAGATGGATCTGTAATTGTGGACGTAGCTATTGACCAAGGAGGATCTACAGAATATACAGAAGGTCGCCCAACAACGCATGATGAACCAATATTTGTAGAAGATGGGGTATTACACTACTCTGTAGCAAATATTCCAGGAGCAGTTCCAATCACTTCATCTTATGCTTTATGTAATGCAACTTCAAGATACATTAAACAAATTGCTAATCTAGGATTAGCTAAAGCAATAGAAAGATTCCCAGAATTAGAAGGTGGAGTAAATACTCATGCAGGTGCTGTTACTTATAAAGCAGTAGCAGATGACTTAGGATTTGAGTATGTATCATTAAAAGATATATTGTAATCTGAAATGTTTGAGATAAGTTAATAGTTTAGATACCTATATTTCAGAAAAAGTCTAAATATAGGTATCTTTTTGTAAATAAGGAGAAATTATTATGAGTATTTTTAGGAAGAAATCACTTGTAAGCATATTAGAAGAAAATAGAAATAAGGTTTTTAAACCTACTATGAAGACTCTAGACTTAGTTTTGTTTGGTATAGCAGCTATAGTAGGATCAGGAGTAATGGTTCTAACGGGAGTAGCTTCAGCTAGTGCCGGACCAGCTGTAATATTTTCATTTTTACTAGCTGGATTAGCATGTACGATAGTGGCTTTGTGTTATGCAGAGATGGCATCAGCTGTACCATCTAGTGGTTCTACATATACATATATGTACGTTGCATTAGGAGAAATAATAGCCTTTGTGGTAGCCTGGGTTTTATTAGGTGGTTATATTTTAACATCGGCTGCAGTAGCTAATGGTTGGTCAAATTATTTTAACTCTTTCTTATCTAGTTTAGGAATTAATTTACCATCAAATTTAACTAGCATTCCTAGTGAAGGAGGAATTGGAAATATTCCTGCAGTTATAGTAATCTTGTTATTAACTGTGATTCTAACAAGAGGAACTAGTGAAAGTAAGACATTAAACAATATTTTAGCAATTATTAAAATAGGGATAGTTTTATTATTTATATCTGTAGGATCTATGTATATTAATATAGAAAATTGGACAAATAATTTCGCTCCTACAGGTGTAGGTGGAGTGATGTTAGGAGCAACGACAGTATTCTTTGCTTATTTAGGTTTAGATGCAATTTCTACCGCAGCAGAAGAAGTTATTAATCCTCAAAAAACTTTACCAAAAGCTATACTTATAACAATGTTGGTATGTACAACAATTTACATTCTAGTATGTTTAGTATTAACGGGAGTAGTGCCCTATGATACATTAGGAAAAGGTAATGCCTTAGTATATGTATTAAATCAAGTAGGTCAAACAAAAGTAGCTAGTCTTATCTCTCTAGGGGCAACGCTAGGGCTGACAGCAGGAGTGCTATCATTCATCTACGCTGCAGTAAGAATAGCTTTTACTATGGCTAGAGATGGATTGTTACCTAAAACTTTAACTAAGGTTAATAAGAATCAAGTTCCTAATGCACTAACTTGGGTAGTAGGACTACTAACAGCAGTATTTGCTGGATTCTTACCATTAGGACAATTATCAGAAATTGCTAACGTTGCATCTATGATTGCCTTTATGTTAGTAGCTTATGCAACTCTTAAATTTAGAAAAACTCACCCAGAAGTTCACAGAGGATTCAGAGTACCAGCTATGCCTTTAATCCCAATATTAGCTATAATTATATTTGGAATATTATTAACAACTAGTGTTACGGCAACAACTTGGATGATTACCTTAGTATGGTTAGTAATAGGATTAAGTATATACTTTACTTATTCTATAAAAAATAGCAAAGAGAAATAGAAGTAGTGGAATTTTCCACTACTTTTATTTTTTAAGCAAATTATTTGATAAAAAATAAAAAAGATTATAAACTATTACTAGTTAGTAATAAAATTTTAAATTAGGGAGACTAAATATGGGATTATTAGTAGATGGAAAATGGGTAGATCAATGGTATGATACCAAATCTAGTGGTGGACGTTTTATTAGAACTGTTGCTCAATTTAGAAATACAATAGAAGAAGGCGGAAAATACGAAGCAGAGAAAGATAGATACCACTTATATGTTTCATTAGCTTGTCCATGGGCTCACAGAACACTAATAATGAGAAAATTAAAGGGATTAGAAGATTACATAACTGTATCAGTGGTTAGTCCATATATGTTAGAAAATGGATGGACATTCGAAGATTGTGAAGGAGTAGTAAAAGATCCTATCTTTAATGCATCTTATCTGCATCAAGTTTATACTAATGTAGAAGAAACTTATTCTGGTCGTGTAACAGTGCCTATTCTTTTCGACAAGAAAACTAAGACAATAGTTAACAATGAATCATCAGAAATTATTAGAATTTTAAACACGGCTTTTAATCATTTGACAGGAAATACTGATGATTATTATCCAGAAGATTTACGTAGTGAAATAGATGAAATAAACGAATTTGTTTATCATAAGGTAAATAATGGAGTTTATAAGGTAGGGTTTTCTACTGCTCAAGATGTTTACGAAGAAGAAGTCACAGTGCTATTTGAAGCCTTAGATAAATTAGAAGAAAGATTAGAAGGTAAAGAGTATCTAGTAGGAGATAAATTTACAGAAGCAGATATTAGATTATTCACAACGCTAGTACGCTTTGACCCAGTATATGTGGGTCACTTCAAGTGTAATCTTAAAATGATAAAAGATTATCCAAATCTATGGGCTTATACTAGAAGACTATATAATAGACCAGAAATCAAAGAAACTGTAAACTTTGATCATATAAAAACTCACTACTACGGAAGTCATAAAACAATAAACCCAACAGGAGTTATTCCAAAAGGACCAAATCTAGATTGGGAAATTTAAGAGTCAGCGAAAGCTGACTTTTTTTATAAAAAAGTTATTATAAAAATTAAAAGTATATGATAAAATTAGAGTAAGTTTAAGATAATATATAAGAGAGGTAATCGTAATGAATACTAAACAATTTCCAAAGGATTTCTTATGGGGAGGAGCAACAGCTGCCAACCAATTAGAAGGTGCATATAATGTAGATGGTAAAGGACTAAGTGTACAAGATGTTTTACCAAAAGGTGGATTTGGTCCTATTACAGAGGTACCAACAGAAGATAACTTGACATTAGTTGGAATTGACTTCTACAACAGATACAAAGAAGATATTAAGTTGTTCGCTGAGATGGGATATAAAGTATTTCGTCTATCTATCGCTTGGTCTCGTATCTTTCCAAATGGAGATGAATTAGAGCCGAATGAAGCTGGACTACAATTCTATGATGATTTATTCGATGAGTTGGCCAAATATGATATAGAACCATTAGTAACTTTATCTCACTATGAAACGCCGCTTCACTTAGCTCGTGAGTATAATGGGTGGGCAAATCGTGAATTAATTGGATTTTTCGAGAAATATGCTCGTACCGTATTCACTCGATATAAAGATAAGGTGAAATATTGGTTAACGTTTAACGAAGTTAATTCTGTACTACATTTACCATTTATGAGTGGGGGTATTAGTACAGATCCAAAAGAACTATCTAAACAAGACTTATACCAAGCAGTTCACCATGAATTAGTAGCGTCAGCCTTAGCTACAAAAGTAGGACACGAGATTAATCCTGACTTCAAGATAGGTTGTATGGTGCTAGCTATGCCAGCTTATGCAATGACATCTAATCCATTAGATGTTTTAGCAGTTCGTCAGTTCGAGAATCAAAACTACTTATTCTCTGATATTCACGTACGTGGTAAATATCCAAACTACATTAAACGTTTCTTCAAAGAAAATGATATAGAAATTCAATTCGCACCTGGAGATAAAGAATTACTGGCAGAACACACAGTAGACTTTGTATCATTCTCTTATTATATGAGTGTGGCTCAAGCACACAACCCAGAAGAATATTTATCAGGAAAAGGAAATATCTTGGGTGGAATTACTAACCCTTACCTAGAAGAATCGGAGTGGGGATGGCAAATTGACCCAGTAGGATTGCGTCTAGTACTAAATGCTTTCTATGACCGTTATCAAATACCACTATTTATCGTAGAGAATGGACTGGGAGCTAAAGATGTATTAGTTGATGGACCTAATGGACCAACAGTTGAAGATGACTACCGTATCGACTACTTACAAAAACACTTAGAACAAGTATACGAAGCAATCGAAGATGGTGTAGAGGTAATGGGATACACATCTTGGGGATGTATAGACCTAGTATCAATGTCAACTGCTGAATTAAGTAAACGTTATGGTTATATCTATGTCGACAGAAATGATGATGGAACAGGAACTCTAAACCGATATAAGAAAAAATCTTTCCACTGGTACAAAGAAGTTATTGAATCAAACGGAGCTTCATTATTTAAAAAATAATTATGAATATGTCCCCTTAGTGGGATATATTATGTTAAACTAATTAATGTGATATAAACAATGAAAGAGGAAAAGAATATGACAAAAAAATCATTTCCAGATAATTTTTTATGGGGTGGAGCAACTGCCGCTAACCAATGCGAAGGAGCATACAATGTAGACGGGAGAGGATTAGCCAACGTTGATGTAGTACCAATAGGTAAGGATAGATTTCCTATTATTACTGGTAAAAAGAAGATGTTCAATTTTGAAGAAGGGTACTTTTATCCAGCAAAAGATGGGATAGATTTTTATCATAATTATAAAGAAGATATCGCCTTATTCGCAGAGATGGGATTTAAGACATTCCGTTTATCAATTGCTTGGACGCGTATCTTCCCTAAAGGTGATGAGTTAGAGCCGAATGAAGCAGGACTTCAGTTTTATGAAAATGTATTTAAAGAATGTAAAAAATATGGTATAGAACCACTAGTAACAATCACACACTTTGATTGTCCAATGCACTTAATAGAGCATTATGGTGGATGGCGTAACCGTAAACTAATTGAATTCTATGAAAGATTAGTTACAACTTTATTTACTCGTTACAAAGGATTAGTAAAATACTGGTTAACATTCAATGAGATAAATATGATTTTACATGCACCGTTCCTAGGAGCAGGTTTATGTTTTGAAGAAGGTGAAAATCCAGAACAAGTTAAATATCAAGCAGCTCACCACGAGTTAGTTGCATCAGCCCTTGCTACTAAAATTGCTCACGAAATCGATCCAGAGAACAAAGTAGGATGTATGTTAGCGGCGGGAGTGTTCTATGCACATACAGCTCACCCAGCGGATAACTGGGAAGCTATGAATAAAAATAGAAATAATTATTTCTTTATTGATGTACAGGCTAGAGGAGAATATCCTAACTACGCTAAGAAAAAATTTGAAAAATTAGGTCTTAACATAGAAATGACTGAAGAGGACTTGAAACTTCTAAAAGAAAATACAGTAGACTTTGTATCATTCTCTTATTATTCAAGTCGTGTTGCAACAGCAGAAGAACATTTGGTAGAACAAACAGCTAGTAATATATTCAAGTCTCTAAAAAATCCATATCTAGAAACATCAGAATGGGGATGGCAAATTGATCCACTAGGACTTAGAATAACTCTGAATACTATTTGGGATAGATACCAAAAACCAATGTTTATAGTTGAAAACGGACTTGGTGCAGCTGATGAGCCAGATGAAAATGGAAATATAGAAGATGATTATCGTATTTCATATCTACGAGAACATATTAAGGCAATGAGTGATGCTATTAATGAAGACGGTGTAGAATTGTTAGGATATACTTCATGGGGATGTATAGACCTAGTTTCAGCAGGAACTGGTGAAATGAAAAAACGTTACGGATTTATCTATGTAGATCGTGACAATGAAGGGAATGGGACATTAAAACGTACTAGAAAAAAATCATTCCACTGGTACAAAAAAGTAATTGCTAGTCAGGGTACTGATTTAGATTAGAGCTAGGAGGAGACGTCTGAAAGATGTCTCCTTTTATCAAAGGAGAAAGAATTATGACAAAAACATTATATTTAATGAGACACGGTCAGACCTTATTTAATAAACAAGGTCGTATTCAAGGAGCTTGTGATTCACCGTTAACAGAAGAAGGGATTGAACAAGCTAAGTCAGCTCACCGTTATTTTGAAAAAGAAGGAATTACTTTTGACAAAGTTTATTCATCAACTCAAGAAAGAGCCTGTGATACAGTAGAGTTAGTTTCTGGTCGTACAGACTACATTCGTCTAAAAGGCTTGAAGGAAATGAGTTTCGGTGTTTTTGAAGGACAACAAGAATACTTGCATATCAAACGCAGAGAAGGTGCTATATCATTTGAAGATGTTTATCTTCCATACGGTGGAGAAGATATCAGAGAAGTAGGTAAACGAGTAAGAAAAACATTAGAAAACATGCTGGATAATGAAGAAGGAGATTCTTTCTTGGCAGTTTCTCACGGTGCTGCAATGTGGGGATTCATATTAGAACTGCAACAAGAAAGTCGTATTAAGGGTGGTTTTTCAAACTGTTGTATTTGTCAATATGAATATACAGAAGGAAGATTTAATCTTATTAAAGTAATAGATCCAGTTAATGAAGAAGTTTATGAGTAAAAAAAATAAGCCTATCTAGGCTTATTTTTATTTCAATTCAACAGAAAATTCATTTTTACTTTTATCCACATAGATAGAGTGGTCAGTTGTTTTAACAGTTTCTTTATTATCTACAAATTTAAAGTTATTACCTTTAGTAAGGAGTTGACCTTCTATTATTGCTTTTTGTGTGTCGAAAATTAATTTAGGAGAATGTGTTTCTGTGAAGATGATTTTATTATCATTTCCTTTGAAATCTAATAATTTTGACTCAAGAGAAAATAGTTTTATATCAGTTGCGGATGAGTTTATACTTAAAGATTCTAGATTATTTTGATTTTCTATAACTATTTCTCCACTTTCTTCTTTAATGTCTATATTTTTTGCCTTAGTATTGAATAGTTTATTATCTCCGTCAGAATTTTTAATATTTATTTTTTCGATATTTGCATCAAATAGTTTTATATCTGTATGCTTAGTATCTATATTTAATTCTTCTAAATCAGAAGACAGGTAAATTTTGATAGAATCTTCTAGTGTTCCAACTGAATTTTTTTGTGAGATTTTAGTTGATTTTCCTGTTTCAACATTGAATTTATCGTTAGATAATTCAATGTAATTTCTATCAGATTTACCAAATACTTTAATTTCTTCTATAGAACTACTTATACTTAGTGATTTTAAGTCTTTATCTAATTCAATTTTATTCTGATTAGCGCTTGCTATAAAAGTAGGTTTAGCAGCAAAAAATATTACTAATGATGCAGCTATAATAATTGAAAATAATTTCTTTATATTCATAATATATTTCTCCTTTTAAATGAATTCCTTTTCTTTTATTATACCACAATATATATATCAATTTTATAGGATATAATTAACCCAATTACTTTGAAATATGGTATTATAGTAAAAGATAATTTTTTAAGGATACATATAATGAAAATTAAAGAAATAATTGTAGTAGAAGGTCGTGATGATACAAATAGAGTCAAGGAAGCTTTAGAGTGTGATACTTTTGAGACTAATGGCTCGGCTATTACTAGAGAAAAATTAGAGAGATTAAAAAAACTTAATGAATCCCGCGGAATAATAGTTCTAACTGA
>JAUMWC010000028.1 GCA_030529855.1 Gemella sp.
TTTACGTAATCCCAGTTAACTACACGGAAGAATTCTTTAATGTAGTCTGGACGACGGTTTTGGTAGTTTAGGTAGTAAGCGTGTTCCCAAACATCTAATCCTAGTAATGGAGTTTTTCCTTCCATAACTGGTGAGTCTTGGTTTGGAGTAGAAGTAACTTCTAGTTTTCCTTCGGCATTAAGAACTAACCAAGCCCATCCTGAACCAAAACGAGTTGTAGCTGCTACTGTGAAAGCTTCAACAAATTTGTCGTATCCACCTAATTCAGCTTCGATTCTTTCTTTAATAGCTCCACCAAATACAGAAGTATCTGGAGTAGTTAATGATTTCCAGAATAAGTGGTGGTTTAAGTGTCCACCACCGTTGTTGATTACAGCTTGCTTGATATCAGCAGGTACTTTATCAATGTTTCTTAATAAAGATCCGATACAAGAGTAGTCTGTAAAGTCTGGGTGTTTTTCTAAAGCTGCGTTTAAGTTGTTTACGTAAGCAGCGTGGTGTTTAGAGTGGTGAATCTCCATTGTAGTAGCGTCGATTACTGGCTCTAAAGCGTTGTATGCATATGGTAATTCTGGTAATTTGAATGACATGTCATTTCCCCCTTGATTTATATATATGTTTATTATAAGTAAAAATGTAAGGAATTTCAATTTTAAAGAATTACAGTTATATTTTCATCCCCAACAGCAAAATAATTGAAAAAAATATGAATTTATATAATAATAGTTAATGAAATAATAAGAATATATTATGGTGATTTTATATGAAAGTACTTATACCTACAGCTAAAGGGATGTCGACAAAGAGTAATTCTACACTTATGAAAGAATTATCAAGCAAAAGTAAGAGTATTTTAAAAGAATTACTAAAATTAAGTAATAAAGATTTAGAAAAACTTTATAAAATAAAGGACCATCAAGCTGAAAAAGAAAAAGCCAGATGGGAAAAAATTGCAGATAAGACAGCTCAAGGATATGCAGCCTTAAATCTTTTCGATGGTTTGATGTATAGAAACATAAAAAGAGAATCATTATCAAAAGAAGAGCAAGAATATTTTGCTCAAAACGTATTTATTACATCATCATTTTATGGGATTATAAATGTTTTTGAATACATATCAGAACATAGATTAGATTTTTTGCAAAATATTAAGGTAGAAGGCAAGTCATTAAAACAGACTTGGAAATCAGACTATGATTCATTTGTAGAAAATGAAGAGTTAGTTATATCACTTTTATCAAGTGAATTTGAAGAAGTATTTTCTAAAAAAGCCAGGGAAAAATTTGTGAAGATTATTTTTCTGGAAGAAAAAGAAGGTGTAAGAAAAACACATTCTACTATTTCTAAAAAAGCAAGAGGGAAGTTTTTATCATATCTAGTTGAAAAACAGATAACAGATATTGAAGAATTGAAAAAAATAGAATTTGAAAATTATAAACTGGAGAAGGAGTTGTCTACAGAAAAAGAATTAGTTTTTGTAGCACAGTTAGGATAAGAAAATGTATGTTAAAGAAAAAACAGAAATAGTAACTGAGAAACTATATTATGGATTTCCTGTAGTATTATTAGGATATAAAGATGACAAGTTTAAGTATAATGCGACAACGATATCATCATCATATTCATTAAGAGATACATTGACTATTGGAGTAAAGTCAGTTAGTCATGCAGCTAGTCACATTAAAAAACATAAAGAATTTACTCTAAATGTTCCTAGTGATAAATTATTAGGAGAAGTAGAAGTTTGTGGATTCTTTTCAGGACACAACAAATTACAACAAGCAGATCTTACGTATGAAATTGCAAAGACTGTAGATGCACCAGTAATAGACGATTGCTTCTTAACAATCGAGTGTAAAGTTGTTCACCACTACGATCACAATGGATACACACACTTTGTGGCAGATGTAACTAATAGATTAGTAGACAAAAATTTAATTGCCGAAGATGGTACATTTAAGGCTGAAGAAATTGATACAATTCACTTTATCGGATGTAGTAAAGAAAGACACTACAGATTCTTAAAAGAAGAAACAGCAACAAAAGGTGATTTTGTATATACAGTAGATAACTGTTGCGGATAAGAGATTGGTTTTCCAATCTCTTTTTTTATTTTTATATATATTTATAGTATAATTGGAGTAATGAATAAGAAAGAAGGGAGATCTTTTTATATGGCCTATTACAATATGCAGGTTCACACAGCCTATGATTTATTAAATTCGACAATAGCCTTAGAGAATCTTTTTAAAAAATTAAAAGAAGATAAGCAAACTGCAGTTATTATATCAGACCCTAATATGTATGCGGCAATTAAAAATTATAGATTGTCCCAAAAGTATGGAATAAAAGTTATCCATGCCCTGAATATAAAAATAGATTATGACCTAAAATTTTTAAACATTTCTCTTATCGCAAAATCAAAAAGAATGTTTTATAAATTACTAAAAATATCTAGTAATATCCAAACTCAAGAAAAGAATGTCTATCTAGAAGAATTATTAGAAGATCTATCAGATTATAAAAATGATTTTATTCTACTAGTTAATAGCCAGATAAACAACCCGCAAACAATAAGAGATTTATCTGAAGAACTAGTAGGTTTAGAATATTATTTTTCATATACAGAAAATTCTAATTATAGAGTTTATGAAAATTTAGAAAATATAGTATATGCAAATGCAGCACACTATTTAAATGAAGATGACTATAAATCTAGTCTTATTGTGAAGGCCATAGGATCTAACGAGAAATTAAAAATAGAAGAACTATATACAAATATAGGACCTAATTATGTAAAAACACAGGGTGACTTTGAAAAGATAATTCAAACCACAACAAGTCCTAGTGAAAGAAACGTGTTACTTAAAGCATTAAATAAGCAAGCAGATATTATACATGCTTGTAATTATGAATTAGATTTTTCTTCTTATCAGTTGCCAAAGTATGTCTATTCAGAAGAAGAAAAGGTATTTGAACAATATACAGCCTATGATTATCTAAAGTATCTATGTGTACAAGGGATAAAAGAGAAGATAAAAACTCCTTTAGAACCTTATAAAAAGAGACTAGAGCACGAGCTGAAAATAATAAAAGAAATGGGATTTGAAGACTATTTCTTAATCGTTCAAGATTTTGTGAAATTCGCTAAAAAGCAAGGGATAGTAGTAGGGTATGGCCGTGGATCAGCAGCGGGATCATTGGTATGTTACCTATTAGGAATTACCCAAGCAGATCCGATAGAATATAACTTGCTATTTGAAAGGTTTCTTAATAAGGATAGAATCTCTATGCCTGATATTGATATCGACTTCCAAGATACAAGACGTGACGAAGTAATTAAATATGTAGAAGAAAAGTATGGAGTAGATAGAGTAGCCCAAATAATAGTATTTGGTACTTTCCAAGCCAAAGCTGCAGCCAGAGATACAGCAAGAATACTTAACTTTTCTCAAAAGAAATTAGATTTTATTTCTAAAAATATTTCGTCTAGAAAATCATTAAGCCAGTCATATGAAGAATCCAAAGAAGTAAAAGAATTTGTAGATTCAAGTAAGCAACATCAAAATTGGTATGCTTTAGCCAAATCAATAGAGAACTTACCTAGAAATAAATCTGTTCACGCAGCAGGATTAATAATATCGGGTAATGGAAAAATATCAGACTACACAGCCTTAGAAAAAGCTAATGTAACTAATTATCTAAGTCAGTGGACTATGGATGACCTAGAATATGTAGGATTACTGAAAATAGATTTCCTAGGTATTAGATACCTAACTATGCTTGAGAATATCTCGAAAGATATAAGAAAAGACGATCCTGATTTTGATATAGACAAAGTAGGATATAATGATCAGAATGTCTATAAATTATTCACTAAGGGGGATACAGAAGGTATTTTCCAATTTGAAAATAGGGGACTAAGAGCTTGGCTTAGAGAACTAAAGCCAACAGAATTTAGGGATATATATGCAATGACATCTCTATATAGACCTGGTCCTATGAAATTTATAGCTTCATATATAGCTAGAAAACACGGTAAAGAAAAAGTTACATACTTACATCCATCTTTAGAAGCAATACTAAAAGAAACATATGGAATCATAGTTTATCAAGAACAGATTATGCAGATTGCAGTGGCATTTGCTGGTATGACACTTAACGAAGCGGATACCATGAGGAAGGCTGTTTCTAAAAAAGATAGATTAAAGTTGCAAGAATACGGAACTATCTTTATAGAAAAAGCTACAAGTAAGGGACATGATAAGAATATAGCTAGTAAGTTATATGAACAAATCGTTACCTTTGCAGAATATGGTTTTAATAAATCACACGCAGTAGTATACTCAATGTTAGCTTACAAATTAGCATATCTAAAAACATATCACAAAAAATACTTTATGACAGAACTTTTAAATAACGTTATTAGTGATGTTTCGAAAATAAATGAGTATAAGAGTGAACTTAATAAGAATAAAATAAAATTATTAAGTCCTAGTGTTAATGAATCAGATGTGAGATTCTCAGTTGCTAAAAAAGGGATATCCTTTGCCTTATTAGCCATTAAACACGTTGGTTATAGAACAGCAGCTTCCATAGTAGAAGAAAGAATTAGGTATGGAAAGTACTTAGATATAGATGACTTCTTAAGAAGAATGGATAAGAAAGTGGATTACCAAGCAGCTACTTGTTTAGTTAAAGCAGGAGCACTAGACTGCTTTGGTTACAATAGGGCTACGCTTTTGAACAAAGTAAAAACTTACTATGAAGATACTAGAGAAAGTCTTAGTGATATAAGATTTGCTATAAATTCACTATCGGGATTAACTTTAAAAGTAGAAGAAGTAGAAGACTTTACTCTACTAGAGAAGATTAATATGGAAAAAGAAGTAACAGGGACATACTTCTTAAAACATCCAGCCCAAGTTAAAAAAGAAGAATATTCATATTTACCGCTAGACTATATTTCTGAAAAAGATGTAGACGCTTACGTAGAAATTACATCCATTAAAGAAATTAAAACAAAAAAGGGAGACACCATGGCATTCCTTTCTGTAAATGATGGAATAAATGACTGTGAAGTTACCGTGTTCCCTTCAACTTATCAGTATGCAAGAGTACATTTAAAAAATAATTCTTTTTTAGTGCTAAGTATGAAACAGCAAATAAGAGATGAAAAAATATCATATATTTTGGAAAAAATTACTGATTTTGAAAATTATGAAAAGTATTGTTTGGCTAATATCAAACAGATATCTGTTCTTGTTACAGAAGAAAACAAAGAATTTTTGAAAGCCGTTTTACTTCCTTCAAGTAAAGGAAATGTATATTTATTTAACGAGAAAAATCCAAAAGAACGGAAAATCTTTTCAGTAGAAAACGAACAAAAATTTGTTCGAATGTATTTAGAGAGATTTGGTAAGAATGGCATAAAAATAGGCTATAGAACAGTTGGACGCTCGTGATTAAAACAAACAAAAAATAACAAAAAACACACTTTTGGACTAGAAATTTATCCAGAAGTGTGTTATTCTTTATATATCGGATTTAAATACAGGATTTTTAAATTAAAGAGGTAATTTGAAATGAAAAAGATCGCAGTTTTAACAAGTGGTGGAGATGCACCAGGGATGAACGCAGCTGCTCGTGCAGTAGTAAGAACAGCTATTTATAACGGACTAGAAGCATACGGTATCTACCAAGGATACAAAGGTATGTTAGAAGGAAATATCAAAAAGTTAGAAGTTGGTGATGTTGGTAACATCATTAACCGTGGTGGAACTTTCTTAGGTTCAGCTCGTTTACCAGAATTCGCTGACCCAGAAGTAAGAAAAGTAGCTATCAAAAACCTAGAAGAATTAGGAATTGATGGATTAGTAGTAATCGGTGGAGATGGATCTTACCGTGGGGCTACTAAACTTAGCCAAGAAATGAATATCAAAACTATCGGTGTTCCTGGAACAATTGATAATGATATTTCTGGTACTGACTTTACAATTGGATTTGATACAGCTCTAAACACAATTATCGATTCTATCGATAAAGTAAGAGATACAGCTTCAAGTCACGACCGTGTATTCGTTATCGAAGTTATGGGGCGTGATGCAGGAGATTTAGGTTTATTAGCAGGTATTGCTGGTGGAGCAGAATCAATAATTATTCCAGAAAAAGAAGAACCAGTAGAAAATGTTGTTGCTAGAATCAAACATGCTGAAGCAAGAGGTAAGAAAAACTCAATTATTGTTTTAGCTGAAGGTGTTATGTCTGGTAATGAACTAGCTGGAATCTTAGCTAATGATTATGGTATCAACGTAAGAGCAACAATCTTAGGGCACATTCAACGTGGTGGAGCTCCATCTGCAATGGATAGAGTTCTTGCTTCAAGATTAGGGAACTACGCTGTTGAATTACTATTGAAAGGTGAATCAGGGAAAGCTGTAGGAATTAGAAGTAATAAATTAGTATCTACTGATTTCGAAGAAATTTTTGGTGCTAAGCACGAAATAGATTTAGATCTATACGAAGTTTCAAAACAATTAGGAATATAATAAAAAAATTAAAATTTAAAAATTTAAGGGGTAAATCATGCATAAAAAAACGAAAATTATCTGTACAATAGGACCAGCTTCAGAGTCTAAAGAAACATTAGCACAAATGGCTCGCTTAGGAATGAACGTAACACGTTTAAACTTCTCTCACGGTGACTACGAAGAGCACGGAGCAAGAATCCAAAGAATTAAAGAGGTTCGTGATGAAGTTGATAAAAACATCGCAATCTTACTTGATACTAAAGGACCAGAAATTAGAACAAATGAAATGGAAAACGGAGCAATCGAACTTGTAAAAGGTAACGATGTAATCGTATCTA
>JAUMWC010000029.1 GCA_030529855.1 Gemella sp.
TGTAGCTGGCGCTTCTGTTACTACTTTTGTAACTGGAGCCTCTGTTACTACTTTTGTAGTAATAGTTGTAATATCCAATGCTGGAGCAACTGTTACCTTAGTTGTTTCAACAGGAGCTTGTGTCGTTGGTATTGTAAGCCCAGGTTTAGCTGGTTGTTCTAATGGTGTAACTGTTCCTGTAACTGCTACTGGAGCTTTTGTCGTAGACGGCGTTGTTGTTGTCGTCACTGTTGTTGGTGTTGTTGACGGTGTTGTTGTCGGCGTCACCGTTGTTGGTGTTGTTGTCGTCACTACAACCGGTTGATTTCCTTCTAAATTAGCAATTTGCTGATTACTATCATCTCCAACCAATAATTCACCATTATTAACTATATTTGCCGGAGTTAACGTACGATCACCTGCTGTTTTTCCTGTTAATGTCAATGTACCATTATTATAGACAGTTCCGTTTGCAGTCCCTTCTCCAATCATCCCGATTGTTCCATTTTTTATCGTTAAATTACCTTCATTTACTAGGTCAACTCCCCTTAATAATAATTCATTTCCGTTTAAATCAATTGTCAAATCTTTATCAATTGTAATCACATCAGAATTATTAGCTATTTGAACATTTATTGTACCCATGTAGCCACTGACGTAATTATTCATATGTCTAGGTGTATCTAAAACTATAACATCTCCCGCTTTAGCTTTATTTATCGCTGCAACCAACTCTTGTGGTGTACTAATTCCTGTTATTGTTTCTGCTTGAGCTACTAGAGTTTGACCTAGCGGTAAAATCTGTGCATACACTGGACTAACAGCTGCTGTTAATGCTAATCCTGCTGTTGCTATTTTTAAAACTTTTAGTTTATTTGTTTTCATATTTTTCTCCTACATTTATTGTATATATATTATACTGTTTTCCAATCTTTTATACAAGATTTTTTTCAATTTTTCTTCCTAATTTCTAATGTATTAACAAACTAAATTTATCAATAAAAATACACCCAGTTCTATAACTGGATGTATTTTCTAATCACTATAAATTAGCGTACTCTTTCTCTACGATTTCTAATACTTTTTCATCAGTTAGATTAGAAACTTGTGCTAAAACTTCTCTTACAGATTTAGAAGCCAATAATTTTTGTAATTCTACTGATTGTTCATCTGTTGCATCATCAAACTTAAGAATATAAGCTAAAGTTTTAGCTAAATTCTCAAATCCTAAGTCTAATCGTAGAGCCTCTTTGATAGGTTTTACAAATCTTTCGTTTTCTCCTAATTTACGGATAGGAGTTCTACAAATACGAGCAAGTTCATCTACAATAAGTTTGTTTTCAAAGCGAGTAACTGCTTTATTTCTGTAAGATGTCATCTCATCTTTATCAAATCCCCACTTAGCTACTAGAACCGCTGATGTTTCTTCAAGAACTTTAACAAAGTGTTCTCTTACTAGAGGGTCTACTGCCCCTTCAGAAACATATGTTAAACCTTTTTCTTTAGCAACATATGATAAGGCTGCATGTCCTGTATTTACAGTAAATAATTTTCTTTCGATAAATGGATTTAAATCTTTTACATAGTGAACTCCATCTATAGTTTTGTTACCTTCTACTTTTAATCCATCTTCTTCCACAACCCACTCACAGAATTTTTCCACTTCTACAAGAAGTACATCATCATGTTTTTGAGCCGGAACAATTCTATCTACTGCTGAGTTTGGAAATCCTACATATTTTTCTACGAAAGCTTGTTCTTCTTCACTTAAATGTTTGAAGATTTCTCCTTTTAAGAAGTTAGTTCCCTCAATCATGTTTTCACAAGCTACAATATCTAATAATGCAGTATTATTTTCTGCAACCTTTTTAGATAGACCTGCAGCTATATCTTTAGCAATTATCGGCAGTACATTAGGCCCGATTGACGTTGTAATTAACTCTACCTGACCAATCCTTGCATATAATTCTTCTTTTTCAGTAGCAATGTTTAAACCATCAAAGTTTGTAATTACATCTTCTGCTACTGTATTATCTAAAATTTTAATTGTATAAGAATCACGTTCTTTTAAGTCATTTACTACCGCTTCATTTATATCTACAAAAGTAACATGGTAACCTGATTTGTTAAGTAATTGACCTATAAATCCACGTCCTATATTCCCTGCTCCAAAATGTAAATTTTTCATGATTTTATCTCCCTTATTCAGCTGATAATAATTCAATAATTTCTTCTTCTGATTTAGCTTGGTGTAATTTAACTACATTTTCTTGATCTGAACAGAAAATCGCAATTTTAGATAATAATTCTAAATGCTCCCCATCTTTTCCAGCAATACCGAATACGATAAATACTAACTTATCTTCTGTATCTTCAGGTTTAGCAAACGAAACTCCTCCAGGAATTTGCAGAACTGAAATACCAGTGTTTTTAATAGCTTTTTTAGCATCATCTGTTCCATGTGGAATAGCTATAAAGTTACCCATATAAGTAGATACGATTTCTTCTCTCTCTAACATTGCGTCTACATATTCAGGTTCTACATATCCACCTTCTACTAAAAGTTGTCCTGCAGCTTTAATAGCTTCTGTCTTGTTCGCAAATTCTTGTCCTAATCTAATATCATTCTTTTTTAATAACATCTTTTTTTCTCCTATTTTTTATGTATTCTTTTTATAATTTTAATTTGTATTGGTTTAATTTTCTAATTTGTATTTGGTTAATATAAGTTCTATTTTTGTTTTTATATAGTCTATATCTCTACTGTCTAATACTTTTTTAAATATATCATCTGATAGTATGGCTATACTTATTTGTCCTAATAAGTCTGTATATGACTGTATATTAGGACTTACCATAATAAATACTTGTTTCACTCTTTCATTTTCTTCAACAGCATTTTTCATATATAATTCTTCATTTAGGTGTATTATTTTTATAAAAGGTTTTTTTATTGTATTTTCTAAAGTGTGAAACAAAGCAATCCCTGTATTGGGTATTAAAATAGATGCCTTTTCATGTCTTTCTACTAAATGTTTTACTAAGCAAGATTCTTTATCTAGATTTAATTGTTCAGCTAAAAATCCTGTTAAATCATCTACCTTATCATTATATTCTTCGCTACTTACATTGTCTAAAATATCATCAATATGACTACTTATTTTAGATATATCTTCCTCTTGGTACTCTACCTTCCTAAACGTTCTTACATTTAGAAGTTTTTCTTTTATTCTACTTGTATCTTCCTCTCTTAATATCGTAGGAATTAAAATGTAATCTATATCTTCCTCTAACCTTATTGTTGATAGTACAATATCATAATCTCTAGCTAAATCATCTCTTAATCTAGCTGGTGTAGAGTACTCTATATTTTTTATTTCCGGTATATTCTTCCTAATTAGACTTCCTAATATCTTTGATGATCCTATTCCTGACGAACATACAACCAAGGCCCTTACAAAGTTTTCTCTGTATATTTGTTCATAAGAGGAAGCAAAATGGATTACTATATAAGATAATTCAGTCGCCGAAAAATCTATATCATCAAATATTTTTAATATTTCTGATTTAATTATCAAATATAATTCATTGTAATTTTTTAAAACAAATTCTTGTAATTCATTATTCTGTTCTACTAATTTTAATTGATATCTTTTTATAGCTGATTCTATATGTGGAATTAATCCTGTCGCCAAGTTAGTATCTCTTTTAAAGTCTATATGAGACTTAGCCGATACCTGGCTAATAAGTTCATTCACCTTATAAATTAAAGTATAAGAATACTTATCATTAAAGTAAGTTACTTGTTCTATCAACTTACAAGTTTTTAAAATCTTGGCAATATAGGCTACAAACGACTCTCTTTTCTCTACTACTTTATAATTTTCTATTATTTCTAATAATTTTAAAATATTAGTTTCTTCTGTCCTACTAATGTACTCTACTGCTACTTCATCATCTATACTAACTAGGTTTAGACCTACCTGCACAGCTATCAGTAATTTCTTTATACTAGAATCTGTATAAATTCTAAATATTTCTAAGTCTCTATTTTCTAAAAATATAGACCTTAGTAAATCTAAATCTAAGAATTTAAAAAATGGATTACTAGAATAATCATCAATATTATTTATCGTATAGAAAAATTCTTCATCATCTATCTCATTATTCAAAATCGAAATCAATAGGATTCGTTTATTTTCCAAACTCCCTATTAGAGAAATACCCTGTCCTTTTTTCTTTATCAATTCTAAATGATAGTCAGAAAGAATTTTTTCAATAGAAGCCACAGCATTCACTACCGTGTTATAAGATATAAATAATTTTTCTGAAATTTCTTTAATAGATGTTTCTTGTGCAAGAACTAGATTAGCTAGAATAAGATTTATTCTATTGTCCTGCGAATAGGCTAGTTCCATACTTGTATCCAATAAGGCTGGGTCTATGCTATCTAGATTCCCTTCTAGTTTATACCTAGACTTGACTTTTACTAACTTTATTTCACTTGTACTCAAACTTTCTTCTAAAGACTTCATCTCTCGATAAAGTGTTCTTTCTTTTATCTTTGTTAAAGTAGCAATTTCTTTTATACTAAGTTCTTCTTTATTCCTTATAAGAGTATTTAAAATTATCTTTTCTTTCTCTGTTAGTATCAATTTATTCCTCCTTTCCTTTATAATAGTTCTTTCCTATATTAACTATTATAAATCCGCTTTTATTTTCATTCAATATCAAGTGTGGCAAATAGAATTTTGCCAAAAAAACGTTTTGACAAAATTCTATGTTTATTTAATTCAAAAATATTATTTCATAATATCCGATTTCCAGTTATACTTTTGTTTTTTCAAACAAAAAAGCAGTTCACCTAAGAACTGCTTTTTCAAATTATTTTACTTCTTTTAATTTTGCCACTACTTCATCGTATCTTGGACTTGATAAGAAGTTATCTACAGATACGTGGATAGCTGATGGGTTCATTCCTTTAGCACGTGCTGTTAATTCGTTTTGAGTAACGATAAGTGCTTTTTCTCCATCTACTAAGTTTCTAACAGCTGTGTTAGATACTGGTATATCTAATCCTGCTTTTTTAACTTTATCACGTAAGATTGAAGCTCCCATTGCTGATGATCCCATTCCTGCGTCACAAGCAAAGATTACTTTTTCTACTTGTTCGAAAGAAATTGAAGGTGTGTCATCTCCTTCTACAACTTGTCCTTTAGACTCTGCTTTCATTCCTGCAACTTGTGCTTGTGCTTCAGCGATATCTCCAGTAGATTTTTTATCAGTTTTTAGGATAATTGAAGCAATAATGAATGTTACTAAAGCTGCAACTGCAACCCCAGCTGTTACTCCAAGGTAAGAGTCTCTAGCTGTCATACCTAAAATTGCGATAATTGAACCCGGTGATGCAGGAGATACTAATCCAGCATTAAAGAATTGAATAGTTGCTGTTCCTGAAACCCCTCCAGCGATTGCTGCAATAATTAAAGCTGGTTTCATTAAGATGTACGGGAAGTAGATTTCGTGAATTCCACCGATAAAGTGGATAACTGATGCTCCGTATGCTGATGATTTAGAAGCACCTTTTCCAAATAACATGTAAGCCGCTAAGATTCCTAAACCAACTCCTGGATTTGCTTCTAATAAGAATAGGATAGATTTTCCTGTTTCTTGAGCTGCTTGAGTTCCAAGTGGTGTTAAGATACCGTGGTTAATAGCATTGTTTAAGAATAAAATCTTTGCTGGTTCGATAAATACGTTAGCTAATGGAATTAATCCTGCATTTACAATCGCTCCAACTCCTGCTGCTAATGTATCATTTAAAGCTTTAACTACTGGTCCTACTGCGTAGAATCCTGCAATCGCTAAGAAGAATCCGTAGAATCCTGCAGAGAAGTTATTTACTAACATTTCAAATCCAGCTTTAACTTTTGGTTGAATAGCTTCATCAAATTGTTTTAGTAAAACTGCTGCTAAAGGCCCCATAACCATTGCTCCTAAGAACATGATCGCTTCTGTTCCTACGATAACCCCCATAGTTGCTATAGCTGCAACTACTCCACCACGTTGTTTGTGAATGTTGTATCCTGCTGTGTATGCAATAAGTAAAGGTAATAAGTACTGTATCATTGGCCCAACTAACTTACCTAAAGATTCGTTAGGCGCCCAACCTGTTGGAATGAATAAAGCCGTGATTAGTCCCCATGCGATGAAGGCACCAATATTAGGCATTACCATACCTGAAAGTGCTGTACCAATTTTTTGAACAAACACTTTTAAATTACTAGTATTTTGACTCATAATTTTTCTCCTATATTGTTTATTTTTCTTATGGCTTTATTATAGTTCAAAATGTAAGCCCTATACAATATCAAGTATGACAAATTAATTTTTGCCAAATATATGTTATTGGCAAAATATATTTTTTCTTCTATAAAATAAAAGAAAAATCCCAATCTTTCGATTGAGATTTTCTAAGTTAATTATTCAGCAGATAAAGCTGCCATTGTTATGTAGTTGTAAGGCTTATTGAAGTGCGGTAAGAATAAGATATCTAATAAAGCTAATCTTTCAATAGTAACTTTTTCTTGGATAGCTAGTGAGAACATGTGCATTCCCATAGA
>JAUMWC010000001.1:0-94722 GCA_030529855.1 Gemella sp.
CTCTCAAGACTTTTATTATTCTATCATCATTACCTTCCTCTGTCAATACTTTTTTGTAACTTTTTTGAAATATTATTACAAACTAGTATTTCATATATGAATAGTGTATACTCTTATGTATAGAAAGAGGTGTTTTTATGATATTTAGGGAAATTCAGTTTAGTGACGTAAAGTTACTTTCTGACTACAGAGATAGTTTTTCTAAAAAAAATGAAAAAATTCACGGCGCTTTAGGCCTAGATGTTGCTGATGATATTTCTAAATGGATAGAAGAAAAGATAGCAGGTAAATCGACTGAAACTATGATAAACAAAGATTTTGTACCTGCTACTACATTCTTATTAACAGATGATTCTAACCTTGCTGGTATAACTAACGTTAGACATGAGCTTAACGATTATCTATTGAATTATAGCGGACATATCGGATATAGCGTAAGATCAGATTATAGAAGAAAAGGTTACGCAAAACTAATGTTAAGAATGGCTTTAAAATACTGTTTTAATGAACTTCGATTAGAAAAAGTCTTAGTGACATGCAATTCTCAAAATCTTGCTTCCGAAAAAGTTATACTTTCTTGCGGAGGGAAACTTGAAAATATTATAGAAGGAAATGGTATATTTACAAAAAGATTTTGGATATACAAAAAAGAGGATTAATATTAATCCTCTTTTTTAGTACGCTCTTATCCTGAGTTTCTTAAACCAGTTGCAATACCATTGATTGTAGTATGAATTGATTTTTGCTGACTTTCCGTTACTTTATTCGATCTATCTCTCTTAATTAACTCAATTTGCAGATAATTTAATGCATTGAAGTATGGCATCCTATTTTTCAGACTATACTTCAGATAATCATTATCTTCTAATAATTCAGTATGCTCTTGAATTAATAATATAATCTCTTTAGTAGTATTCCACTCTTTATAGATTATGTCAAAGATCTCTCCAGTTTCTGCTTTATCTGATAATTTAGCATACTCTTTTGCGATAGTCATATCTGATTTTGAAAGCACCATATCTACATTCGATAATAGCGATTTAAAGAATGGCCAAGTTTTGTACATATCCTGTAAGACTTCTAAGTTTTTAGTATCTTTTTCTATATATTTCTTAAATGCTGTACCTACTCCATACCATCCTGGTAACATAACCCTATTTTGCGACCAAGAGAATACCCAAGGAATTGCTCTCAATCCTCCAATTTCAGTAATAGTCTTTCTTGCTGCTGGTCTAGATCCAATATTTAAACTAGATATTTCTTTAATTGGACTTGCTTCAAAGAAATAGTCATAGAAGTTTTTGTTTTCAAATACTAAACTTCTATAAGTATTATAACTTTCCGAAACAATTTCATTCATTATAACTTCATATTCTTCTCTAAGACTTACATTAGAAGTACCTTTCATTCTATCAATAGTTGCTGATATTAGTGTCTCTAAGTTATAGTAAGCCGCATCTTTATTACCATACTTACTTCCTATAACTTCACCTTGTTCGGTTAAACGAATCTTAGATCTAATTGATCCTAGTGGTTGTGATAGAATTGCTTCATAAGATGGTCCTCCACCACGACCAACAGTCCCACCACGACCGTGGAAGAATGTAATATTTACTCCAAATTTTTGACCTAATTCGGTTAATTGAGTTTGTGCTTTATACAATGTCCAACCTGATGATAAATATCCACCATCTTTATTACTATCTGAATATCCTAGCATTACTTCTTGATAGTTATTATGTTCACTAATCCAAAGTTTAACTATATCAAGAGATAGGTAGTTAGTCATTGTTTCTAAAGAATTATCTAAGTCTTCAATTGTTTCAAATAGTGGAACTATCTGTATTCTAGAGAAATCACTATCCACTAATCCTACTTCTTTAAGCATAATAGCTAACTCAAGAAGATCTGATACACTAGTAGTGTGAGAAATAATACTTTGTTTAATTATATCTTCACCTAGCTTATCTTTTAAATATCTAGCTTTTTTGAAAATAGATAGTTCTTTTTCTAGAAGTTCTGATTTCTCTTTATTAGTAGAAGATAATTTTCTTGGATCGTCGTTTAGTTGTTTTAGTAGTATTTTAACTTTCTCTTCTTCACTTAACGAAGAGTAATCAGGTGTAATATTGGCTGATTTAAGTAATTCTGCTACACACTCTTCATGAACACTTGAGTCTTGTCGCATATCAATAGAAGCTAAATAGAATCCAAATACATCAATTGCTTGTATTAATTCTTCTAAATCACCTTCAATTAGAGTCTCCCCATTATTTTCTTCTAATGATTTTCTTACAATTAATAAATCATTTTTAAATTCTTCTGCTTTTAAGTAATATTCTTCATCTGTATCTTCATCATCTAATAAATATTTTTCTGTATTTTCAATTTTTCTATTAATTTCATGAAGAACCTTTCTGTATGATTCTTTTTCTCTAAACTCAGAATCATCAGAAGAATTACTAGCTAAAATTTCTAAAGCTGTACTTGTCTTAACAACAGAGTTCGACATAGAAAAACTTCTATATAAAGTATTAATTTTTTCTTTGTAATAATTTATAATCACTTGGAATTGCAAAGTAGCAGATGTTTCCATTGTATCTGCAGTAACAAATGGATTTCCATCTCTATCTCCACCAATCCACATTCCCATATTTATAGGACTTGCTTTTTCTAGTTCAATCCCCTTTTTAGCTGCTAATTTTTTGTATTTGACAGACAAGTTAGTAATCGCTTGTAAAAGTGAGTGGTTATAGTAGTCCATAACATTCGAGATTTCATTTACAACTTTAAGTTTTTTCTCTCTAATAATATCTGTTTGCATTATTATTTCAATGTATCTCTTAAGTTCATTTTCCCATTTTTCACGGTTAATTAAACCTAATCTAACATCTCTATGTTTTCTTAATAAATTATGAATATTTCTATTAAGATCTAGCATAGATTTTCTTTGAACTTGTGTTGGGTGAGCTGTTAACACTGGAACTACGTTTACTTTTTCAAGTATTTCTTTAGCATTTTCTAATTTAGAAACATCATCTATAGTTTTTGATAATTTTCCTAAATAATCTTCACCTATGTTATTTTTATAGTTTATTTCATAGGCTAAATCGACATCCTCAGCGATATTAATTAACAAAGGAAGAATAGAGAAATATCTAGCTACAACCTCTACCTCTTCTTCTGCTAATAAAGCCACCTCTCGAGATAACTTACCATAATCTGCTTCATCCGCCAATGATTTTAACTTCATTACTTTATTATATGTTTCTTGAGAACATATTTTTTTAGTAGCTTGATCTAATAAATCAGTTAAAATTGAAATTTCTTCGTTAATAAATTCTTTATTAGATCCCGATTCTAATTTTTGTAAACTCATTATTCGTTCCCTTCTAAAATTTTAGCCACACTAGAAAAATCATTCTAATGTGGCTATTTTTCTAATTATCTTCTTCTATAATTTCTTCTTTTTCTGCAAGTGTTACAGTAGCAACTTTCTGGTTATCTGCTAAATTAATTAACTTAACTCCGGTAGCAGTTCTTCCTAAAGTATTTAAAATCGAAATGTCAATTCTAATAATCACACCTTGGTCTGTCATTATCATTAAGTCCTCTGCTCCTGATATTGACTTAACGGATACAATCTTACCTGTTTTATTAGTAATCTTAGCGACTCTAATTCCTTTTCCACCACGGTTAGTTACTCTAAACTCATCTTCTTTTGAAATTTTTCCGATTCCATTTTCCGTTACTGTCAGTATCTTCTTATCTTTATTGATAATTTGCATTCCTACTACGTAGTCGTCTACACCTAGAGTAATACCTTTAACACCACGACTTACACGTCCCATTTGACGAACCTTATCTTCGTTAATTCTAATGGCTTGCCCTGCTGCAGTAACAATCATAATATCATTGTTAGTAGTAACTTTCTGTACTTCTATTAGAGTGTCACCTTCATCAAGTTTAAGAGCAATCTTACCTTTCTTCATGATACTTGCGTAATCAGTTAAACTCGACTTCTTAATGATACCATTCTTAGTTGCAAATACTAAGTTTACATTTTCTTCATGAAGATCAGAAATAGCAATTATTGAATTCACTTTTTCTTCTTTATCAATTTCTAATAAATTGATAATTGGTATTCCTTTTGCTTGTCTAGACATTTGGTTAATTTCATAACCTTTAAGAGTATAAACCTTACCTTTGTCTGTGAAGAATAAGATATGGTCATGCGTAGAACATGTTAACATATATTCAACGTTATCTTCGTCATTAGTAGTCATACCATTAATTCCACGACCACCTCGATTTTGAGATTTGTACGTATTCGCAGCTAATCGTTTTATGTATTGGTTGTAAGATAAAGTAATTACGA
Organism: Gemella sp.; assembly: GCA_030529855.1. GTDB lineage: Bacteria > Bacillota > Bacilli > Staphylococcales > Gemellaceae > Gemelliphila. The sequence goes on from JAUMWC010000001.1 coordinate 4,379, forward strand.
TTTGCTCTTTTTCGATTAAATCTTCATTCTCTATCTCATCAATTTGACCTTCAACAATAACACTTCGACGATCATCTTTGTATTTTTCTTTAATTTCTAATAATTCATCCTTGATGATTTCGATAACACGCTCATCTTTTTCTAGAATGTCTTTAAGATCTTTAATAAGTTCCACAAGTTTATTGTATTCATCTTCAATCTTATCACGTTCTAAACCTGTAAGTCTTTGTAATCGCATATCAAGAATGGCTTGAGCTTGAACTTCAGATAGTTTGAATCCATCCATTAATCCATTTCTTGCTTCTTCCGTTGTTTGAGACGCTCTAATAAGTTCGATAATTCTATCAATATTATCCAGAGCAATACGAAGACCTTCTAAAATGTGAGCTCTATCTTGTGCTTTCTTTAAATCGTATCTAGTACGTCTAACTATTACTTCTTTTTGGTGTTCTAAATAATAGTAAAGAACTTCTTTTAGGTTTAACGTTTTAGGTTTTCCATCTACTAAAGCAACCATGTTAACACCAAAAGATGACTGAAGTGGAGTTAACTTAAATAAGTTATTTAAGATTACATTAGAATTTGCATCTCTTCTTAATTCGATAACAATTCTAATTCCTTCTTTTAAGTTTGACTCATCACGTAAATCTGTGATTCCTTCAATTTTCTTTTCACGTGCTAAATCAGCAATTTTTTCAACTAATTTAGATTTATTAACTTGATATGGAATTTCTGAAATTATAATTCTTTCCTTACCATTTTTCATTTGCTCAATAGCAGTCTTACCACGCATAACAACAGAACCACGTCCTGTATTATATGCTTTTACAATTCCAGATTTTCCTAAGATTAAAGCACCTGTTGGAAAATCTGGACCTTTAATTTTAGTCATAAGCTCTGCAATTGTAATATCTGCATTATCAGCAAGAGCAATAACTCCATCAATAACTTCTCCTAAGTGGTGTGGCGGAATATTAGTTGCCATACCTACGGCAATCCCTGATCCACCATTTACTAAAAGGTTAGGTATCCTTGCTGGTAATACTTTAGGTTCTTTTGTTGAACCATCATAGTTATCTTGATAATCAACAGTTTCCTTATTGATATCTCTAATCATTTCGGCAGCTATCTTACTAAGTTTCGCCTCAGTATAACGCATAGCGGCTGCTGAATCCCCATCTATAGATCCAAAGTTTCCTTGTCCTGCAACCATTGGATATCTAGAGTTGAAATCTTGAGCAAGACGAACAATTGTTCCATAAGTAGCTGAGTCCCCATGCGGGTGATACTTAGCCATAACTTCCCCTACTACTGCCGCTGACTTTCTATAAGGCTTATCATGAGTTAAACCTAACTCATTGAAAGCATACAGAACACGTCTGTGAACTGGCTTTAAACCATCTCTTACATCAGGTAAAGCACGGGATACTATAACACTCATAGAATAGTCTAAGAAAGAATTTTCTATTTCCGTGGTTATATTTCTAAGTGTAATATTTTTCTCTTCCATTTTTTGTCCTTTCTTAGTATTAAATATCTAAGTTTACAACGTTTAGGGCATTATCTTCGATGAACTTACGTCTTGGTTCTACTCTTTCTCCCATTAACGTATCGAATGCAGCATCAGCAACCATTGCGTCATCAATACTTACCTTATACATACGACGTCTTTCTGGATCCATTGTAGTTTCCCATAATTCTTCAGCATTCATCTCTCCAAGCCCTTTATATCTTTGAACATTATACTTCTTATCCTTAGCATATTCTTCGATATTAGCTTGTAATTCTGCTTCATTAAATGAATAGTAAACTTTCTTACCAACTTTTAATCCATATAGAGGTGGTCTTGCAATATAAATGTGCCCAGCTTCTATAAGTTCCTTCATATATCTAAAGAAGAATGTTAATAATAAGGTTCTAATGTGACTTCCATCGACATCGGCATCAGTCATAATAACAATCTTATGGTATCTAAGTTTCTCAACATTCATACCTTCACCAATACCAATACCAGCAGCCGTAATTAATGAACGAATTTCATCAGAAGCTAATACTTTATCAATTCTTACTTTCTCTACGTTAAGAATCTTACCTCTCAATGGTAAAATAGCTTGGAACTTGCTATCACGACCAAGTTTTGCAGAACCTCCCGCAGAGTCCCCCTCCACTAAGAATAATTCACATTCACTTGCATCCTTACTTGAACAATCAGCAAGTTTACCAGGTAAATTAGTAAATTCTAAAGCATTCTTACGTCTAGTAGATTCACGTGCTTTCTTAGCAGCAATCCTTGCTCTAGAAGCTTGTAATCCTTTATCAACAATAATCTTAGCAATCTTAGGATTTTCTAATAAGAATCTATCAAACTCTTCTGAGAACAATTTATTAGTAATTGTTGACATTTCTGAGTTTCCTAATTTTGTCTTAGTTTGCCCCTCAAACTGTGGATTTGGGTGTTTAATAGAAATAATTGCTATTAATCCCTCACGAACATCGTCTCCTGTAAGTGCCTCTTTGTCCTTAATTAAATTATTTTTCTTTCCATAAGAATTAATAATTCTTGTCAAAGCAGTCTTAAATCCTGATTCATGCGTTCCACCTTCATGAGTATTGATGTTGTTAGCGTAAGATAATACATTACTTGAATAAGTTGAATTGTACTGCATAGAAATCTCAACTTCTTTTCCATCCATTTCTCCATGAACATAGATTGCTTCGTGTAGTGGTTCTTTATTTTCGTTAAGCATCTCCACATACTCCATGATTCCACCTTCATAGTAGAAAGTTTCCTCACGTAACTCTTCAGATCTCTCATCAAGTAACCTGATTGTTATTCCCTTGTTTAAGAAAGCAAGTTCTCTAATACGTGTTCTTAAAATATCATATTCATACACTGTTGTTTCTTGGAAAATTTCTCCATCCGCTTTGAAACGAATAGTAGTTCCTGTTCTATCTGTATCCCCTACTATCTTGATGCCTTGGATAACTTCTCCACGCTCAAACATCATAGTATGAACTTTTCCTGAACGGTGAACTGTAGCTTCTAAGTTTGTAGATAAGGCATTAACTACAGATGCCCCAACCCCGTGAAGACCACCAGATACCTTGTATCCTCCACCACCGAATTTACCTCCGGCGTGAAGTACTGTAAGGATTACTTCTAAAGCTGGTTTCCCAGTTTGTTCTTGTATATCAACTGGTATTCCACGACCATTATCTTCAACTCTTATCCAGTTATCTTTTTCAATTGCAACTGTAATTGTATTACAGTACCCTGCCAATGCCTCATCGATAGAGTTATCTACTATTTCCCAAACTAAGTGGTGTAATCCCTTAGAAGAAGTAGATCCTATGTACATACCAGGTCTAACACGAACGGCTTCTAAACCTTCTAAGACCTGAATCTGATCGGCATTATATTCTTGTATTTTTTTATTTTCTGACATTTGTTTTCCTTTCTTATTTACTTATTTCAACATTACCTTGGTTAATATAAAAGACTTTGGCATTTTCTACCAAACTTTCTTTTATATCACTTATTGATGGAGCTGTTATAAAGGTTTGTATATTTTCATTTATTGCGTCTAGCAATCTCGACTGTCTTTCCTTATCTAACTCACTTAGTACATCATCTAAAAGGAGAACGGGATAATATCCAGTTTCTTTCTTCAGAAAATCAATCTCAGCGAGCCTCAATGATAAAACTATAGACCTTTGTTGTCCTTGTGATGCATAAACTTTTGCATCTAGCGAATTAATATAAAAAATCAAATCATCTTGATGTATTCCAACTCTCGTAGATCCAGTATTAATGTCTTCGTGCATTCTTTTCATCATAAGTTCTGCAACATATTTTTCATCAATACTATCTAAAGATAAATTACCAACTTTAAGACTTTCGAGAATTGAAGATTTGTAAACAATATCTAATTTTTCCTTACTATCAGATATATTATCCATAGACTTTTGAGCATAATAAGTTATTTGTTTAACAAACTCATTTCTTTGTCTAGTTATGAATAAAGCTATCTTTGCAAGTTGTAAGGTCAGTTCTTCTAAATAAATCTTAGCCATTTCATCATTTCTATCTTTTCTCATATCCTTCAAAAAAGCATTTCTTTGCTTTAATAGATGTTTATACATCAACGAGGATTTATGATAAATTCTAGAAAATTGATAAAATTCTCTATCAATAAACTCTCTTCTTAAAGATGGAGAACCCTTAATAAGCTGTAGATCATCAGGTGAAAATAATACGACATTAAGTTCTCCAACAAAATCCGTAAGTTTGGACTTTTTAGAACCACCTATTTTGGCATTTTTCCCCTTATCATTCATAGCTAGCATTATATCAATGTGATTCTCATCCTTCACTAATTCACATGATATACAGGCAGCTTCCTGCCCAAACTGAACAGCTTCACTATCTTTTCTTGTCCTAAAAGATTTTGCTAACGCTAGATAAAATATAGATTCTACAATATTAGTCTTACCATTAGCATTATTCCCTACTAGTATATTTAGCGATGGGTGGAAATCAAGATTTAAGGAAGTATAATTCCTAAAATATAATAACTCTAAATTATTAATTTTCATTTATTATCTGATACTCTTCTCCTTGAACAAGAACAACATCTTCATGATACAACTTCTTCCCACGTCTATTTTCTAATTCACCATTTAGGTAAACTTCTTCTTCAGCTAAAAAGTACTTAGCTTCTCCTCCCGAAGAAATAAAAGATTCCATTTTCAAAAATTGTGTAAGCGTAATAAACTCACTATCAATATATAATTTTTTCATGTATGCTCCAAAATAAGAAATTATTATAAAAAATTTTACAAATTTTTACTATCCGATTATAACATAAACCTAGCTAAATTTCAATTTATATCAGACTTTCCTACTTCTTAACAAAATCGTTAACATAACGTTTTTGTTAACCTTTACATTTACTTTTCATACTCCCTGGTATATAATATAATTAAAATATATTGGAGGGGCTTGCTTATGCAATTAATCAACAAACTAGAACAAGTATTAAACAAACCTATTAGTGAACTAAAAGAAACTAGTTACGGAATCACTAACCAAAATTTCATAGTACAAACACAAGATAAAAAATATTTCTGCCGAGTTCCAAAAGATACATTTTTCATAAAAAATAAGGAAAATGAAAAAGAAGCTATCGATATCCTGAAAGAAGAAAACTACTTTCTTACTCCCGTTTACTACGATGCAAACTTACTAATAACCGAGTTTCAAGAAAACGCAAAAACATTCATATCAAATAAAAATCTATCATCAATAATTAAAATTGCTAAAATTCTAAAAGAATTCCATAATAAAAAATTTGATGCAACATCTGCTTTCAACCCATTAGAAATACTTGAAAAATATTCGTACCAATTACAAAATCCTAAAGTTAATTTCGAGGATTACAAAGAATTATTAGAATCATTCTCTAGATTATATACACCTGATAGGTTGTGCCATAATGATCTAAAAGAAGGTAATTTTTTATTCGCTAACAATTCAATTTACCTAATTGATTATGAGTACGCTGGCCTTAACGACCCTTACTTTGATATCGCTAGTTTCATCGCAGAAAACGAACTAAATTATCAAGAAACAATCACATTCTTAAAAGCATACTTCACAGAAGAAAATTGTAATTTTGAAAAACTTAGTATATTCTTACAATTCTATGATTTACTGTGGTATTCGTGGGCTTGTTTATTACACGAAAGGTCCGGAAAAGAAAAATACAAAACAATCGCTGACGAAAAATTTAAAACACTAAAAAAACCAAGAAACGTTATATATTAGGAGATTAATTATGAATATAGGAAAAATGGGATTCGGCACATATAAAATTACTGACGAGAAACAAGGAATCGAAAATATTAGATTCGCTTTAAATAACGGATACAACTTAATAGATACAGCCGCATACTATAATAATGAGGAAGTTATCGGAAAAGCCATAGATGGTCTTGATAAAAGTAAATTCTCTATCACAACTAAAGTTTGGCCATCAAATTTAGCTTATGATGATGCACTACGATCATTTGAAGAGTCGCACAAAAAACTAAATGAAAAAATCGACATTCTTCTTATTCACTGGCCGCATCCAGACAAATTCTTAGATGGATATAGAGCACTAGAAAAAATTAAAGAAGATGGGTTAGTAAAAGAAATCGGTGTTGCTAACTTCGAAATAAGACATCTAGAAGCACTAAAAAACAAAGCCAATATTAAGCCATTTTTAAATCAAATTGAAGCACACCCTAAACTTGCTCAAAATGAACTGAAGGCATATCTAGATAAAGAAGGAATTATACTTCAAACTTGGTCACCTATCGCTAGAGGTCTATATACAGATCACCCATTAATAATTGAACTTGCTAAAAAATATCAAGTTACACCAAACCAAATAGTCCTAAACTGGCATGTGAAAAAGGGATACCACCCTATTCCAAAATCCTCTAATAATGACAGAATTTTAGAAAATATTAAATCTTTGGACTTCGAACTTAGTTTAGAAGATTTCAGAAAAATTAATTCACTAGATGAAGGTCATAGAACAGGAATGCACCCTGACCTATTCCCTTATGAATAAAAATTAAGGAGATACTAGTAATGTATTTAGGAAAAATTGGTTTTGGAACCTATGGATTAAAAGACCAAGAAACAACAACTAAAGCAATTGAATTCGCACTTAATAACGGCTATACTCACTTAGATACTGCTACAATCTATAAAAACGAAGAATTTGTAGGTAACGCTATAAAAAACTTTGATCCTTCAAAGTTCACACTAACAACAAAAGTTTGGGCTACTGATCTTTCTTATGACGATACACTTAGATCGTTTGAAGAATCATATAGAAAACTAAACGAAAAAATTGATATTTTACTTATCCACTGGCCACATCCAGAAAAACTACTAGAATCATATAGAGCTCTAGAGAGATTAAAAGAAGAAGGTTTAGTAAAAGAAATCGGTGTATCTAACTTCCAAATTAGGAATCTAGAAGAATTAAAAAATAAGGCAAATATCAAACCCTTCCTTAATCAAGTAGAAGCTCATCCTAAATTTGCTCAAAATGAACTGAGAGCTTATCTACAAAAAGAAGATATACTATTTCAAGCGTGGTCTCCACTAGCTAGAGGTCTATATAACAATGATGAAATAGTTCTAGATTTAGCTAATAAATATACAGTTAGCCCTAATCAAATCATTCTCAACTGGCATGTAGCTCGTGGTTACCACCCTATACCAAAATCAGCAACACCTAAACACATATTAGAAAACTTACAAGCTGCTGACTTACAAATTAATCCAGATGATTTACAAATCCTTAATTCATTAGATGCAGGATTAAGAACAGGTGAACACCCTGACTTATTCGAATACAAATAGAAAAGAGAAGAACTGAATTTTCAGTTCTTCTCTTCATTTTTAAAAATCTTCTAATCTTATCAAAGATAACTCTTCTTTACTAGGATTTTCTATTTTAGCTACCCTCTTAGCATGGTTCATTATTAAATCATCATATAGATTCCTAATCATTCTTGCATTTGAAAACTCTTCATCTTTTTTCGATAATTCTTTTTCTATAATTTCTTTCAATCTATCTTCGGCACCTAAATCTAATTGATATTCATTTCTTTGGCATATATATTGGAAAATACTCTCTAGTTCTTCTATATTGTAATCTTCAAATTCTATGAATGTATTAAACCTAGATTTTAGACCTGGATTAGATTGGAAAAATTTTTCCATTGGTTTTGTATATCCCGCCACAATAACTACTAGGTCATCTCTATAATCTTCTAACGCTTTGGTTAATTCAGTTAAACATTCCCTTCCATAAGAGTCACTCTGTTCATTTTCTGTAATACTATATGCCTCATCAATAAAAAGAACTCCACCTTTAGCCTTATCTATAACTTCTCTTACTTTCAAAGCCGTCTGTCCTTGATAACCTGCTATTAAATCTGTTCTTGATACTTCTATAAAATGTCCCTTTGATAATAGACCTAATTGTTTATATATTCTCCCCACAATTCTCGCCACTGTTGTTTTTCCAGTTCCAGGATTTCCAGTAAATGCTATGTGTAAGGTATTTTTATTTGTTTTAAGATTACTTTCTTCTCTTAATTTTTGTACCTTTTGATAAGCAATCAATTCTCTAATCTTTTCTTTTACATTTTTAAGACCAACTAACTTATCTAAATCTTCTAGCAATTCTTCTAAAGATCTAGAATCCTCTAATTCTTCGTACTTTTCTTTTTTTTCATTATTAGAAATTTCACTTAAAGTTTTATATCCAAAATATGATACAAAACTTTCTTTTACTTCTTTTACCTTTAACTTTATTTCTATTTTTTCTTTATAACTGTTAACTATTCCAGATAGAGTCTTTAAGAAATTAACTATTGATTGTTTATCAGGATTTTCTAAAGTTTGCTCAGTTAAGTTTTTTATTTCAAATATATTGCTTGTTGCTAAATCTAGAACTTTAGATTTATTTAATAAGTCTTCTTTATATTTATCTATCATAATACTTTTGTGAAGATTATTATAAATTCAATAATCGCTAATAATCCTACTGCTCCTCCTAAAAGATAAGCATTTTTAATTTTTTGAGTTAATTCTTGGTTAGTTGTCGACTGCTTTTTTTCTAATTCTTGAAGTTTCGCAGAAAAGTTTTCTTCTTGTTCTTTAATTTTTTTATTAAAGATAACTTCTTGCTCTGTAATTTTTTCAACAAACCCTTCTTCTTGTTGCTTGAATTTATTATCAAAATCTTCTTTTTGTTGACTTAACTTTGTTTCAAAGTTTTTCCCTTTTTCATTTATTTTTTTTTCTAATTTAGAATTATTTTTTTCTGTATACTCTGACAATTTAAAATTTAAATTTTCTTCTACTACATCAACTTTTTTTGTTAACTCAAAAAAAGCCTGTTTAGTTTCTTGATCGACTCTATCTATTTCATTATAATTATCATTAATCTCATCTTCCAAATCCAAGATATTACTATGTACATTAATCACCTTCCCTTCCAATACATATAATGTCTCTGCAACATCATCTATTTCTTCTAAATACTGCAAGTTCTCTAATCTATTTTTATATTCGTTTAATCGTTCAACTATGTGACACATTATTATTATAGTTTCTTTTTGTATAATTTCATTTTTCTTCAACTTACTAGTAGTTTCCTTTAAGAGTTCTAGTTGTCCCACTAAATAGTTTATATTTTCAGCATCTATTTTATCAATTAAAGTATAAACACTTTCAATCGCATCAAAAATATTATTTTGCCCTCTTTGTAAAGTTATAAGATTATCTTGAAGCGTTCCTAAATTATTATTAAAAACATCTACTGTTACTGCATTACTCAAACCTAAAAACCTTTTTTTGGCGTCTCTATACCCTCTTACTTCTACCTCTTTTCCTTCTCCATCTTTTATTACCTCAAGTTTACCTTCTTTTATTTTTTCTGATAATTGATTTTTATAACTTGTTAAATCTGTTTTTTGGGGTTTCTCTAAAATTTTATCTTGCTCACCTAAAGATTTCTCTAATTGATTTTTATAGTTTGTTAACTCTTCTATACTCGATTTTTCCAAGGAAGCATCTTCTTTGCTCACCACACCTTGATCTATTCTTTCTAATTCTTGCATATATTAAATCCTTTCTTTTTATTAAATATCTTTAATTAAATTTATTAACGTTTAGTTCTTACATTACTCAATAAGTTATATTTATTATAACTCCAACAACTTCTTTAATCTATTTAATTCATCATCAATCTCATTATCTTTTTTCAAATTTTCTTGTATTACTTTTACACTTTCTATCATTTCTTTTTTTACTAATCTTCTTTCAGCCATTTTTTCATAGGTAGTATTTATAGTTTCTGTTAATTTACTTTCTTTTACTACCGTAATTTCTGTTTGAATATTTATAATTTCACTTTTCTTATCAACTAATTTACTTTCTTGTTTTTCTTTAATTTTATTTATAATCAGTGATTGAATAAAATGTAATCCTAGTGCACCTGCTACACCTGAAAAAATTGCTCCTATTGTTCCTCCGATTATCTCTCCTAAAGTTTTTTCTTGATTTATTCTCTCTTCTTTATTTTTAAATACATTTTCTAAATTAGGGATTTTTACTTTTTTACGAAAAACTGGAATTTTTTCTAATTTACTAGCTATCCAATCACCTGAAAAACTTGCAAGAAGTGGAGTTAATCCCACTAATAATATTTTTGATAACTCTAATATCAAGATATCTGATCCCTTCTTCCAATTTTCCTTATTCATTATATATTTAACAGCTTCTCCCACCAAACTAATTGTCTGTTTAACTTTTTTTATCAATCTTTGAATTTCATCACCAAACCCTGTCAATAATTCTGAAATAGCATTTCTTAAAAATTTATCTTTACTATTGTTTAGTTCTTTTTTCATTATATCAAAGTATTTTTTCATCTCAAATTTTATTTCAGATATTAATACTTTCATACTGATATTTTTATTTTTAAAGAATCTAATTACAGCATTTATAACACCTACTACTAAATTTTTAATTGCTATTACCCCTAATTCTACTACTGTGTGTTTAACTGCTGTTTTTGTTACATTTTTAGTAACACCTTTGACTATCTCTCTATTTATACTTTTTCTTGCTTTTCTATCTATCTCTCTTGCTTTTTCTTCATTCAATTCTTTTCTTTTTCTTATTTTTTCATTGTTTTTCAAGATTTTTTCTTTTTTTTCTTCTTCAGTTAATTTCAAATTGTTTTTTATTTTTTCGTTATCTTTTTCAAATTCTCTTATTTTCTTATTATTATGTTCTATAAAATCATCCATACTTTTATCTTGTTTAGATTGATTAAGTAAGGGATTTGTAGCCACTAAATTTTCTTTCTTGTTTGCTAAATCTTTAGCGTCTATACCGGCTAACTGTCTCCACCTATTCTCTGTAATTTCTTTACCTGAAACTACGTGATCAACTTGAATTTTATCACTAGCCGTAAGTTTATTTCCTGTATAAGCATCTTCCAAACCTTCTTTATTTTTTTTATTATTTAACTTTATTCTCTCTCCTTCTTTTCCTGCAAATTTTTTATCTCGTCTTATAGTGTCCTCTACTTTATCTTTATAGTCACCTTTTTCTATATATTCTTTACCAACTTCTTTTAAATTCTGATTTCCTATAGCAGTATCACTAGTTAAATCCAATCCTGTTTGTATTGCTATTTGATTAAATATCTCATCTTTAATAACCGATCCTATACTTTCTGGATTATCTATTTTTTCCCTTTGAATTTTTAATTCTTCTAACTCTTCGGCAGAGAATTTTAATTCTTTCTCTAGAAACGCTTCTATTTCTTCTAGAGACTGAATATCATATTCCTCTAAACTTACCTCTTCTTTTATTTCCTGTATTGCATTTTCATTTAAAATTTCATTTTGTTTTGCCATATCTCTCTACTTACTTTCTCTTTACTTCAACTTAATACTGTTTTACTCTTCTATTTATTAGTATTTATTTTTCTTTAGCTTCTATCCCCGCTAACTGTCTCCATCTATTCTCTGTAATTTCTTTACCTGAAACTACATGATCAGTAAGTTTCCTTAGTATATCAGTGGATTTCTCACTTCTATTTTCAAGAATAACTACTTTCCTTGATAAATCTTTCATAATTTCTATTGTGTTAATTGAATTTTTAATACTTTCCTTATTATATTGCTCTATTCTTTTTTCTAATTGCTCTATTCTTTTTTCTTGAATTTTTACTATTTCTACTAATTCTTTTATTTTTCTTTCCATATTTACTCCCCTTTATTTTTAGATTCTAGCATCACTATTAATCACTTTCTTTTTATAATTATCTTTATGTTTTTCTTTCTACATAGCATTGTTATATTGGGCGCTATTTGTAAGTATATCAACTCCAATCCTACTTTAAGTTAATTAAATTTACTTTAAAAATAATGAAAAAATAAGAAAGAAAAACTTTCTATTTTTCTTTCTTATAAATTAATACCCATAAATTATTTTTTAGCAAGTTGTGCAATTTCCACAATGACATCCGCCGCTTTTTCCATGTGTTCTAAACAAGAGAACTCATACTGACCATGGAAGTTTTCTCCACCAACAAAAATATTTGGTGTAGGAATTCCCATATAAGAAATTTTCGAACCATCAGTTCCACCTCTTATAGGTATGATTAAAGGTTCAATATCAAGATTCTTCATAGCCTGCTCTGCTTTTTCTACTGAACGTTTATCTTTATTGATTACATCCCCCATGTTGTAGTATTGATCAAACATATCATACTCTACTACATCTCCATATTTAGCATTAATTTTTCCTGCAACTTCCTCACAGAATGCTTTTCGCGCTAAGAATTTATCTTTATCAAAGTCTCTAATAATGTAAGTCAATTTCGCTTCTTCAATTCTAGCTTCCATATTATGTAATAAGTAGAAACCTTCATATCCATCAGTATGTTCTGGAACTTCTTTTTCCGGAAACATCATCGCTAATTCTGCTGCTATAGTATTAGCATTCTTCATCTTATCTTTAGCTGTCCCTGGGTGGACACTTACTCCAGTAATAGTATAGGTGATTTGCGCAGCATTGAAGCTTTCATATTGAAGTTCACCTAATACTCCACCATCCATTGTATAAGCATATTCTGTATCGAAATACTTAGCATCAAAATTATCCGCTCCACGCCCTATCTCTTCGTCAGGACCAAAAGCAATTCTTATATCTCCATGTTCAATTTCAGGATGTTCAATAAGATACTTCATAGCTTCAACGATTTCCACTACCCCTGCCTTATCATCAGCTCCAAGTAGAGTTGTACCATCTGTTGTAATTAAAGTTTTTCCTACATAGTTTTTTAAATTCGGGAATTTCTCTACTGTCATAGAAATATTTTTTTCTTTATTTAGTAAAATATCTTTTCCATCATAGTTTTCAATTACATTCGGCTGAATATTTTCTGCATTAAAATCAGCTGTATCAACATGAGAGATAAAACCTATCTTGTCATACTCTTTGTCAGTATTTGATGGTAATGTTGCAGTTAAAAAGCAATTTTCTTCCGTTAAAACAACATCAGATAATCCAATTTCTTCCAGTTCTCTCTTTAACATTATTAAAAATTCTTTTTGTTGCGGCGTTGATGGAATAGTCAATATCGATTCATCGGACCTAGTTTCAAATTTAACATAGTTTAAAAATCTATCTAACATAGTAGTATATTTCATATTACTTACTCTCCTGCATTTTTTTATATTTTTTCATATATTCCTTAGTAAATTCTCTACTAGAAATAATATTATTCTTTCTATCATTATAAGACTGTGCTACAAATATTTCAAGTGGATTTTCGTATTCAATTTCTTCTAATTTTTCAACTATATTTTCATTTGGCATAAGTGCAAACGTCATAAATGATAGTCCTACCAATCTTTCAGTGTCTGTTTTCGTACAATACGAAGAAACTTCTGCAAAAATTTCTACTGATCTATTCCCTACGCGCGAGATATAAGACTTTATCTTTAAAATTTCATCCATATAAACTGCATCAATAAATTGATAAGAATCTACACTAGCTGTGACGAATTTCAAACGACTATACTTCCTTATGGTCATACTCGTAACTTCATCTAACCAATATAATATTTGTCCTCCAAACAAAGTATTGTGTCTATTCATATTTTTAGGAAAAATTGTATAATTTGATTCTACTCTTATTTTCTCTACTTTCATATATGCTCCTTAAAAAATTCTTTTACTTACAAGTATCAGCGACTGATTGTAACTTGATTTCTCTCTTATTATATTTAACATTAGCGCTGCAATATCATGCCTACTTGTCATAGAAAGCCCCCAAACTTTCTCCCTAGACTTCGAAGTAAATACTCTGGTTTGGGTAGACTCACTAGTCCCTGTATATAAGAGAGCTGGATGAATATTTGTCCACTCCAAATCTGATGAATAAAATTCTTGCTCCCCTTTGGAATGATCTTCAAAATTTGCTTTCAAAATAGTCTTAGCAAATATATTACAAGGAAAACCTGCATTATCATAAGTAATTCCAGATCCCAAAGCAGAAAGATTAATCACTCGCTTAATACCGGCCATTTTCATAGCTTTGATAATATTTGGGACTGCATGAACAAACAAAGGTTTCGACATTTGACTAGCTTTATTACCTAAAGCTACGAGCACCGCATCTACCCCTACCATAGCCTTACTTAATTTTTCAACTTCTTCTAATTGCCCTTGAATAATCTCTACATTAACCATGGATATAATTCTACTTGTATCTCTAGCGTAAATTCTTACCTTATAGTTTTTCTCAATAGCTTTTTCCACCAGCAACTTACCAGTCTTTCCACTAGCTCCTATTATCAAAACTTTCATACATTCAACTCCCATCATATAAATATTATAGCACTAAAAATAAAAAAGTTCCCAGTTAATAAACTAAGAACTTTATCATCTATAATTTTATTAAAAATTAACATTTTCTGATGCAAATCCAGGTATATCTGTGTTTACTTGCCAAGTCATACCAAACTTATCTACTACTATACCATAAGCTGGTGACCATGGTGTTTCTTGTAATTCTAGGTCTATCCTTTGAGCATCTTTTGCTAATTTTGTATAAATTTCTTTAGCGGCTTCTGCCGAATCAAGTTGGATACATGCTGTCATGTTTGTTCCTTGCACATACTCATATCCTGATCCATTGTCAGAAATTTGTAATCTTATTCCACCAATATTAAGATTAGCGTTTAATACTAGGTCTTTATCTTCTTCTGGCGTATTTGGAATAGCTTGTCCAAACGTTGTACAAGATACTAATTCTGCATTAAATACATCTTTATAAAATTCTGTGGCTTCTAATCCATTTCTATTTGTTACTAAATATAATTCTAGTGATTTTATCATGATTCTACCTCTTTTATTTTAATAGATATAGTATATCACTAATATAAATTTAAAACAAATATATAACTTCACCTTATTCTAACAACAAAAAAACACAGCCAATAATGACTGTGTTTTGATTTGTGTAATCCAACAATTAACGTTTAGAGAATTGTGGAGCACGACGTGCACCTTTAAGACCGTATTTTTTACGCTCTTTCATACGAGGGTCACGAGTTAATAATCCTGCTGGTTTTAAGTCTTTACGGTACTCAGGGTTTACTTCTAGTAAAGCACGTGCAATTCCGTGACGGATTGCTTGAGCTTGTCCTGTGTATCCTCCACCATGTACGTTAACTAGTACATCGTAGTTTCCTGCAGTTGATGTTTTTGCGAATGGTTGCATTAAATCTAATACTAATGATTCTAATGGTAAGTATTCACGCATTTCTCTACCATTGATAGTTACGTTCCCAGTTCCTGGTACTAGTCTAACACGTGCTACTGAACTTTTACGGCGTCCTGTTCCGCGGTATTCTACTTGTGCCATTTAATTTCTCCTCCTATTATCCACGTAATTCGTATTTTTCTGGTTTTTGTGCTGCATGTGGGTGCTCAGCTCCACGGTAAACGTGAAGTTTCATTCCTTGAGCTCTACCTAAAGTGTTTTTAGGTAACATTCCCTTGATAGATAATTCTAAAAGTTCTTCTGGGTACTTCTCTAACATAGTTCCAGCAGTTCTTTCTTTTAATCCACCTGGGTGCATTGTGTGACGACGGTAAATCTTGTTTTTAAGTTTGTTACCAGTTAACACAACTTTCTCAGCGTTGATAATGATTACATTATCTCCAGTATCGATGTGTGGTGTATAAGTAGGTTTGTTTTTCCCTCTTAGTATTGATGCAACTTCTGAAGATAGACGTCCTAATGTTTGTCCTTCAGCATCGATTACATACCATTTTTTTTCTACAGTTGATGGCTTTGCCATATAAGTTTGACGCATAGTCAATTCCTCCTAAGATTTTGTTTTAATATGTCATTACGACTAAGCTTTCCGGGGCCTTTTCGTGTAGATATATAAACAATATCTCTAATATAATAACGTATAACCCCATAATTGTCAACAGAAAATACATACTTACTTTCATTTTTTTATTTCCATAATTTAAATAAAATTTATTTCCTATTTATATTAGTAATAATTTGACAAAGATTTTTTTTTTTGCTAGTCTAAATACTGTATTTTTATACATTATACTAATTTTTATTATTTATTACAATTATTAAGGAGTATTTATTATGAACAAACAAACGTTCAAAGTAGCCACTGCTGATCCATCTGCTATTGGATTATTTGGTCTTGCTATTGTTACTCTTGTTGCATCTTCTCAAAAAATGGGAATAACAACAGGGACTTCATTAGTTATTCCTTGGGCTATCTTTTTAGGAGCTTTCGCTCAATTATTCGCGTGTATTCACGACGCTAAAAAAGAAAATGTATTTGGAACTACTGCTTTTGGTGCTTACGCATTCTTCTGGTTTGGTGTTGGTACTACTTGGTTAATCCAAAACGGTGTATTCGGTCAAAAAATGGCTGAAACAGCTGATGTTAAACAATTAGGATTTGCTTTCTTAGGATACCTAATCTTCACATTAGTTATGACTGTTGGTGCTGCTGAAACTACAAAAGTATTATTTACTATTTTTGTATTAATCGATTTCTTATTTGTTGGTCTTACTTTATCAACATTAGGAATTGCTACTGAAGCTATGCACCACTTAGCAGCTTACAGTGAGTTAGCAATCTCTATCGTTTCATTCTATGGTTTTGCTGCTAACGTATTGAACTCTCACTTCAAATATGAGTTCTTACCATTAGGAAAACCTTTCGGAATCTTTGTTAAAAAAGATAAATAATTATAAAAATAAGCATCTTAACGGCGTGTGTTAAGATGCTTATTTTTATAGAACTACTGTTCCTTTTTTATCTACTTTTAATTCTAATAATTGCCACTCACTTTTTAGTGAAGCAAGTTTTTCTCTTACTTTTTTAGCACTAGCCTCATTTTTATACACATTTAGTAAAGTAGAACCTGAACCTGATATCATAAATGCAATGCTATCTACCCTTTGGCAAATTTCCCTTACTTCATCATATTCATGAATAATTTTTCTTCTATAAGGTTCATGGATTTTGTCACCCATTACTTTTTTTAGGGTTCTTAAATCATAATTTTCAAATGCCTTTAGCACTAAACCAATTCTTGTCGATGAATACAGTGCATCTGCTTTTGAATAAGAATCAGGCATAATTGCTCTCGCTTCTTCTGTTGAAGTTTCAAAATTCGGAACTAGTGCCATAAACTTGAATCTTGAGTCAATATCATAATTCACTGTCATAGCACTACCATCATCACACATACAAGATGCCGTTAAGGACCCATAGATTGCTGGCGATACGTTATCTGGATGCCCCTCTATTTCAGATGCTATATTAAATATCTCATCTCTATCTAAAGGCAATCCTAATAGAGCATAGGCTCCATATATTCCACCTACTACACAAGTTGACGATGAACCAAGCCCTCTTGATACAGGGACATTAGACTCTATACCTATCTTCACACCCTTAACTATTTTTCCAAGTTTTTCTAATGTATATAGGAATGTTTTGTATACTAAGTTATTTTCATTATTGAACTTTTCATCAAATCCTACTAGCTCAAAACCTGCTTCTATTTCTTCGAACGTAAAGTATGTGTATAACTTTAAGGCTAAACCTAATGAATCAAAACCACAACCGACATTAGCACTAGTAGCTGGTACTCTAACTTTTATCATTAAGCTAAATCTCCTAATTTTTCTGCTACATACTTAGCAATTTCTTCTTTAGAAATGCAGTCATTGTGTAGCACTGCTTTCTTATCTAAATCTTCTAAGTTACTTGGAATTTTAACT
This sequence comes from Gemella sp., assembly GCA_030529855.1. Taxonomy (GTDB): domain Bacteria; phylum Bacillota; class Bacilli; order Staphylococcales; family Gemellaceae; genus Gemelliphila. Next base: position 22,312 of record JAUMWC010000001.1, read on the forward strand.
CCTGTTTTTGCGTGTAAGTCTTTTAATAATTCAAATTCATCCGCTTCTGTACTTCCAAACAGCGACTCATATACAGAACCTGTAAATTTGTAAGGACTGGCTGTTGATAAAACAACACTTGGACAATCACTTTCTTGTTCTAATAATACTTTGTATCCTACTGCTGTATGAGTGTCTAATAAGTATCCTTCTTCTTCATATACTTTCTTAATAATTTCTGCAGTTTCTTCATTAGTAGCATACCCTGCTGTAAATTCTTCTTTTAGTTTAGCTAATAACTCATCAGAAATTTGGTACTTCCCTTTTTCTTTGAGATCTGACATTAATGATGCTACGTATGCATTATCTCCATCAGTTAGGTAGTATAATAATCTTTCTAAGTTAGAAGAGATTAAAATATCCATACTTGGAGATATTGTTTTCAAGAAATCTCTTTCTCTATCATATACACCCTCTGTTAAGAAGTCATATAACACGTTATTAGCATTCGATGCACATACTAACTTATTAACTGGTAACCCAATCTTCTTAGCGTAGTATCCTGCTAGAATATTTCCAAAGTTTCCTGTTGGAACAACAAAGTTTACTTTATCTCCTTGCTTGATTTTTCCACCACCTACTAAATCACTATATGCTTTGAAGTAGTAAACTATTTGTGGAATTAATCTCCCTATGTTAATCGAGTTCGCACTTGATAATTTAACATTTTGTTGGGCTAAGTCTGCCTTGAAGTTTTCATCAACAAAAATTTCTTTAATTGCAGATTGAGCATCATCAAAGTTTCCTTCTATAGCACATACCTTAACATTCTTACCTTCTTGTGTTTTCATTTGTCTTTCTTGAACTTTAGAAACACCCGAGTTTGGATAAAATACTATTATCTTAACCTTGTCTACATCTTTAAATCCTTCTAATGCAGCTTTCCCAGTATCTCCACTTGTCGCAGTAAGAATAAGAATATCATCCTTTTCTCCAGAACGTTTAAGCGCTGTTCTTGTTAATTGTGGTAATAATGATAGGCCTAAATCCTTAAATGCACTTGTCGGTCCGTGGAATAACTCTAAAACATGAGCATCTTTAAGTTCTACTAATGGAGTTATTTCTTCTGTAGAAAATTTTCCTTTGTAGGCTTTTTCTACACAGTCTCTAACTTCTTCTTCTGTAAAGTCTAAGAATAATTTTAGTACTTGCTCAGCAATTTGGTAATAATTTTTACCAACAATATTATCTAAATCTACTTTATCTTGTCCTAAATTTCTTAATACAAATAAACCACCTTCTGAACTTAGCCCTTGGATTATGGCATCACTAGGATTAATTTTTAAATTTTTATTTCTACTACTTTCGTATAACATACCTGTACTCCTTGATTTATTTCACTTTCTATGATACAATTTTTTTGTAAAAAAGACAAGTGTTTATTACCAGCGGACACTGTTTTCTGAATATTAATTTGAGGTGAAAGTTATGAAAATAGCTATTTTGGGACTAGGGACTGTCGGGTCTGGTGTCCTAGAACTTTCTAATAAACTTGATAAGATAGAAGTAGTAAAAACATTTGAAAGAAAAATTACTTCTGAACTTTCTACAACTAATATAGATGATATAATAAATAATTCTGAAATTGATGTTGTTGTTGAATCGCTAGGTGGACTTACACCTGCTTATGAATATATATCAGCTTCTCTTAGAGCTGGAAAACACGTAGTTACAGCAAACAAAGCTGTAGTCGCTAAACACTTAGACGAATTTATCAAACTAGCACGTGAGAATAAAGTTCAGTTCATTTGTGAGGCCAGCGTCGCTGGTGGTATTCCTTGGATTGCATCTTTAGAAAAAGCAAAAAGAATCGATGAAATAAACAGTTTTTATGGGATAATGAATGGAACTAGTAATTACATCATTGACTATATGTACAATCACAATGCTGATTTCACTCCTACTCTTACTAAAGCTCAAGAACTGGGGTACGCAGAAAAAGATCCTAGTGCTGATATAGATGGTGATGATGTAGTTAATAAAGTTATCGTTACTTCAGCAGTAGCCTTTAATTATTTAATAAAAGACAAAATACCTCAGTATTCTATGAGATATTTAAAAAAGACCGACCTTGATTATTTAAAATCAAAAGGTTTATCAACTAAATTTATGGGTGAAGGAAAAATCGAAAATTCAAATATTTCTGCTTCTGCTATGCTTAATATAATAAAAGATAACAGTCTTGAAAATGCAGTTCACGCTAATTTTAATATAGTTAGTATGGAGGCAGACAGTATTGGAGAATTAAAATTTTATGGACAAGGTGCAGGTAAACTACCTACAGCTAATGCAATTGTACAGGACGTACTAGATTTAGAGAGCAATACTTCTAGAGAAGAATTAACTTTAAACACTACTTATACCTTCTCTACTAATAGTGTAAAAAATAAATTTTTAATTAGAACTGTTTCAAAAATTGAAAATTCAAATATACTTAATACTGAAAAATATGATGAATATTTCTATAACTATACTTCTGAAATCGACTTTTCTTCTCTTGACAAAATATTAGAATCTTTAAACGGAGAATATCTAGTCGCTAAATTTAGGTAATAGTAAATAGTATTGCAAGTTATATCGTTTTCATATATAATTTAAAAGAACAGTAATTTGATTAAGGAGAGTAAAATGGTAAAAGTTTCAAAATTTGGTGGAAGTTCTGTTGCTTCTGCTGAACAATTTAAAAAAGTTAAATCAATTGTACAAAGTGACGAATCAAGAAAATTTGTTGTTGTTTCTGCTGCTGGTAAAGCTCACAAAGAAGATAATAAGGTTACTGACCTACTTTACTTATGCCACGCTCATATCAAATATGGTATTAGCTGTGACAGCATATTTTCTATTATAGAAAATAGATTCTTAGAAATCAAAAATACACTTGGTATAAATTTTGATATCGAAAGTGAATTAGCTTCATTAAAAACAGAATTGGTTAAAGGTTTAGATGAAGATTACTTAATTAGCCGTGGAGAATACCTAACGGGATTACTAATGGCTGAATACCTTGGTTACAAATTTGTAGACCCTAAAGATTTAATCTTCTTTAACTACAATGGTTCTGTAGACTATGAAAAAACTCAAGCAAAGTTTGATAAATTAGTAGAAACAAATGATACACTATTAATCCCTGGTTTCTACGGTTCATTGCCTAACGGAGAAATTAAAATAATGTCTCGTGGTGGTGGTGATGTTACAGGTGCCATTATTGCAAATGTAGCTAACGCTGAAGTTTATGAAAACTGGACTGACGTTTCTGGTGTTCTTATGGCTGACCCTAGAATCGTAGATTCACCAAAAGAAATCGATGTAATCACATATACAGAACTTAGAGAATTATCATATATGGGAGCTAGTGTACTTCACGAAGAAGCTATCTTCCCAGTGAAAGAAAAAGGAATACCTATTCAAATCCGTAACACTAATAACCCAGTAAGTCAAGGGACAGTTATTAAGGATACTGAAGATGTATCTGCTAATACTGTTACTGGTATTGCTGGAAAGAAAGACTTCTCTATCATTTCTATCAAAAAGAATCATATGTCTAATGAAATTGGTCTAATTAGCAAAACTCTTACTCTGTTTGAAAGTTATAATGTAAGTATTGAGCATATTCCTACTGGAATTGATTCATTCTCAATCATCGTAGAAACTGCTTCTGTTAAACCATTCATTCACGAGTTATTAGCAGAGATTAAAGAGATTACTAATGCTGATGAAGTGAGCGTTGTTAATGAGTTATCATTAATAGCAACCGTTGGACACCAAATGAAAAACAAAAAAGGTATTGCTGGACGCCTATTCTCAGCTTTAGGCGATGCTGACATTAATATTATTGTTATTTCCCAAACTAGTGAAGAAATTAATATTATTGTAGGTGTTCATAATTCTGATTATGAAAAAACTATCACTACTATATACAACGAATTTAATAAATAAAAAGGCTCGCAAATTTATTTTGCGAGTCTTTTTTTACCATTATTTTAAATTTTTAATACACCAAGCAAATCCTTTAGCTAAACGGATATCTGAATCTTGAAAATGTCCACCTTTATTCCATTCAAGAATAGTGTTTATTCCTTGATTTTTTAAAACTTCTTCTTGAATTCTAATAACATCTCCCACACTACTCATTATCTTATTTCTTGTTTTTTCTTCCTTATCGCCCAGACTTAAGTATATAGTGTCTATTACTGGGTTCTCTCTTTTTAGATAATTTTCCCAATCTTTAAACCAGACTGATGGTGATGCTGCTACTATAGAACTAAATTTATCAGTTTGATAAGCAGACCAAAGAGAAAATAACCCTGCTAATGAGTAACCACCTAATATTTTCTTTATATCCGCTTCTAGTTTATACTTTTCTAGAATATTAGGTATTAAGGTTTCTTCTATAAATTTTAAAGTAGTTTTTCCTGCACCAGAAAAATTTTCTTTACCAAAAATTGCTGGCATTTCCCACGGTGATAAATCACTATTCCAGTTCTTCACTCTAAAGGCAATCATCAAGATAGATTCCTTCACTTCACTTGTCAATAATTCTACTTGTCTGTCTAAAACTTCTATATCATTTTCATCTACAGGTTGAATTAGTAGGTAACTTGGATTTTCACTGGCATAACTTATACAGCTAATATTATCAATAACAAATTCTTCTTTTTTCAATTTTATTCTTCCTTATTTAAATTATCGTTGTAAATTTTACACTTACAATTATTTCATTTTGTAATTATCTTGTCAACTATGCTTACTTAATAAGTTTTATATTTTATATAATAAAAACACTCAAAAGTTTATAACTCTTAAGTGTTTTTCATTATCTTTAGAATATTTCCTATCCAAACTTTTTCCCTAATAAAATTGTTAATTGTTTGCATAGTTTATCCCATTCTTCTGGTACTGCAACTATTCCTGATGAATGTTTCTCCGAAGTATTAGAAACTAACCTAAGCTGCCATCTATAACCTGCAGCTAAATTAGGGTCTCTATATTCAGAATCCCAGTTAATAACATGGTACTCATCAAGTTTAGCAGTAAATTCTGTTAATTGCTCATTTCTTAAATCTATACTAAATTTTTCTAAATCTAAAAACATAGCATCTTGTTTTTTATAAATTGCATTTTTATTAACAAAATCTACCTTCACATCATATACAGATCCAAAGGGACCATTTACCATTATTTCTAATTTTTTATACATACATACCTCATAATTTTTAATATTTAGCAATTTCTTAATACCATATGATAATATTTATGATTAGCTATTTCAATTTCACACTCTCTTTTCATTCCAAAAGATTCATATAATTTTCTGGCTCTAGGATTACCTTCAGCAACATTAAGACTCTTTATATTATATCCGGTCGTTTCAAAAAAGTTCTTCAGCAGCTCTGTCCCATAGCCTTCTGAACGTGAATTTTCAAAAACATAAAGTATATCTAAATAATATTCCCCCACTAGAGCTTCATTGTAGTTGAAAATCACATCATCAGTATTCAGATTATATTTAGGAATAATTTTATCTTCCCAGTATTTTTTAGATTCCAGTAGAAAATCATAGTCATACGAAAAATAAAAACCTTGTATTTCTTTATCACTTTCAATTACCTTGCAATTTCTATAGGAATATCTATCATCTTCCGACTTATAACATATTTTTAGAATTTCCCAAAATTCTTCTTCCCCTATTTTTCTTATCAAGTCAATATCTAATGATTTTATAAATTCAAATAGTCCTTGGAGTACTTTATCATCATAAATACTAGCCTTACGAATCTCCAATGAATTATTCCTTTTCAACAGCAATAACTTCAATTTCGATTTTTCCACCTAGTGGCAAGGCTGCTACTTGGAATGCTGATCTCGCTGGTAAAGTTTCATTAAATTGCTCTGCATAAACCTTATTAACTTCTGCAAAATCCTTAATATCTTCTAATAACACTAAAGTTTTTACAATGTGATTCATTGATGAACCAGCTTCTGTAACTACAGCTTCGATATTTTTAAAAACTTGCTTGGCTTCTTCAATAACCCCACCTTCTACCATTTTTCCAGTCTCAGGATTAATCCCTAATTGTCCTGAACAAAAAATCATATTACCTACCTTGTTAGCTTGAACATATGGTCCTACAGCTTGTGGCGCATTATCTGTGTGTATTTTTTGAATTTTCATATTAAATTTCTCCTAATTAATAAGTTTATTTACTAACTATTATACCATTAAGGATTGCTCTTCCAAAAGAAAAAAACTATAATTATGTTTATGGAGGAACTTATGAAAAAATTTTTATTAAATTTACTCGTAATTATACAATTAATTTCATTTTTTATTGCTAGTATATTTTTTATAGTTTTAAAAGTATCATTTATTTTTGATTTATATAAATACTTCTATACAAAAGTTAATTTAGCTTGGAAATTAGATATATCCGATTCTCTACTTTTAAATTATACAGACAACTTATTAACTTACTTGAAAACCGGGGCTCCTTTGGATACTACTTGGTATACTGAAAAAGATATACTACACATGATTGATGTTAGAGATTTATACCAAAATTCACTAACTATTACTTATATATTATTTTCAATATTTTTAATAACAAGTTTTATAATATTTTTATTAGAAAAGAAGAATACTATGATTTTTATTTCAAAATCATTCCCTAAAGTTTTTATACTTTTCATTGCACTTATGCTTATTTTAGGAATATACATTGCAATTGATTTCAATTCCTTCTGGATAAATTTCCATTTATTAGTGTTTGATAATGACTTATGGCTATTAAGCCCCTTAGAATCTAATCTTATAAAAATGTTCCCTGAAGAATTTTTCCTTCTTCTTGTAACAATTTGTATTATTTCTATAGTACTTTTCTTTATATTCCTTTTCGGTATTATGAAAATACTAAAAAATAAATTTTGAAAACGGTTTACAAAATAAAGAGTCTGTGTTATAATATAGCTATAGAAAAGAACGGAGGTAATCTCTTATGGGAAACAAATATAGAAAAATTTTAGTAGCAATCGATGGATCAAAACAAGCAGAATGGGCATTTTTAAATGCTATATCTATCGCAAAACGTAACGAGAATGCAGAGTTATATGTTGCGTCTGTTATTGATCAAGCATTAGCTGTTTCAGCTTCACCAAGTTCTGCAATCTTCAAAGAATATCAAAATAAAATTCAAAGTTTAGTTGATTCATATGCTGATTATGCTAAAGAACAAGGACTTACTTCTGTTACTACTGCAGTTGAATATGGTTCACCAAAAATTGTATTGAGTGAAACATTAGTTGATAAATTTGATATTGATCTTGTTGTATGTGCTTCTTCTGGATTATCTGGATTTAAACGTTTTATCTTGGGATCTGTATCTGAAGGAATCGCTCGCTATTCTAAAGCTGATGTTATTATCATAAAAGAAAAATTAATACCTGAAGATTTTGTTGCTGAAATCAGTGAAAAATTCTATCCAAACAACTAACTTAAAAAATCATACTATACTATTTTAAAAAACGGAGATAAATATTATGGAAAACAAATATACAAAAATTTTAGTAGCTGTTGATGGTTCAAGACAAGCTGAGTGGGCTTTCCACAATGCCGTATCTATCGCAAAACGTAATGACAATGCAGAGTTATACGTAGCTTCTGTTATCGATTCTACAATTGCTACATCTGGATTATCAGACCCTTACATCTTTAATTCATTCTTCAGCAAAACTAAAGAATTAGTTGACTCTTATGTTAATTATGCAAAAGAAAGTGGATTAACTAACGTTCACGCTATCGTTGAACAAGGTGTTCCTAAAATTGTTTTAAGTGAAGATATCGTTGATGAAAAAGGCATTGATTTAGTAGTTTGTGGTTCTTCTGGATTAACTGGTCTTAAACGTATGATTATGGGATCTGTTTCTGAAGGTATTGTTAGACATACTAAATCAGATGTTATAATCATTAAACAACAATCTATTCCAGAAAACTTCACACACGAAATTAGTTTAAAATTCCAAGAAGAAAATAAATAAAAAATAAAAGTGGTAAGATAAAAATTTCTTACCACTTTTATTTTGTCATAATATTCAAAATTTTATTCTTATTTTCTTTTTCTACTGAAATAATTTCATTAATTCCATTTTTATTAAAATGCAGCACTGTATCTGCTACTGAACATAAAAACTCATAATCATGTGTAATTATCAGTATTATTACATCTTTCTTAGCGATGTCCTTTAATAGAATAGCTAATTCATTCATATTTTTATAATCTAATCCGCTAGTAGGTTCATCTAATATAATAATTTTTTTACCTGTCATAAGAGCGGACGCAATAGCAACCCTTTGTTTTTCTCCACCAGATAACATATTTGGGTGCTTATCTAATAAATGCCTTAAATTAAGTTTGTCCACCAAAATATCAAAATCATCTAGGTTACTAGCCCCCAACTTAATTTCTCTTTCTACTGAATTAGTAAACAACTGATAGTTAACATCCTGCATAACCACAAAAGAATTTCTTAGCAAATCTTTTTTCTTTAACTTTTTACCATTAAGGGTAACATCACCTGTAGATTTAATAAAACCACTCAATGCATTAGCAAATGTTGTTTTACCACACCCATTTTCTCCAACAATACTATATATACTCCCTTGAGAAAAAGTATTATTAATTACTATTTGTTTATCATTTACCTTGTATGTGAAATCTCTAAGATTTAAATAATCATTATCTTGCGTCTTTTCTTTTTTATTTATAATATCTATCTTAGATAAATCTAACTGTCTAGTCTGACACTGACTTCCATCAAATTCTTGAATATCATCTTGATTAAATTCATGGATTAATCTTCCATTGACAATTATAAACATCCTGTCGATCAAATCTTTTAAATAATAGATCCTATGTTCTGCAATAATTATCGTTTTTCCATTTTCTTTTAATCGCCTAATAACATCAGTAATAAAATTTATAGATTTCAAATCTAAATTACTCGTTATTTCATCCAATATATAAATATCTGCATCTAACATCATACTAGACATAAATGCTAATTTTTGTTTTTCTCCACCAGATAATTCTAAAATTTTTCTATCTAAAAGATGTTTTGCTGAAAATTCATCTGCTATATCTTCTATTCTTTTAGTAATAATTGCAGGGGCATACCCCTTATTTTCCATTGAAAATGCCAGTTCACTTGTTGAATCTAAATGAAAAAATTGATTTTTAGGATTCTGAAACACACTTCCTACTATTTCAGAAAAATCTGTTAATCTATCCCCTATCTTTAAATGAGCAACATTTAATTCACCTTTAAATCCACCTTCAAAAAATTCTGGAGCTAATCCATTAAGAAGTCTAAGAATACTAGTTTTACCAGAACCAGATGGCCCTGTAAATAATACCGTTTCTCCCTTTTTTATTTTTAAATTTAGATTATTTATATTCAATTCTTCTGATTTAGTATACTTATAAGAAAAGTCTTTAAATTCTATCATTACTTACTCCTTATATATTAGAAAAGCGGAGTTACTTCTAACTCCACTTTTATTTATAACATAAAAACTATATAACTCATAATTATTGTAAATAATATGAATATATAATCAATAGTTTTAAATTTTAATATCTGTATTGATGTAGCATTTTTTGAATTTTCTATTCCCCTACATAAACAAGAAATCGATAATTCATTAGCTATATTACTTGAGATTATTACATACGGAACAAAAACATATTCCATAAATTGAAGTGGATGTCTTATGTAATAAAACTTACTACTCCCTATTCCTTTCATTTTTAAAGAATTACTTATATGTTTATAATCTCTTAGCATTACGGGGAAAAATCTAAAAATGACTGCTAATACTATAATAAATGAATTAGGTATTTTTATACGCCTAAGAAATGTTATTAATTCTGAAACTTTTGTACCGTCAACTAATATTATTCCCGCACAGATTGGTAAATATATTGTTTTAAACATAAGTGCACTCACCAGCATAAATGTATCAAATATTTTTATTGTGGTCACTTGTCCAAAAAACATTTCATATAATGCGAAAAATAAGTATATTGCATATATTCTAAGAGCATGTTTGTAACTTGAAAATATTACTATAAGAACAAACATTATTGTAGATAATATAAAATGCTCTTTTGTAGTTAAACTTTTGAACATCAAGAAATTCATAAGTAATAACAATAACATTTTTGCCCTTATATCTAATCTTAGATACATAATTAAATTCCTGCTTTATCAAAGTTTCTAAAGTAAATTTTTCTTCCTATATATGTTCCCAGAAGAGTAAATATTACTGTAAAGACTATTACTGCAATAAAGACCGATAAACTAGAACTGTGCATTATAAAATCAATTTTTTCTTGAGAATATCCTTTATCTGCTAAATGTTGAATGTATGAATCTCTCATAAAGTAAACTGGTAATATAGCTCCTATCCCACCAAATGTATATGCTAGATATGATAAATATTCGTTATTTTTTCTAAAGAAATATTCTGCTAAAAATGCCGCTACAATCGTAACAAAAAATGCAATTGCCGCATGACCTGATAAAAGTAAAAATACCGCTTGAATAAATGTAGTAATTAAAATAGCATATTTTTTTCTTATCTTGTTAAAAATAATACTAAAGGCTGGTCCAGCAAAAAGACCTGTCCCTACTGTTGTAAATATAGCAAAATAATATTGCCCATTAAAAGTTAGTGAGAAAAATGCAGCACATACACCTACACCAACTCCCATAAGCAAAATAATTAATAAATTATATAAACCTAGAGAAATTAAATCTTTTACAGTCAGTTTATCTGTGTTCTCTTTCTTTATATATTTTAAATTTTCTGTCATATAATAGTCTCCTTTTATATTTAAACCAAAACATATAAACAATGTTGTTATTTATTTGTCAATAATTATATTATAACAGATATAGTTTTATTTTTGAACTTATTAGAAATAATTTCTTCACATTTTAGACAAAAAATTCTGTTTATATAATATAAACAGAATTTTTAATAACTTATTAATTCTTTTGATATGCTAATCTAGGAGAACCATCTTCTAAATAAATTTTTCCACAGTATTTAAATCCAGATTTTTCTACCACTCTTTGCATTATAGAATTATCTTGATGAGTATCTATTTTCAAATTAGAATTAATCGTGACTGCGAATTCTATAATCTTTGAAAATAAACCTTTAACTCTTCCACTTGATGCCACTCGGTGTAATGTAGCATATGGTTTATCATCTAGCCAAGCACCTTCAATTTCAATATATGTCGGATCGATTCCTTCAATTAATGCAAATACTGCTTCAATCCTATCTTTTTCTAATACATATAAATTTCCAGAATTAATATCTTCTGATAGTAATTCTTTAGAAGGATATCCGTCCGTCCATTGTGAATGATTTCCATTTTCTCTCATAATTTTTTTAGCAAGATCAAATACTTCTAAAATTTCATCAATATCATTTATTTTAGCTTTACGAATAATCATACTCTAACGATTCCCCTTCTTAATAAAATAAAAATACAAACTATACATAATCCAAACGATAACCCTGCTATTATGTCTGTTGGATAATGTACTCCTAAGTATACTCTACTAATTGCAATTACTACTGAAAGTATTATTAAAACCACAAACACTAATGTACTTAAAAATCTATTCTTTACATATATCTTAATAACATATGCTATTAAGATATAACATATTATCGATCCCATTGAATGTCCACTTGGAAAAGAATATCCACTTGCAGATACTAAATTTTCTATATATCCTGCTACAAAAGGTCTAGGCCTAACGAAATATTCTTTCATAAATTTATTCATAAGCCATGCCCCCAGTAAAGCTGATGTTCCTAACCAAGCTGCAAATGCAACATTTCTCTTGAATTTTATAATTGCTATTACAAGAGCTATCATAATTATAACAAAAAGCCAAGCATCTCCTAAATGAGTAATTGTTGAAAAGAATTTCGTTAATTCTGGGCTCCTAACACTCTCAACAAACTTCCAAATATTCTTATCCACAGGAAGATTATATTTATAAGCTTGTACATATATCAGGTACATAAATGGCATACCCGCTAATAAAGCTATACTCAATAATGTTCTACTCTTCATTTATTTCTCCACTATATATTTTTTATATATACTCTCTATATTTTTTGCATATCCTTCTTGCGAATATTTTTCATCAATTATAGGAGCATTTCTATTCTCTATTTTTCTCAAGATAACTTCGTAACCAGCTTCAAACTCCTCATAACTAGTAAAACTTATGCAAGAATTTATATCTTCTAAAATTCCTACCAAGCTCTCGTCTTTTTTTACCAATAAGTATAATTTTGCAGCAAGTGCTTCTAAATAAGTTAGTCCTTGTGTCTCACTAGTTGAAGACGATAAGAAAATATTTCCTAATGCATAATAATTTTGAATCTCGTCCCACGATACATATCCTGTAAAAAATACTCTATCCTTTAGTCTCAGTCTTCCAACTAATATCTCTAATTCTTCTCTGTACGGACCATCACCTACAATAAGTAATTTTAGATTATTATATTTTTTAGATAATGCAGCAAAATTCAATACAGATTCCTCTAGTCTCTTTTCCTTAGATAAACGACTAATACTTACCATTGTTACATCCTTATCAGATATTTTAAACTTTTCTTTTAACTTAGAAATTATTTCCTGATTAATGGATGTAAATTTACCTAAATCTACACCAGTTGGAATAACACTTACTTTTGTAGTTATTCCATATTCTTCTAATAAGTTTTTCGTTTTTTCAGAAGGTGCTATTATTTCTGTAGTTTTGTTACAATATAACCTACTAGCTGCTTGTACAAATTTTACAGTATGTTTATTTTTTGGTAATTTTAAGTAATGTATATAATCTTCGTATATTGTATGGTATGTGTGAATATGCTTAATATTTAATTTTTTTGCGATTCTCATACCTAAAACACCAAAAGAAAATTCTGTGTGTGTATGGATTATATCAATATCTAATTTTTTTATTATTCTCAACCATTTTAAATAAATGGGTAATGACGCTCTTCTATCTTTCATCAAGACAAACGGAACACTAAATACCCTATATTCATTATCAAATGATTTTGAATTAGGACTAGCAGTTGTAAACACATAAACTTTGTGCCCTAATTTTTCAAGTCCTTTTTTAAGTTGAAATACCGATGTAGCTACTCCGTTGATCTCTGGATAATATGTATCTGAAAATAAAGCTATATTCATTTGATTATCCTCTCTTTAATTTCTATATCTTTATATTATACCAAATCGAAGAAAAAATGTAAAAACACAAAAAAGAGAAGCAAATTGCTTCTCTTTTTATTTCATTCCTGCTACTTTCAAACGTGCTATAGCTTTAGCTAAGGCTAATTCTGCTCTTACTATATCATTTTCACCTTTCAGGTTGATTCTTTGCTCTGCACGAGCTTTAGCTCTCTCTGCACGAGCAATATCAATAGTTTCACCAGACTCAGCTGATTGTACTAAAATTGCTACATCTTTACCATGGCACTCTGCAAAACCTTCGCTTACTGCAAAGTAAGTAGTCTGTTCTTTGTTGTTAACAACTTTTAAAACACCGATTTTTAGTGTAGTTACTAAAGGTTCATGGTTAGCCATGATTCCTAAAGATCCCGTATGAGTTTCTAGTGTAAGTAACTTAATATCTTCTGAACTAAAAACTTCTCCATTAGGGGTAGCTATTGTTACTTTCATAGTATTCATACCTTACCTCCTAATTATACTTCTACTCCAAGTTTACGTGCTTTTTCTAATACAAATTCAATTCCACCAACTAATCGGAAACAGTCTTCTGGAATGTGATCATATTTACCATCTAAAATATCTTTAAATGCTGCTACTGATTCAGATACTGGTACGTAAGATCCTGGTTGTCCTGTAAATTGCTCCGCAACGTGGAAGTTTTGTGATAAGAAGAATTGAACACGTCTAGCTCTATCAACTGTTTTCTTATCTTCTTCAGATAACTCATCCATACCTAAGATTGCAATAATATCTTGTAACTCACGGTATTTTTGAATTGTTCTTTGTACTCGAGTTGCAACTTCATAGTGCTCTTCACCAACGATTTCAGGAGCTAATGCTCTTGATGTTGACGCTAATGGGTCTACCGCTGGATAGATACCCATCTCTGTTAATGAACGCTCTAAGTTTGTCGTTGCATCTAAGTGAGAGAATGTTGTTGCTGGCGCAGGGTCAGTATAATCATCGGCTGGTACATAAATAGCTTGGATTGATGTAACTGATCCTTTTTTTGTTGATGTAATACGTTCTTGTAAACGTCCCATCTCTGTTGCAAGGGTTGGTTGGTAACCTACGGCTGATGGCATACGTCCTAATAGGGCTGATACCTCAGATCCTGCTTGTGTAAAACGGAAAATGTTATCGATGAATAATAGAACGTCTTGTCCTTCTTCATCACGGAAGTGTTCAGCCATTGTTAGTCCTGATAACGCAACACGCATACGCGCTCCAGGTGGTTCATTCATTTGTCCGAATACCATGGCTGTTTTATTAATAACTCCTGAATCACTCATTTCATAGTATAAGTCATTTCCTTCACGAGTACGTTCTCCAACTCCAGCGAATACTGAAATACCACCGTGTTGTTGAGCAACGTTATTAATAAGTTCTTGGATAAGAACCGTTTTTCCTACTCCAGCTCCCCCGAATAGACCTATCTTTCCACCTTTAATATATGGTGCTAATAAGTCAATAACTTTAATTCCTGTCTCTAAAACTTCTACTTGTGTAGAAAGTTCATCGAAAATCGGAGCATCTCTGTGGATTGAATCCTTTTTAACATCAGCTCCTGCAGCTTCTTTATTATCAATTGGCTCACCTAAAACGTTAAATACACGCCCAAGTGTAAAATCACCAACTGGTACTGATATCGGTGCTCCTGTATCTACTACTTCGGCACCACGGCTTACACCATCAGTCGAAGCCATAGCTATAGTTCTTACTGCATTATCTCCAATATGTAGAGATACTTCTAATACTAATTTTTCTTTTTTTCCATCACCACGATCTACTTCTACTTCTAAAGCGTTAAGTAGGTCTGGCATTTTTCCTGCTTCGAATTGAACGTCTACTACAGGTCCCATAACTTGGAGAATATAACCTTTATTCATTATGTTCTGTGCTAACTAGTAGCTTCTCCTTTCAAATTTTATTATTGAGCTGCAGCTGCCCCAGCTACAATTTCTGTAATTTCTTGAGTAATTGCTGCTTGTCTCGCTCTGTTGTATTTGATAGATAAATCATCAATAATACCTTTAGCATTATCTGTTGAGTTCTTCATTGCATTTTTACGTGCTGAATGCTCACTTGCTTTACTATCTAATATTGAACCATAAATCATTGATTCTGCATATTGTGGAAGTATTACATTTAGTACTCCTTCTGCACTTGGTTCAAATTTATAAGATGAAACAATTCCATCAGAAGATTTTTTTATTTCATCTATATTCTCAATTGGTAGTACCTGATCTTCAGTCACTACTTGAGAAATCATACTTACAAAGTGGTTGTAATGTAGATAAATTTTATCATATTCTTTATCCACATAGTATCCTACTACTTTATTTGTAATTTCATTTACTTGTAAAAAACTTGGTTCATCTGGTAAGTCTTTGTAATAATCAACTAATGGAAAGTCATTTCTTCTGAAAAATTCAGCTCCATAATTTCCTATTGCTACTATACCGTACTCTTCATTATTTGAGTGGCGCTCTGAAACAGTTTTTACAAAATTTCTGATTATGTTAGAGTTAAACCCTCCACATAAACCACTATCACTTGTAATAACTACATATAGTGTCTTTTTCACTTCTCTTTGAACTAACATTGGATGTTGTAAATTCGTGTTATTAGAAAAGATAGTAGACATTACTTCTTGAATTTTTTTCATATAAGGCGTAAATTTAAGTGCATTAGATTGTGCCTTCATTAATTTAGAAGTAGATACCATTTCCATAGCTTTAGTGATGTGGCTAGTTTTCTTAGTTGAGTTTATTTTACTCTTTATATCTCTAAGTGATGCCAACTAATTCACCGCCTTTTCTAATTACATTTTAAGAGAATGTTTTCTTAAATGCTTCGATTACTGAATTCATAACTTCTGCATCTGGTAGATCTTTAGTTTCTTGAATATGTTTAATCGCTTCGTTTGGAGTAGCATCTAAGTATGCATAAAATTCATTTTCAAATCTATTAATATCTTTAACTTCTATATCATCTAGGAAACCTTTTGTTAAAGCATAGATTATCATTACTTGTTTTTCAACTGGAACTGGTTTGTGTAAGTCTTGTTTTAAGACTTCCACTGTTCTCTTACCTCTTTCAAGCTTAGCTCTTGTTGCTGGATCTAAATCAGAACCAAACTGAGCAAAACTCTCTAACTCACGGTATGAAGCTAAGTCCAGACGTAAAGTTCCTGCTACTTTCTTCATTGCTTTAATTTGAGCTGATCCTCCTACCCTAGATACTGATAAACCAGCATTAATAGCTGGACGTACTCCAGAGAAGAATAAATCTGATTGTAAGAAAATTTGTCCATCTGTAATAGAAATTACGTTAGTAGGTACATAAGCTGAGATATCTCCTGCTTGTGTTTCTACGAATGGTAGAGCTGTTATTGATCCACCACCGAAATCTTCATTTACACGTGCGGCTCTCTCTAATAAACGAGAGTGTAAGTAGAATACATCCCCTGGGTAAGCCTCACGTCCTGGTGGACGTTTTAATAATAATGATAACTCACGGTAAGCTGCTGCTTGTTTTGATAAGTCATCATATACAATAACTACATCTTTTCCAGCAAACATAAATTCTTCTGCCATAGTTACACCTGCATAAGGAGCAATGTATAATAATGGTGCTGGTTGTGATGATGATGCTGTAACTACAATTGTGTAATCCATAGCACCATGTGATTTTAATGTTTCTACAACACTACGTACTGTGGATTCTTTTTGTCCGATTGCTACATAGATACAAATTACATCTTGCCCTTTTTGAGCTAAAATTGAATCAATAGCAACTGCTGTTTTTCCTGTTTGTCTATCTCCGATTATAAGCTCACGTTGCCCACGACCAATCGGTACTAACGCATCTATTGCTTTAATCCCCGTTTGGAATGGAACAGAAACTGATTTACGCCCCATTACTCCTACTGCTGGAGATTCAATTGGTCTTCTTTTAGAAGTATTGATTGGTCCGCGACCATCAACTGGTTGACCTAATGGGTTAACTACACGTCCAATAAGCTCTTCCCCTACAGGTACGTCCATAACACGACCTGTTCTTCTAACTTCATCACCTTCGATAATATTTGTAGTAGGTCCTAAAATTACAATACCTACATTTGTTTCTTCTAAGTTTTGAGCAAGTCCCATTACTCCTGTTTTAGGAAATTCAACTAACTCTCCACTCATTACGTCATTAAGACCGTAAACACGTGCTATTCCGTCTCCGACTTCAATAACACTTCCGACATCTGTTGACTTTAATTCAAACTGATAATCTTCTATTTGAGATTTCAATAATGCACTGATTTCTTCAGCTTTGATAGCCATCTGTGTCCCTCCTTAATTTTATCAAGACTAAATTGTAGAAAGTTTATTTTTCATTTCCTGAATACGAGCTTTTATTGTTGAGTCAATAACTTTTCCGTCATAAGAAATTTTTAATCCTCCAATAAGGCTCTCGTCAATTACATTTTCAATTTCTACATTGTCCACATTTGTTTTAGATTTAATAGCATTAGCTACTTTTTCTAATTCTTCATCAGTTAATTTATAAACCGATTCAACTTTTACAATTTGCTTCTTATTAAACCTATTATTAAGATTCAGAAACGCTTCTTTCACTTCAACAATTGAGTTTATTTGCAAATCATTTGCCAATATTTTTATAACATTAACTACATAAGGATTAACTCCTTTGAATGCTGCATCTATTATTTGGCTCTTTTTTTCTTTTAATATGTTAGGGTTATTCATCAAGGTAATGAATGATTTTTCGTTTAATATGCTTTTTACTGATTCTGTTAAATCATTTTCAACAACAGATAAAGCATTATTCTCTTTAGCAATGTTAAATAGTGATTTCGCTATTTTTCCAGCTAAAACTTTGTTACTCATTACTTATCCCCTACCTCTTTTAAAATTTTATCTACAAAAGCACTTTGTTCTTTTGCATCCATATCTTTTTCGATAATTTTTGATGCTACTAATACAGATAATTCAGCAACTTGCTTATTAATTTCAGCAATTGCTTTATTCTTCTCATCTTGGATATCACGTTTAGCATTTTCTTTTAACGTTTCTGCTTGTGATCTTGCATCGCTAAGAATAGATTCTTTTTCAACTTTAGATTGTTCACGAGCTTTTTCCATCATTTCTTTGATTTCTGCTTGTGTACTAGCAAGTTTTTCTTGGTTTTCTTTTAATAATGCTAAAGCTTCTTTTTGATTCTTTTCTGCGTCATCTAATTGACTTGTTACCAATTCTTGACGTTCTTCAAGCATCGCTAAAAGTTTACCCCAAGCAAATTTATATAATGCCCAGAATAAAATTAATACTGCAACTATATTTACTGCAATATTACCCAAGTTAAATCCTTGATGTGAAGCATGCTCAGTAGCTAAAAATACTAGTTGTGACATACTTACATTCTCCTATACTTTTTTTATAGTAATTTTATATTCTTATTTGTTTGAAAGAATAAATGCAATTACTATTGCTAAGATAGGTAATGCCTCTACTAAAGCGAACATCATTAATGCACTAGATTTAAATTTTGGCTCTAATTCTGGTTGACGTGCTGATGCATCCATATATTTAGCGAATAAAAGTCCGTTCGCTAATGATGCTCCTAATGCTGCTAATCCTGCTGCTAATCCTGCTCCTAATAATCCCATAATTATTTATACCTCCGAATATTTTATTTAAAATTATATAATTATGTTTTTAATGTTCATCTGACACTTTGTGTGATAAGTAAATAAAGAACATTGTCGTAAAAATATATGCTTGGATAAACCCAATGAAAAGAGAGAACATTTTCCAAGTTATTAATCCTAACATTCCAGGTATCCAGTAAACTGCACCACCTGTTAAAATTAGACCTACTAACATAGTTAATAATACTTCTCCTGCATATATATTCCCAAATAAACGCATTGAAAGAGTTAAAACATTAACAAACTCTTCAATTATTTTAAATGGTGTTAGGAAAATACCTCCTGATGCATATGTTCCAAAGTAAAACTTAGAACCTTTTTTGCGGAAACCGTAATAATGAGTAAATAAAATTACTGCTGCGGCTATTGTAAATGTAAATGTTGGATCAGCTGTTACTGAGTTAACATATAGGACGTTATCATGACTTACCTCAACAATTACACCTATAGTATTAGCAACTGCAATTAAGAAAATAAGACTTAACCCTATTCCCCAAAAGTTTTTACCATACTTTGTCCAACTAACACTATCCGAAATTAACTTTCTCACTAAATCTGCTATAATTTCAACTAAATTTTGCCTTTTACTATTAGGGCGCAAGGCTACTTTACTAGTTAAAAACATAGCTACTACAAATGTTATTACACATGTTAAAATTGTAGCAAAAGCACTAGGGAGATTAAGTGTAATATCAGAACCAAATAACCTAGTTATCAAATACGTTTGTTCATGCATCTATATTTCCACCTCTCTTCCTATATTAATTAATATATGAACTATAAAAGATAGATAGACATACAATACTATTATAATACTTTTTGTAGTCGATTTCAACGGATTGGAAACCTTTTACCAAAAAAATTATAAACCTAATTTATTTTGTCCCAAAAATTCTGTCTCCAGCATCTCCTAAACCAGGAACAATATATCCATGGTCATTTAAGTGACTGTCTAATCCTGCTATATAAATTTCAACATCTGGATGTGCTTTTTGTAACAATTCAACCCCTTCTGGAGCAGCTATAAGGCACATAAATTTAATATCAGTTACCCCTCTTTGCTTTAAAGAATCAATAGCTGCAATAGCAGAACCACCTGTTGCTAACATTGGGTCAACTACTATAAATTGGCGTTTTTCTGGCTCACTTGGAATTTTTACAAAATACTCATGCGGCTGTAGTGTTTCAGGATCACGGTATAATCCAACATGACCTACTCTAGCTGCTGGTAATAATGCCATTAAACCATCAACCATTCCAAGACCAGCTCTTAAAATTGGAACAAATACAATTTTTTTACCTGCTAATCTTTTGCATGTAGTTACTTCGATAGGTGTTTCAACCTCTACCTCTTCTAGAGGTAAATCTCTAGTTAACTCATACCCCATAAGCATTCCTACTTCATTAGTTAATTGTCTAAAATCTTTAGAACTTGTTTTAACATCACGAATAAACGAAAGTTTATGTTGAATCAGTGGGTGATCAAAAACATGTACTTTTGACATAAAAAAATTCTCCTTTATATATATTTTATATATATAATTTTACTCTAATTTAAGCATTTTCACAAGAAGTTTCCAACAAATAAAAAATCAGCTCAAAAGAGCTGATTTTTTATTTGAATATTTTTTCTAAATTTACTACTTTATGTAGTATTTCAGTAACTATAACTCCTAATATCATAACTACTGCTTGCGACCCAAATAACATTGTGTACATAGATGTAAATGTAGCAAAATCAAATGGTACTCTAGTACTATTTTCTCCTGAGAATAACGCTAGTTCAAAAGCAATTATCGGCATACATACCACTAAATAAATAACAATATTAATTATATGTCTTGTAATTCTATTTTTTACAAACTTAAATACTAATAATGATAAAGCAAGCGCAAGCCCTGTCCCTAAAGTTCCAAAAAAGACATCTACTATTCCTAATGGGCTAAATATATTAGCAATAGCTACTCCTAAAGTTAATGGCAACCAAAATAATGGACTAAATACTATTAATTGCATTAGCGATTCACTATATCTAAACTGAATCGGCCCATAAGAAAAACTTAAACCCGAAACAGTTAAAACTACATAAATTGCAGCTATAAGTGCTTGTACTGTTAAAATTTTAACTTTATTATTTCTCATTTTTATCCTCCTTTTGTTTAAGAGAAAAAATAACATTAGCGAGAGACTAATGTTACTAGTTTTTTTTATAGATGGATCTCTCAAACATCTCTTATAATTTTAAGTTTTTATAATATCATCTGCTTTATTTTTAGTCAAGAAAAAAAGTGAACCTAAGTCCACTTTTTCAATAACTATTCAATTGAATATAATAAGTCTAATACTACTTTTTCTACTGTTTCAATCTTAGCTAATGCTTCTGCTTTATCTTCACCACGAACATAGATGTAAAGTTTTACTTTAGGCTCTGTTCCTGATGGACGCAGTGTGTACCATGTTTCATCAGCATAAGAGAATTTAACTGCATCTGTTTTTTCAATTCCAGTTGCTTTCTCCTGACCAGACTTAACATCTAATTCTTTTTCAGATAAGTAATCTGTTACAGTTGTAACTTCTGCTCCTGAAATTTCTTTAGCAAAAATTTCACGATATTTCTCCATCATACGAGCAATACGTTTAGCTCCTGCTGCTCCTTCAAGTGTAATAGAAATTGTTTTATCTAAGTAGAATCCATATTTTTCATAGAATGCTTCTAATACATCTACTAATGTCTTACCTTGTTTTTTGTAAAATGCTGCTGCTTCAACTAACACCATAGCTGTAGTAACACCATCTTTATCACGTACGAAAGTACCTACATTATAACCGATAGATTCTTCATATCCCATAACATAATTTTTCTCTTTTGTTTCATCATAGATATTCGGTAACTCTGCAATGTTTTTGAATCCTGTCAGTACGTCAAATACTTCAATTCCATTTTCAGCACATAATTTCTCAACCATTTTAGACGTTACGATTGATTTAACGATGTATGGATTTGCTGGTAATTTACCTTGAGCTTTTTGATTTTCAACAACATATTGAACTAATAAAGCACCTACTTGGTTACCATTTAAGGATACAATTTCTCCATTGTGAACCACTTCTACTGCAAGTCTATCACAGTCAGGGTCTGTTGCAATTAGAATATCAGCATTAACTTTTTCAGCTAGTCTTTCACTGTATTCAAATGCTGCTGTATCTTCTGGGTTTGGATATTCTATAGTTGGGAATGTTCCATCTGCTTCTTTTTGTTCTTCTACAACATGTACATTCTTGAATCCACGTCTATCTAATACTGTTGTTACCGCCTTGTATCCAGCTCCGTTTAGTGGAGTATATACTACAGAAATGTCTTTATCTACATTTTCATCATTGATTGTTTGGTTTAATACTTCAGCGTAGAATTTCTCATCAACTTCTTCACCAATGTATTCTAATAAACCTTTTTCAATAGCTTCTTCTTCAGTTAAAGTTACATAGTTTTCAAAGATATCCATTTCATTAATGTATTCTAATACTTTATCTGAAATATTAGATTTAATTTGAGATCCTTCTTGCCAGTAAACTTTGTATCCATTGTATTCCTTAGGGTTGTGGCTGGCAGTAATGTTAATTCCACTTGCTGTTCCTAGGTAGCGGATAGCAAATGATAACTCAGGTGTTGGACGTAAATCTTCAAATAAGTATGCTTTAATTCCATTAGATGCCATTACTAAAGCTGATAATTTTGCAAACTCTTTTGAGAATAAACGACAGTCATGAGCAATCGCAATCCCTTTGTCTTGTAATCCATTATCAATAATAGTTCTAGCCATTGCTTTAGATGCACGTGCTATAATGAAACGGTTCATTCTGTTAGTACCCATTCCCACTTTACCACGTAATCCAGCTGTTCCAAATTCTAGTTCTTTATAAAATCTATCTTCTTTTTCTTCTTCATTTGTTACTGAAGATAATTGTGCTTTTTCTTCTTCTGTTAAAGCTGAGCTATTTAGCCATTTTTCAAATAATTCATTGTATCCCATTGTTTAATTTCCTTTCTGCGCTTTAGTTTAAATTATGCTAATTCTAAAGCAATTTCCATCATTTTCGTGAAAGCAGTTTGTCTTTCTTCTGGTGATGTTTCTTCACCTGTAACTAGTGAATCTGATACAGTTAAGATTGTTAATGCATTTACTCCAGCAGCTATTGCATTTGCATACAATGCTGTTGATTCCATCTCAACCCCTAATACTCCCATCTTCATCCAGTTCTTCATTGCATCTTTATCTGCATTGTAGAAAATATCACTACATAAGATGTTTCCAACGTGTACGTTAGCATCTTTTTCTTTAGCAATATTGTGAGCTTTACTTAATAAGTCGAATGACGCTGGTAAACTTAAAGTTCCCGGTATGTTGTATTGGTGCATGTAGTTAGTGTTTGTTGACGATGCCATCCCTAAGATAATGTCATACACTTTAACATGTTTTTGCAGTGAACCACAAGTTCCAACTCTAATTAAGTTTTTAACTCCAAAGAAGTGAATTAACTCATATGAGTAAATCCCTATACTTCCCGGTCCCATTCCAGTTCCCATTACTGAGATTTTTTTCCCTTTATATGTACCAGTATAACCTAACATACCACGAATTTCGTTAAAACATACTGCATCTTCTAAAAATGTTTCAGCAATAAATTTCGCTCTAAGTGGATCCCCAGGTAAAAGAATAGTTTCAGCTATCTCTACTCCATTAGGTTTAATATGTGGTGTTTGTTTATGTGACATTATATTCCTCCAATGAAAATGTTTTACTAACTATATTATACACGTTTTCATAATTTTTAACAAGTCAATTTTCTAAAATAAAAATAGGAGTTACTACACTCCTATTTTATAATTTTATTATTTACCTTTAAATTCTGCTTTTCTTTTTTCCAGAAAAGCAGAAACTGCTTCAAAAAAGTCTTCATCTTTTGATGATTGATGAATATTGACAGCTTCTCTTAAATTAACATCTGCCAAATCACTGTAGAACGTTCTATTAAGCATATCTTTTTGGCGTTCAAGAACTTTTGTTGGCTGGGCTAATAATTTTTCAGCAAAGTACAATGCTTCTTTTTCTAATTCTTCATCCTTTACTACTTTATTTACTAACGATAAATCAGTAGCCTGATTAGATGTTATAAATGGCTGTTGTGTTATTAATTCATAAGCTTTAGCTGGACCTAAATTTTTACCTAAGAAATATATAAGACCTGAATCTCCGGATAATCCAATCCCATTAAAAGCTGGAACTAATTTACTTGATTCCGTCACTACCCTATAGTCACAGGCAAGAGCTAAACCAAAACCTGCTCCAGCTGCTGCTCCTTGTACAGCTACAACTACTGGTTTCAAACAATTTCTCACTGCTTGGACCATTCTTCCTGGACTTAAACATAATTCCATTGATAAAGGTTCTTTCGTTTGAAGGATTTCATTAAACATTTTAATGTCTCCGCCACCTGAAAATAATTTACCATTAGCTTTTAATAAAACTACTCTTACATCAGTGTCTCTCCCTAGTTTTTCAAATACTTCTGCAACTTCATTAAACATTTCTGTTGTAAAAGCATTGGCTATATCTGGTCTATTAAGTGTAACTATTGCTAGACCATCTTTTTTTTCTAATAAAGTATTTACTCCCATACTTTTCTCCTTATTAATTGTCTTGGAGATATTCAAATACAGCAGCAGCTCCCATACCATTTCCTATACACATAGAAACCATACCATATTTACTATCTTCTCTCTTAGACATTTCTGATAATAGTCTTGCTGTTAAGATGCTTCCTGTTGCACCAAGTGGATGTCCTAAGGCAATTGCTCCACCATTTACGTTAGTTATTTCTTCATTAATTCCTAATTCTCTAATTGATGCTATTGCTTGCGATGCAAATGCTTCGTTTAATTCTATTAAGTCAATATCGTCAAGTTTTAATCCAGTCAGTTCTAAAACTTCTGGAATTGCGTATACTGGACCTGCTCCCATTATCGCTGGATCTAACCCCGCAACTTTATATCCTAAGAATTTAGCAATTGGTTTTATATTTAATTTTTCTAACATTTCTCCAGATACTATTACAACAAAAGCTGTACCGTCACTTATCTGAGAAGCATTTCCAGCTGTAACACTTCCTCCTACTTTGAAGATTGTATTTAACCTAGCAAGTGATTCTTTGTCTGTCTCTCTTCTAATCCCTTCATCTGTATCAAATATACATTCTTCTACTTGTACCCCTTCTTGAGTTTTTACTATTCTATTTGCAGTTACCGGGACAATCTCTTCTTTAAATCTTCCATTATCTTGAGCGGCTGCAGCTCTTGCGTGACTTCGTGCTGCAAATTCATTTTGTTCTTCTGCACTTACTCCATAAGTTTCAGCAACGTTTTCTGCAGTTACTCCCATTGGAATCCCGACACTTGGTCCATTATCCTGTAAGTAAGGATTGTTTGTTGGCTCACTTCCCATCATTTTTGTTGTGGACATAAATTCCACTCCACCAGCTACTAAAACATCCGCTTGTCCTGCAATTATTGCATTTGCTGCTGTAGCAATTGATTGTAAACCAGACGAACACCAGCGGTTAACTGTTTGTCCTGATACTCCGATAGGTAAGCCAGCTCTAAGTGCAATTGTTCTTGCAATATTTTGTCCTTGCATACCTTCTGGAAAGGCACATCCTACAATTACATCTTCTACTAAATCAGCTGTAAAATCTCCGCCTACTCTATCAATTACCTGTTTTAAAACTTGTGCTGCTACATCATCTGGTCTAGAGTGATATAAAGCACCTCTCTTACTTCCTTTAGCAACTGCTGAACGCCCGTAGGCAACTATATACGCTTCTCTCATTTTACCTTCTCCCCTAATTTCTTAAAACTCGTTTTGTAGCAAGCATGTGTTCTATTCTTTCCAATGTTTTTGGATTTGCACATAACTTTAAGAAACCTTTTTTCTCTAAAGCTAAAAGATCTTCTTGAGTTAAAGTCACTCCGTAAGGAATATCTCCTCCTGACAAGACTGTTGCTACTTCTTTAGCTATTACTTCTTCATATTCAGTAGCAAAACCACCACTTACTAATGAAGCTACTTTCGCCTTAGCTACTGCTAAGTAATTATTTCCTTCTGTAGCATATTCTAATTTTCCTTTTGGAATATAATTATACTCAGCTTCTAATCTAGCTTTCTTAAGTGCTGCCTCTAAAACCAATTCTTCATTTTGGATTATTATATCTGTTTCTTTTAATAACCCTAATTCTCTAGCTTCATAAGCATTTCCTGATACTTTTCCAAATATTACTGTTTCAAATGCTCTATTTAATGCCGCTAATTCTTCTGCTCGTTCATATCTTTGTTTATAGATTCTTTCCGCTAATTCTGAAAGACCTCCACCTGACGGTATCAAGCCTACTCCAATTTCTACTAAACCGATATATGACTCTGCTGCTGCAACTACAAATGGTGAACTAAGCAATAATTCTGCTCCTCCACCTAATGCACGACCTTTACTTGCCGTTACAATCGGTTTATCTGAATATTTAAGTGTATAAACCGCATCGTGAACCACATCTATCAAGTCTGAAATTTCATTTAATTTTCCTTCTTTAATTAAAGTACTTACATCCCCTAAATTAGCACCTAAACTAAAATTCGGACCTTCTGAATAAAGAACCATTGATTTGAATTTACTATTATTTAAAAAGTCTACTGCTTTGATTGTATCTTTAGCAAATTCATTAGTAAATGTGTTGTTTGGTGATCTCATCACATAAATTAAAGTATCATCTTCAGTTTCATATAAATCACTCACATTCGGATTAGACCAAACTACTGATTTAACATATTCTTGTAGACCTTTTACTGAGCTAATCCCTTCTCCATCTCCATAGAAGCTTTCATTTCTTTCTTCTATCCAAGTAGGTAAACTTCCAAATTCTTCTTTTAATCTTGCTTTTACATCTTCAAATCCAATTGCATCCCAAATTTGAAATGGTCCAAGTTTCCAGTTGTAACCCCAAACCATTGCTCTATCAATGTTTTTAAAATCATTTGTTGCTTTACCTACATTTATTGCTGAATAATAAATAACATTAGCTAATGATTCCCAAACAAATTTCGCTACGTTATCTTCTCTTTCATCAAATATTACTCTCAGATTTTCTTTTAAGTTTCTTCCTAATTTTGATAAAAATTCTAGATTTACTGCAGTGCTGTCAGTATACTCACCAGTAGTGTAGTCATAAGAAAGAATAGCTTTCCCTTCTTTTTTATAGTATCCTTGTTTTACTTTATTCCCTAAGAATCCTTTTTCTACTAAATCTGTCGCCGATTTAGCAATTACATAATACTCTTCTTCTGCTGGATCTTCCTTCATTCCTTTTGCGACATTGTAGGCAATATCAACTCCTACTAAATCCATAAGTCTATATGTTGCAGTTTTAGGACGACCTATTACAGGACCAGTTAATGCATCTACTTCTGTTACAGATAACCCTTGTTTTTCAGCTCGATCCATCACATCCATAAGGGCATACACCCCAATTCTATTAGCAACAAATCCAGATACATCATTAGTTGTAATTACACCTTTTCCTAGTGTTCTGCTTGTAAAGTTTGATAAAAGTTCAACAACTTTTTCATCAGTATTCTCATGTGGAATTATCTCAACAAGTTTCATAAAACGTGGTGGATTAAAGAAATGCAGCCCTAAAAATCTTTCAGCTTGTTCTTTTGGTAAAACACTCGCTATTTCTTTTATTGGTATTCCTGATGTATTAGTTGTTAAAATAGCACCTTCTTTAGCAATTTTTGATACTTTTGTAAATAAATCATGTTTAACTTCAAGGATTTCTGATACAGCTTCAATAAATAAATCAGAATCGTTTTCTCCTACTAAATCTTCATCAAAATTCCCATAACTAATATTAGATGCAAACTTACTAGAATATAACAATCCTTTCTTAGGATGAGTTATTCTCTCAAGCGCCTCTCTTGATAATTTATTTGGATCTTCCTTATCTATCACTATATCTAATAACTTTACCTTTAATCCTGCATTAACGAATAGGGCTGCAATTTGACTTCCCATATTTCCAGCCCCTAGGACTGTAACTTTCTTTATAGTCATTCTATTTTCTCCTCTTAATTACTTTTTATAATTACCTTAAATATCCAGCTTCTTCAGCTTGTCTAGTTAACTCTTCTCGGAAATCTGGATGTGCAATTGCAATTAACCTTCTAACTCTTTCAGAAATTGGTTGATTGTGAATATTAGCAATACCATACTCCGTAACAATATTCATAACATCTTGTCTAGGAACTGATACCGGCGTTGACGGTGGCATCGCCATTACAATATTCGAAGTTAATTTTCCATCTTTTCCTTTGTTTGTTGATGTGACACATACAAAACTTTGGCCACCTTTCGAATGTGTAGCTCCACGTACAAAGTCTCCTGCTCCCCCCACCGAAGAAACTTGGCGAGTACCAATACATTCTGACGCAACCTGACCTGTCAAATCAACCATTAAACAAGCATTAATTGATACAAAATTATCAATTTGTGAAATATTGTGTGGATAGTTAATTTCTGATAACTTCCCTATTTTCACATCAGGGTGTGTAGCTGTGAAGTCGTACAATTTCTGTGTTCCTATAGCGAATGCTCCATATACTCCATTCGTAATTACTCCTTCATTTACCAAGTCAACCATTGATTCTGTAATCATCTCAGTGTGTACAGCTAATCCTGTTACATTCCCAATTAATCCTAAAGATACTGCATTAGATAAGCCACCAAAACCTACTTGAAGTGTCGAACCTTCTTTGATTAAAGGCACTATGTGTTTTGCTATTTCTCCTTCCACTTCTGTTGGTTGAGTACTAGGAATTTCTTTTATTTTCTCATCATGTTCAACAATATAATCAACCTCATCAATATGTACTAAGTGAACTGCTCCTTTTTCTTTTACTTCTGTAGTATTTACTGGACTCAAGTACCTATTAACTTGTACAATTACTTTAATATCTGTATCTAAAACTTCTCTTGCGTATGTACCAGACATTGGTCCAAGATTAAAGAATCCATTCTCATCCATTTCTGTAACTTGAAGAACAAACCAATCAGCCTTAATTTGATTAACAAAAACACTGGCCAAATCTGAAAAATTTACTGAATTCACATTGAATAATTTATTCCCATATAACTTTCTCTCTAATGGTCCACAGAAGAGTGTTGTATACGATATTTTTTTAGAAATCTCTGGATCAGTTATAAATCCAAACGGTTCTAAAGCAAAAACTGAATATACTTTTACATTTTCTAATTCTTGATGACGATCAGATAATTTTCTAAGTAATTCTACCGGCATTCCACTAATTAAATTAGAAGCTATCACATCCCCAGATTTAAATAACTTTGCCCCTTCTTCTACTGTGGATAATAATTTTCTTTCATATTCTTTTCTAAACATACAATATTCTCCTATTAATATTCACATAGTATTCCTTTGTAAACCTTTACAATTAAATTGTATAATCTTTCACTATTTGATGCAAATTAGTAATAATTATATACTATAACTCAGACTAATAGGATTACATCTATTTTTATTTTTTTCTTAGCTACTTGGAATAAAATAAAAATCTAGAAGTAAATTTACTTCTAGATTTTTATTTTAATAATGTTTTTTTTAATAATTTATCAATAATTCTTAATTCAGCACTTTCAGTTTTTTCTTTTTTCTTCGCTAAAACTAAACTCAATACTTCCGGTTCAATAATTTTCTTATAAACTGTTTTTTTCTTATCTGTAAATTTTGGTGTTGTTTGCGGAAGTATTGTAATTATATTAGCATCATTATTAATAGAATTCATTAAATATTGCCATGAAGACGAAAAAAATACATAATTAGGTTTTAAATTTCTAATATCAAATGCCTTTTTAACTTTATAATAAGTTACAAATTCTTGATTTAATGTAATTATAGGATATTCTGCCATTTCTTCCCAACTTATCTTATCTTTTTGAGATAAAGGATGTTTTTCTGACAAATATGCAACCAATTCATCTTTATATACAGGATAACTCGTTGCAAAACTTTCTGGTATATTAGTTGGTTCTACTAATAAAGCAAAATCAAACTCAGAATTTAAAAATCTTTCTTTAATAGCAACCGCTCCACCTTCTTCTAAATTTATATTCACATTTTTACAATTCACTGCCAAATAAGTAAAAAAATCAGGTAACAATATCTGTGGATATGATGCTGTTGCCCCAAATGAAATATTTTTCTTAACACCTTGAATTTGTTGTAGTACCAATTCATTCATATCTTCATATTGTTTTAAAATATTTAAAGTTGAATCATATATAATTTCCCCTACTGGTGTAAGACCTACTAATCTTTTATTTTTTCTTTCAAAAATCTTTATATTATTCGTATCTTCCAAATTTGAAATATATTGACTCAATGCTGGTTGACTTATATGAATTTTTCTAGACGCTTCTGTCAAATTGTAATCCGATTCAACTATCTTTTTCAAATAATACATCTGATTTATATCTGTTATCATCATATCCCTCCTACAATAATATATTTTATATTATTGTACACATTTCCTATAAATTTAACAAGTCAATTTACAAAAAAATAGGAGCCTAGGCTCCTATTTTTTATTATCGTGAAACTGTTGTTACTATTGGTTGAACTCCACTAACCGTAGTAACTTGACTTGAACTTTGCGTTTGAGCAGCTAATTCTTTTTGTCTTGCCTCTTCTTCTGCTCGTTTTTTAGCTTCTTCCTCAGCTTTTTTCTTTTCAATCATCTGCGGAGTTTCTACTTCGTGTTTAAATCCTGATGAAATTAAATTTATCATTGCTTCTACTCCAGTTGGCTTCAAGTGAACATAATCTGCTTCAAAGTATTCTTTATGTACTTTACCTAAATTATACCAATCAATTATCGTCATATTAGAATGTCTTGATTTAGCTTCTTCTAATAACTTATTATTTTCATCCTGCCAAGGTCTAGGAACATTAACATTTACAAAATATACCTCTGTCTTATCAAAAGCCTTAACCATTCCATCTATCTCTTCAGAAGTTATATTCCCATTTGTTCCAACCATATATACCACTGCGGTAGTTGGAATATTATAAGCTGAATACTTAGGTAATAACTCTGCCATTTGATATCCTTGTCTAGATACCTTCCCATCAACAACTGCTCCAGCAAACCTATCAATAAGCGGTTGTCCTATATTTACCGCTAAAGAATCCCCTAGCACAAGCAGGCTTGTATATTTTTTCACTTCTTCAGGTTTCACTTCAACCGCTGCTGGTTGTGGTGCTGTTACATTAGGTGTTTGGAATACCGATTCAAGTTTAAAATCATTTTCCTTACTAAATAAAGTAGATGTGACTGGCATTGCTTTACCAAAAGCTCCCATAAATAAAAGCATGACTGAAGCTGCCGCTAATGATACAGCAAATACCTTTTTGTAACTTTTAAGACTAAACATTAATCTTATCATTACCTTAAAGTATTTAATAACTCCATATTTTCTAATTGGAGTCTCAAACATACTATATGAGAACCAGGCAGCAAAGAATATCAATACAATTCTGATTAGATTAATTAATAATGATGCTTCTCCACCATTAGAACTTAAGACTATAATTGGAAAATGCCATAAATACAAACTATATGAAATTTTTCCGATATATACTAATGGTTTAAACGACATAAGTCTTGAAATAATGGTTCTCTGTCTCCCAGTTGAAATTATCATTACCAAGAATAATATTGAATATACTAAAAATCCACCACGATACATCCAAGTATCTGTTTCTGAGACAAAAAACATTGATGTTATAAATACAGCTATTGAAGAAACTGATAAGAATGTATAGAATAAACTCTCTCCTTTATTGGTTCTAGCTGTTAATCTATACATCGGGAATAAGAAGGCTCCTACAACACCTACTAATAATCCAAAAGCCCTTGTATCTGTACCATAGTAAACCCTATTTACATCTCTTGGATCAAATAAATAAATATGAGCAGCTAAAGATGCAAATATTAATGCAAATATTAAAACCTTATACATCGGTGTTAGCCTTACTTTTCTTCTAGGTGTGTTAAATAATAAAAACAACAGTGGGAAGAAAATGTAAAATTGCTCTTCTATCGCTAATGACCATAAATGTTTAAATGGACTTGTTGCAAATGTATCAAAATAATCTAACTTGTGAAATATATACCACCAGTTACTTGAATATATATACCCGAAAAGTGCATCCAAATGCGTTTTCTCTAATAAAGATTTATTGAACAACACCATAACAATAAGCACAACACTTATCATTAGATATACAGCTGGAAGCAATCTTCTAGCACGTCTTATATAAAATTTCTTCAGATCTAACTTACCAGTCATTCTATATTCTCTCATAATAAGAGATGAAATTAGGTATCCAGATAATACAAAAAATAAATCCACTCCCAAGAATCCACCAGGTAGATAACTTGGATTAATATGATAAATAATTACAGATATTACAGCAATAGCCCTAATGGCATCTATACTGGGTAAATATCTTTGTTTTTTCCCCATGTCCTTCTCCTCCTTAATCCTTGAATAATGATAGAGAAACTCGTCCTCTTTCTTTGTCTACTTCTATTACAAATACTTCGACTATTTGTCCTACTGACAATACTTCTAGTGGATTCTTAATAAATTTCTTACTAATTTTTGAAATATGTACCATCGCATCTTGTTTAAGTCCTATATCTATAAAAGCTCCAAATTGCGTAATATTTCTTACTGTACCATTCAGTTTACTTCCAACTTGTAAGTCATCAATTGTTAAAATATCAGATTTCAACAATGGCTTTTCAAAGTCTTCTCTTATATCTCGCATAGGTTGTTTTAACTCTTTAACGATATCTACAAGAGTTTCATAACCACAATCAAACTCTTGAGATAAGTCCTTCAAGTTTAATCCTTCTAATTTAGAAGTAAGTTCTTCACTTCCTAAATCCGACGATGTAATTTCTAATTTCTCCATTAGTTGTTCTGCAATGTGATAAGATTCCGGGTGGATTCCTGTGGAATCTAAAGTATTAACTCCATCCACTACTCTAAAGAAACCGACTGCTTGTTCAAAAGTTTTCTTACCTAATCTAGGTACTTTAGCTAGTTCTTTGATAGATGTAATCTTTCCGTTTTCTTTTCTGTAATTTTCAATGTTCTTAGCTATTGTTTTATTAATACCCGAAACATAAGACATTAATGATACTGATGCAGTATTAACATCTACTCCTATTGAGTTTACTGCAGTTTCTACAACAAATCCTAATTCTTTTTCCAGGAATTTAGGATTAATATCGTGTTGATATTGTCCTACCCCAATAGATTTTGGATCTATCTTAACAAGTTCACTTAGAGGATCTTGAAGACGTCTCGCTATTGAAACAGCTGATCTCTCTTCCACATTAAAATCAGGGAATTCTTCCCTTGCCACTTCACTAGCAGAGTACACACTAGCTCCCGCTTCATTTACTATACAAAACTCTATCTTTAAGTTTGCGTCTTTTAGCGTATTGTAAACAAAAGATTCTGTTTCCCTTGATGCCGTTCCATTTCCAATAGCAATCAAGTTTATATTATTTTTCTTAATGATATCTAACAAAATTTTTCCAGCTTCTTTTTGCTTTTCAGCAGATGCTGGTTTGTGTGGATACATAAGCCCTTTAGTAATAAAGTTTCCAAACTCATCTACTATTGCCATCTTACATCCAGTTCTAAAAGCAGGGTCTATTCCTAAAACTTTTTTATTTTTAAGAGGTGATTGCATTAATAATTGCTTCAAGTTTTCAGAGAAAATTACTACTGAATCTTCTTCAGCTTGTTTTGTTAAATCTGATCTTATTTCTCTTTCAATAGACGGGAAAATCAATCTCTTGTATGCATCTTCCACACAGGATAATAATAGATCTTTTAGTTCTGTATTTGATTTCCTTACTAAACCATTTAAGATGTAGTTACATAATCTATCCTTATCATTAGTTATAGATATACTAATAACTCCTTCTTTCTCCGCCCTGTTTAAAGCAAGCACTCTATGAGATGCTAATTTAGAAATTTTTTCACTGTACTCATAATAATTTAAATATGTCTTATTCTCATCTTTCTCTTGTCCATTCTTCTTAAGTTTAGACTCAATAAGACCAAATTTCTTAGTATTTTCTAAAATATATTCTCTATACTTAGCTGTATCAGAAATATTTTCAGCAATAATAACTAAAGCAAAAGTTACTGCTTCTTCAGCAGTATTAACTTCTTTTTCAGGATTAATATACTTAGCCGCTTCTTCATCTAACTCCCTCTTAGTTTTCGGTAGTTTTAAAATAAAATTAGCTAGTCCTTCTAAACCTTTCTCTTTAGCAATAGTTGCCTTAGTTCTTTTCTTTTCTTTAAAGGGTCTATATAAGTCTTCAACCCTTTGTAATTTTTCTTGAGCTAGGATATCTTTTCGAAGTTCTTCTGTAAGTAATCCCTTTTCTTCTATAAGTCTTATTACTTCTTCTTTTCTCTCTTCTAAAGATTTTAAGTAGTTGTATTCATCTTGGATTGTTTTAATAGCTACTTCATCAAGAGAATTAGTCATCTCTTTTCTATATCTAGCTATGAAGGCAATTGTATTTCCTTCTTCTAGCATTTTTAAAACATTCTCTATGTACTTCTCGTTTATATTTAATTTTTTTGATAAATCTTTCTTTATCTTATCGTACATTTCCGATCTCCACTTCTCTGTTATTTACAAAATATCTTCTAGGCACTCTTTCTCCAATACCACAGAATATTTCATAAGTGATTGTATTTTGATATTTAGCAAATTCCTCAACACTTAATTCCTGTCCGTTATGTTCACCATAGAATAGAACTTCATCACCAATTTTCGGTCTAGATTGGCACCTTATCATTATTTGGTCCATACAAACACGACCTACAATTTCACATTTTTCTCCGTTTATAATAACAGACCATCCTTGACTTCTTCTAAGAAGCCCATCTCTATATCCAATAGCTACCGTTGCTATATACTCCTTATCTGTAGTTTCATAAGTACATCCATATCCTATCTTAGTACCTGCCTCTACTTCCTTAACATGAGATATAGCAGAAATTAATGACGATACATTTCTAAGTTTAGTATCACTTATTTTTCCTATTTCGTCAGAAGCATATTGACCATATAAAGAAATACCTACCCTAGCCATGTCAAAATCATTATTCTCATTTGCATATCGCATAGTCGCTGCTGAGTTTTCATGGTGTACATATTTTGGTTTGTGAGTAATAAATGACGATAAGTAAGCAAATCTTTCTCTTTGGTATTTATCATATTCATCATTATCTGCATCAGAGTTTGCATAGTGAGTAAACATTCCCTCTAGCTCTATCTTTTCATGATTTAACAATTTATTAACAGCTTCCGCTTCTTCTTTTGAAGAAATCCCTATCCTAGACATACCACTATCAATTTTTAGATGTAACTTTAATTTTCCATTAATATCATCTAGTCTCTCAACAACTTCTTTTAGCCACTCTTTAGACGGACAAGTAATAGCTAAGCTATGACCCACCGCATAATTTATATTCATTGGATTAATTATTCCAAGAACTAATATAAAAGCATCTGGTGCAACCTCTTTAATTTCTAAAGCTTCTTCTAAAGTAGACACCGCAAAGTGCTTAACACCATTAGAATAAAGATATTTCACTAATACCCTAGCGCCTGATCCATAAGCATCAGCTTTTACAACAGCGATAACTTCTTTTCCGCCCAGTGATTTTTTTATATTTGTATAATTATCTAAAACTGCATCTAGATTTATCTTTAAATATGTCGGTCTATCTTGAAACATACTACTTACTCCTTTTTCTCTAATACTATAAATGCCACAGCGGTTGTTTTTGTATGACTTATAGTAAGATGGCAAATAAAATCTTTATAAATTATATATGGTTTTCCTAATTCTGTTTTCTCTACTTCTATATCTTTAAAAGAAAACTCTTTGGAAATTCCTACACCTAAAGCTTTAGACATAGCTTCTTTCACAACATATCTAGAAGCTAGAAATTCCGCTTTTTTTCTAGGATGATTAATATTATGAAATTGCTCTATCTCATTTTGAGTATAAATTTTTTCTAGATAATTAGGCTTATCAAAAAACTTATAAAATCTTTCTATCTCTTCAATGTCAGTCCCAATTCCGTAGATCATTCTCTTACCTCAAAAATTTAATATATCCCTTTAATTATAATACTTTTAGAATCTTTATACAAGCACATTCCAAAGATAATTTTAAGCAAAAATAAAGAATCCTACTTTATTGCTTAAAAGTAGGATTTTTAAAATCATTATATTAATTTTTATATAGACTTACTATAAAATACTAGTCTTTCAACTTCCTCGAAACCAATTGCTTTATAAAATTCTTCTGCTGGCATTCCTCTATCAGTTAATAGTGAAATATACTTTACATTATTACCTTCTAATTCCTTTTCTAAAGCTTCTACCAAGGCTTTTCCTATCCCTTTATTTCGAGCTTCTTTTTTTACACCCATTTCGTTGATGTAAAATTCTCTACCTGTCCACCATGCTCTATTTACACCGTAAAGAAATCCTAAAATTTCATCATTTTTTACTGCTATAATTCCTAAAAAATTTGGCGCCTTATAAAAATCAGAGACATACTGCCTAGCGGTTTCTTTTGTCCATTCATCATTCCAAGGATCATCATTAAAAACTTCTATAAATACATCAATACATGCTTCCAAATTTTCTTCAGTTATGATTTTAAATTCCATAATTGTACCCAAAAGTATCTATTAATTAGATTTTATTTTCTCTAAACTGATACTAGATCTAGCATTCAGTGTTAATGGATCTGTAAATAAATTATGTTTGTGGTAATAATATCCCACAGCTCCCATCATAGCTGCATTATCAGAACAATATTCCATCTTAGGAATTAATAGCTCGATACCTAGCTCAGATGAAAGATTAGTCATTCTATTTCTAAGTTCACCATTACCAGCAACTCCACCAGCAACAATTAGCTGCTTAACTCCGAAATCTTCGATTGCTTTTTTAGTTTTCACTTCTAGGATATCCATAACTGCTGCTTGGAAAGATGCTGCTAAGTCTTCCTTAACAATCTCTTCCCCTCTTTGTTTTCTATTATGAATTAAGTTTATAACAGCTGACTTCATTCCAGAAAATGAAAAATTATAATCTGGACTTTCAATCATAGCTCTTGGCAAGTTATAAGTATCATTTCCTAATTTTGCCAAGGCATCTACTTTTGGTCCACCTGGATATTCTAATTCTAACTGTCTAGCCACCTTGTCATAAGCTTCACCTACTGCATCATCTTGAGTTTGACCAATTATCTCAAATGTTAACTCATCTTTTAATAAAACAAGTTCTGTATGCCCACCAGAAACAACTAAAGCCAATGATGGATATTGTATATCTGCATCAATATTTGCCGAATAGATATGCCCTGCTATATGATGAGCAGCAATTAATTTTTTGTCATAGGCATAAGCAAGAGTCTTAGCCGCAGTTACTCCTACTAATAAAGAACCAACTAGTCCTGGTCCTTGGGTTACACAGATAGCATCTACATCTGTCATTTTTGTATCAGCAGTTTCTAGAGCTTCTGTAATAACTTGCATTACTATTTCAATATGGTGGCGACTCGCTATTTCAGGTACTACTCCCCCATATTCTTTATGTATATCAATTTGACTAGCTACTATATTTGATAAAACTTCTTTACCATTTCTTACAACTGCAACACTAGTCTCATCACAACTTGATTCTATCGCTAATATATTAAGATTCATTTTCAAAATTCCTTATCATAACAAGAGCATCTTCTCCATTATTTTGGTAGTACTTCTCTCTCTTACCAACAACTTTAAAACCAGCTCTTTCATATACTTTTATAGCTGCTGCATTAGATTCTCTTACTTCAATAGTGACACGTTTAGCTCCTCTTTCAGAATAAAACTGCATTATGTAAAGTAAAAATAGAGAACCTAACTTTTTATTTTGATATTTTTTATCAATTACTATTTTATTTATTTGGTATTCATCTACAACATACCATCCACCACAAAATCCAATAATCTCTTCACCATTAAAAATAGCATAGTATTCTGAATTTGCTTGTTCTAACTCTTGTTTAAACATTTCCTTAGACCACGGGTCTGCAAAATTTTCTCTATCTATTACTGATAAAACATCTACATGTTCTACCCCTACCTTATTTATTTCTATCATTTTTCAAATTCCTTTCAGCTTCTGTATATCTCAGATATGATGGTACAGCTGTGTAGTAATCAGATTCTTCTACAAATTCTCCTAAGTGTACTAAATTCCTAGCAAAATTATATGTTTCTTCTAATCTATAGTTGAAGTCTGCACTAGTAAAATCATAAATATCTAAATTTGGTCCTATAAAAATAACTTCCTTATATTCTTTATTTAAAAACTCTATGATTTCTTCAAGTGGATAATAAGATTCTTCCATAATTTCTTTTCCATCTTCATACACAGCAGCAAAAACATTACCACGTCTTCCATCTATCAAGGGAACTACCAATTTGTTATCAGTATTTTCATAATAAGACTGAAGTCTAAGAGTAGATATTGTTTTTAATGGTATACTTAAAGAAAACGATAGAACTTTAGTAACACTAAGCACTATTCTTAAAGCTGTATACGAACCCGGTCCTCTAACAGCAATAATTTCTGTTAGTGCCGACTTATCTATGCCTGCTTTCTTTAAACAAGAATCTACCTCTACTAATATTACTTCAGATAAATTTCTACCACATTCTAAATTTGATTCAGCAAGTACTTCATTATCCTTTATACAAGCAACTGATAAATATGAATTAGAACCTTCTAATACTAATTTAACCATAATTTTTCTAACTCACTTTCGATTTTATTATACTTCTCTCCAACAGAAGATACAGTCACTACTCTACTGTCTCCCTCTAATTGAATAGAAAAAGCTAATCTTTCCTTAGGAAGAAATTCATTAATATATTCTGCCCATTCTACAAGACAAACATTATCTTCATAAAAAATATCTTCAAATGGAAGTTCTTCCTCATTATCTTCTAACCTATAAGCATCTATATGACAAAGATAATATTCATCTCCCTCATACTCTTTTAAAATATTAAAAGTCGGTGATGTTACCGTATCTTCTATACCTATAGCCTTAGCAAAATATTTTGTAAATGTCGTCTTCCCAGCAGCTAAGTCTCCACTTAAAGTAAGTAAAAATCTCTTATCCACTAAAGACGCTAAATCATTAGCTAACTTTTCTGTATCAACCAAATCTTTTAAGATAATCTTAATCATATCTTAACCTCTGTTTCTATAATTATATATAATATACTAACCTATTTACAGCATATTTTCAATGCAAAAACTACCTTATTTATGTTATCATTAATATTGTATAATAATTAGGAGAATACTATGCAGAAAACATTTTTTTCATTACTAACAGCATTATTTACAGCTGCTATAATTTGGCTAGTTAATAGCTTTGGTGGTCCTGATTTACTAGGAATGTTCAATTCCCTAACAGCAAAAACTGATACAATTAACGGTGTTACTGTAAAAGGTGATGGAACTAAATATCCTGTTAAGTTTGTAAGAAAAGCTGATGGTGACACAATTGTAGTCTTATTTAATAAACAAGAATTAACCGTTCGTTACCTGAATGTAGATACACCAGAAACAGTAAAACCTAACACTCCACCACAACCTTTCGGTAAAGAAGCCAGTGCTGCTAACGAAGGACTTTTAAAAAGAGCAAAAAAAGTAGAAATAGAATTTGATGTTGGAGAAAAGAAAGATAAATATGATCGGGCACTTGCTTATGTTTATGCTGATGGAAAATTAGTTCAAGAAATTTTACTAAGACAAGGGTTAGCACAAATAAAATATGTAAAAGAACCTAACACCAGACACCTATCCACTCTAAAAAAAGCAGAAAGTCAAGCTAAAGCAAATAAAAGAAATATCTGGAGTCAATAAAAACTCTTACATATTCTGTTGTGTTATTTTAATTTTTTTTGTATAATAAAGGAGATTAAACTTAAGGAGTATTAAATTATGAAATACTTAGTTTCATTATTTTGGGGATATATATTTGCTTTTATAGCTATCTTCATCATTACTTCTGTATTAGGAAGTAACGGAATTAGCCAAGGGGCTACAGTCTTAACTTGTTCTATTGTAGCTGTATTATTTACAATAGGTGCTGCTGGATTAGACAGCCTTACAAAAGAAAATATTAAAAAATAAATTCAGAACTGCTTAGGCGGTTCTTTATTTATATAAGGAGATTTATTATGAAAAATATACTAGCGTCTATGTGCTACATTGACACAGGTAGCCACTACCTTATGCTTAAAAGAAATAAAAAAGAAAATGATGTCCACGAAGGTTTGACAATATCAGTAGGTGGAAAAATAGAAGCTGGAGAAACTCCAGAAGAAGCAATAATTAGAGAAGTAAAAGAAGAAACAGGACTAGACATCTCAAAACCGAAACTTAGAGGAATAATAACTTTCCCTAAATTCGATGGAGAAAACAACTGGTACACTTACCTATTCACAGCAACAAATTTCTCAGGAAATATGTTAGAAAATTGCCCAGAAGGTGACTTAATTTGGGTAGATAAAGAAGATATCAAAAATAGAAAAATTCATACTTGGGAAGGTGACTTCATATTCTTAGATTGGCTAATAGATGAGAAACCTTTCTTCTCTGCCAAATTTGAATATGTTAATAAAGAATTAAAAGATTACTCTGTTGAGTTTTATTAGGAGAATTTATGAAAATAGGAGAAAAATTAATTAAAGAATTTATTGTCTTAGATAAGCACTCTGCTAAAAATATGGGAAGCGGAGATTTAGAAGTTTTATCAACACCAAGTCTAATAGCTTTCATTGAAGAAACGTGTAAAGATTTATTAGCCCAGAGATTAGAAAATGATTCTTCTAGTGTTGGCTCTCACGTATCATTAGACCATCTCGCTGCTAGTAAAATATCGGCAAGAATAAAAATAGAAGCGGAAATAGTAAACATAGAAAAAGAAAGATTTGTATATTTTTCAGCGAATGCGTACGATGGTGACAAGAAAATTGGACAAGCAAAACACACAAGAGTTATTGTAAATGTTGAAAAATTTTTGAGTAAATTATAAAAGGAGAATATATGAAACAATATATCGTTGACTCGTTTACAGATAAAATATTTTCAGGAAACCCAGCAGCTGTTTGTATATTAGATAAATGGTTAGATTACACATTAATGTTATCTATCGCCAAAGAAAATAATTTATCAGAAACAGCTTTTGCTGTAAAAAATAATGACGGAACTTATCATTTACGATGGTTCACTCCTGCAGAAGAAATAGATTTATGTGGACACGCCACTTTAGCAACGGCCTTTGTTATTAGTAATTTTTATGAACAGAACTTAGAAACTATAAAATTTAATACTCTATCAGGAGAGCTGATTGTTAAGAAAAATAATGATTTATTTGAAATGACTTTTCCTTCTTACCAACTAGAAAAAGTTGATGTAACTAAAGAAATGATAGAAGTACTGGGGTGTGATATAGAAGAAGCTTATTTAGGACGTGATTTACTACTTATAGTTGATAATGAAAATACAGTAAAAAATTTAAGTCCTAATCAAGAAAAATTAAAAAACTTACCCGGATTATTACAGCACGTTTCAGCAAAAGGAAGTGATTTCGATTGCGTATCAAGGTCATTCGCTCCTAAATTATCTATTGCTGAAGACCCAGTTTGTGGTTCTGGTCATTGTCATATCGTTCCTTATTGGGCAAATAAATTGGAAAAAAATGATATACTTGCATATCAGGCATCAGAAAGAAGCGGAATACTTACATGTAAATATCAGGGAGATACAACCTTATTATCTGGTTCTGCCGTACTATTTTCTACATCAGAATTAAATATAAAATAAAAAGGATTATGCCTAATTATCTTGGGCATAAATCCTTTTTTATTATTGTAATACTAAACTAGCTGCACCTATAACTCCAGCGTCATTTCCTAGAGTTGCTAAAGCAAGTTTTGTTGATTCTCTTACCGGTGGAAAGGCAAATTTTTCAAATTCTTTTCTAACTCTTTCAAGTAAGAAGTCTCCAGCAGCAGAAACTCCACCACCTACTACGATAAAGCTTGGGTTTAAAGCATTTGCTAATTGACTACAAGATAATCCTAAATAGAAAGCAAATTTATCAATTACTTTATTAGCAAATTCATCCCCTTGCTTGGCAGCATCAAAAATATCTTTAGCTGTTAAGCTATCTTCTTCAATAAGTTTTCTCAAAGAAGTTTCTTCCTCTTTAATTAAGTCTTTTGCTAATTTCACTACTCCAGTTGCACTAGCCACAGTTTCAAGACATCCCTTGTTTCCACATGTACACTCAAAACCATTGTTAGGTTCAACTATCATGTGGCCAATCTCACCAGCTGAACCTCTGACTCCGTGTAATAATTTACCGTCGGCAACTACTCCACCACCAACTCCAGTTCCAAGAGTTACAAACACTACATCTTCAGCATTTTCTCCTGCACCTTTCCATCGTTCTCCAAGAGCGGCAACATTAGCATCATTATCAATAAAGAAAGGTACTTTGAATTCTTTTTCAAAAATAGATTTTACTTCTTGAGTTTCAGCCCAACCTAAATTGTAAGCTCCCCTAACTGTTCCTTTTTCAAAATCAATTTGCCCAGGACTTCCCATACCAATCCCTTTGATTGAGTCTAAAGAAATATTGTTTTCATTAGTAAATTCTTTTATTGAATTTACTATATCTCCTACAATATTCTTACCATTATCTTCCGTGTTTGTAACAATTGACCATTGGTGTTCAACACTTCCTTCTAGTGTTAATATAGCCATTTTCAC
Source organism: Gemella sp. (assembly GCA_030529855.1). Taxonomy (GTDB): domain Bacteria; phylum Bacillota; class Bacilli; order Staphylococcales; family Gemellaceae; genus Gemelliphila. Next base: position 65,492 of record JAUMWC010000001.1, read on the forward strand.
ACTAGTTCCACCTAAGTCTATTCCTATTATTTTCATCATCGTTCCTCCGAATATATGCTCTAATTTTATTCTATTATTAATATTATTATATAACATTTATCTATATCATACTAGATATTTAAGGAAGATATTTGTCTGCGTTTTTGCTAACAAAAAAGACTAGAAAATCTAGTCTTTTAAAATATGAATAATCGGTTGGGCGGCGTATCCAACATCTCTTTTTAACCTCTAGGGTGCGATAGTAACCTTTTCTATCCTCAACTATTCACCGTATCTATTAAATTCATTATACTATTGTTATTTTTATTTGTCAATACGTTTCATTCTTCCACTTAGAATTCTACGCTTCAACTTATAATCATTTATAGAATACATAGTAGGAATATAAAAATGATTTTTAGATTTATGTAGTTTCAAAGCAACTAATACATTATCATCAAACACTTTTACATATTCTAAAGAAATCCCTTCTTCATTGGGATTCACTCCTACATAATCAGGGGTTTCTATGATGTTTTCAATTTCATCAAAATATTTTATAATATCTTCGTGATTTCTTTTTACAATATGTTTCATAAGCCTTCTCTTAGAATATACAATATCGCTGGCATCCGTAGACAAATTTAAAATACTTTTAATTTTATCATCTATTTTCATATCCCCATCTCCTTATAATAGAGTATACAACAAAATATTAAATTTCTCTACTCTTACTTCACTTGAATATTTATATCTAATTCAACCCTACATAATTATTAAATTATAGTTTATTTTTATATATGAACATAACAACCTGTTTCTTCTCTGTCTACTAAATGAAAACAATAAAAAATAACCCTTGATATATCAAGGGTTCTAACACTTACTCCATAAAACCTTTTAACTTGTTTAGCTTAGATGGGTGTTTTAATTTTCTAATTGCTTTAGCTTCGATTTGTCTGATACGCTCACGAGTTACACCGAATGCAGCTCCCACTTCTTCAAGTGTGTGAGTTTTTCCATCTTTTAATCCAAAACGTAATTTTAATACATTCTCTTCACGGTCTGTTAATGTTTCAAGAATTTCTTCTAATTGCTCTTTAAGCATTTCATTAGCAGCGTGTTCTACTGGAGATTGTGCATCTTTATCTTCGATAAAGTCTCCTAAGTGTGAATCATCTTCTTCACCTATTGGTGTTTCTAACGATACTGGCTCTTGAGCTATCTTTAAGATTTCTCTTACTTTCTCAGGAGTCATTCCCATTTTCTTACCAATTTCCTCTGGCTTAGGCTCACGACCTAAATCTTGAAGTAATTGTCTTTGAACACGGATAAGTCTGTTGATAGTTTCAACCATGTGCACAGGAATACGAATTGTTCTTGCTTGGTCAGCAATTGCACGAGTTATAGCTTGACGAATCCACCAAGTTGCGTATGTAGAGAATTTAAATCCTTTTGAGTAGTCAAATTTCTCAACAGCCTTGATAAGCCCCATATTTCCTTCTTGGATTAAGTCTAGGAATAACATACCGCGTCCTACATATCTCTTAGCGATAGATACTACCAGACGTAAGTTAGCTTCTGATAACTCTTGTTTAGCTTCTTCTTTTTCAAAGTCGCTTCCAGACTCGATAATTTTAGCTAATTGAAGCTCTCTTTCTTTAGAAAGAAGTGGTACTTTACCGATTTCTTTTAGGTACATTCTTACTGGGTCGTTTGTCTTAATACCAGCTGGTACAGATAAGTCTTCTAAATCAATCTCTTCTTCTTCAATTTTTTCATCTTCCGCATTTGCGTTAATTAAGATAACATCTTCACGACTTAACTCTTCGTAAAAATCATCCATGTCGTCTGATGATACATTCAACTTAGAGAAAGCATCTAATATTTCTTCTTGTGTTAATTCACCATTTTTCTTACCTTTTTCAAGTAATTCACTTTTTAAAGTTCCAAAGTCTTTTGCTGTTTCTTTTGCCATATGCTTTCTCCTTATTTCTTATAATTTTTTAATTTATCTAATACTGATAGTTTTACATCTCTATCTTCTTCACCAATAGCACTATCTAATAAATTCTTTAAATTAGAAAAATCTTTCTTTAAACTATTTTTCTTTTTAAAATATTCTATATACTCTCTAACCGATTCAATAGTTGGCTCAGCTTCTATTAAAAAATCAGTATTATCAATATAATTTACTAAATGTAACAAATCAGGGTCCATTACATTACTTGTAAATTTATACATCTCAAAATCCATATAGTTATTATAATATATTCCTAGGTTTTTTACTAGTTTTGAAAATAATACATTACTAAATTCCATATTTTCAATCTCTTCATAAAATTCAAAAAATATATCTCTTGAAAGTAAAAAATATTTAAACAATCTACTTGTATTTATATCATATGTTTGTGACCTAAATAATTTCCTTATCTTCTCTTTATCAACAACATAGTCACTTGCAGCTACCGCTCTTCTCGGCTTTCCAAGTTGAGCTAACTCCCTTAATAATATTCTCTTATCTATTTCAAAACTATTAGCTAAACTAGATAATAAAATATCTTTTAAAGATTCATCCGTAAGGTAAGCTATATTTTTCAATATCTCATTTTTAGAATTCAATTTTGCTTCAATATTCTTCGCTTGATCTTTTAAGAAATTAATTTTCCATTCAATATAGTGTGTTTTATTTTTTTGAATATAGTCTCTAAAAGAAAACTCATTATCTTTTTCTTTTCTATACTTTACAAATTCATCTATATCTTTTTTGCTAGTAATATTTATCTTATATATATTATTACTTTGTCTTAGTAATCTATTACCTATACTTATACTAGCTTCTTGACCAGCATTATCATTATCTAAAGCCAAGGTCACATTATCAACTAACTTCAGTAAACTAGCACCCTTATTATCATCAAGACTAGTCCCCATTATTGCGACAACATTCTTTACATTTTCTTGATGAGCACGTATTACATCCATATACCCTTCCGCAAGTATTATATTATTTTCCTTGCTAATAAATGGCCTTGCATCCGAAAAGTTATATAGAGTGTTTCTCTTTTCGAATATATCCGTTTCCTGCGTGTTGTAGTACTTAGCTACAGATTTATCTTCAGACATTGTTCTACCAGAAAAAGCAACAACTCTAGATTTATCATCTTTTATCGGGAATATTATCCTGTCTTTAAAGACGTCATAATAATTACCAGTACTCGTCATCGTAACCAAACCAGCATCTGCAGCATAATCTAAACTTACATTTCTAGATTTCAAAAAATCTGCGGCTAATTTGTCTACATTAGGTGCATACCCTAAATTAAAATGTTTTATACTCTCTCTAGTTACACCACGATCTAGTAAATACTGTAGTGCATGTTCTGCTTCTTTTGTATTTAATAAAATGTAGTTATAATAATCTGCAATCAGATTCGAAGCGTAGTACATACTCTCTAATCTATCATCTAAATTATATGCTCTTGGTTTCTGTTCTTCTTCAACTTCTAACCCTAAGCGCGCCGCTAATTTCATTAATGCCTGCCTAAATGAAATATTCTCAACTTGAGCTAGAAAGTTAATAGCATTTCCACCGCCCCCACATCCAAAACAGTGGGCTATTTTTTTCTCGGGAGACACAGAAAAAGAAGGTGTTTTTTCATTATGGAAAGGACACAAACCTACATAATTTTTCCCTTTAGATTCTAATTTTACATACTCACTAACCAAAGAAACTATATCGGTATTATCCAAAACATAATCTGCATCTATTCTTGCCATACTCTCACCCCCATATTTAAATTTAGACATAATTGTAGTAGCATAATTATACCACAAAAATACTTATTTTTATTAGAAAACTTGTATTTTTTTTATAAAAATGCTAGAATAAAAACAAGCGAGCTAATGATGGTGTGAGTTTAGCAAAATTTAATTGGAATTTTATACAATTTAATACCAAAGTGAATGCTCAGCATTAATAAGGGTGGAACCACGGATTTTATTCGTCCCTGTATATAGATTTATTTCCTATGTACAGGGATTTTTTATATTTTTAAGGAGGAATTATTAAATGGAAAAAATCTTATCTTTAGCCAAAACTAGAGGTTTCGTATTTCAAGGTTCTGAAATCTACGGAGGTCTAGCTAACACTTGGGACTACGGTCCACTAGGTGTGGAATTAAAAAACAATATTAAAAAAGCATGGTGGAAAAAATTCATCCAGGAATCACCATACAACGTTGGGTTAGACTCAGCAATTCTTATGAATCCAAAAACTTGGGAAGCGTCAGGACACGTTGGAAACTTCTCAGATCCAATGATGGACTGTAAAGAATGTAAATCACGTTTACGTGCTGATAAAATTATCGAAGAATTCTACTTCAACACTAAAGGAGAAGACATCGTTGTTGATGGTCTACCTTTCGAAGAATTAGAAAGAATCATCGCTGATGAAAACATCCCATGTCCAGAATGTGGAAAACACAACTACACTAACATCCGTCAATTCAACCTAATGTTCAAAACTAGCCAAGGTGTTGTAGAAAACTCTACAAGTGACATCTTCCTACGTCCTGAAACTGCACAAGGTATCTTTGTTAACTTCAAAAACGTTCAAAGATCTATGCGTAAAAAATTACCATTCGGTATTGCTCAAATCGGTAAATCATTCCGTAACGAGATTACTCCAGGAAACTTCATCTTCCGTACTCGTGAATTCGAGCAAATGGAACTTGAATTCTTCTGTGAGCCAGGAACTGATTTAGAATGGCACACATACTGGAGAAACTTCTGTAAAGAATGGTTACTAAAATTAGGAATGAACGAAGAAGCAGTAAGATTACGTGATCACGATAAAGAAGAATTATCTCACTACTCTAACGCAACTACTGATATCGAATTCTTATTCCCATTCGGTTGGGGAGAACTATGGGGAATCGCTTCTAGAACTGACTTCGACTTAAAACAACACCAAGAACACTCTAAATCAGACTTAACTTACCATGACTTAGTTAAGAACGAAAAATACTTACCATACTGTATAGAGCCATCTGTTGGGGTTGACCGTGTTCTTTTAGCATTCTTATGTAATGCATACCAAGAGGAAGAAGTTGGAGAAAATGATGTACGTACTGTACTTAAATTCCACCCAGCATTAGCACCATACAAGGCTGCAATCTTACCTCTATCTAAAAAATTATCAGAAGGAGCTTCTAAAGTTTACGCAGAATTAGCTGCTGACTTTATGGTAGACTTCGATGAAACTGGATCAATCGGTAAGAGATACCGTCGTCAAGACGAAGTTGGTACTCCATTCTGTATCACTTACGACTTCGACTCAGAAACTGATGGAATGGTAACAGTACGTGACCGTGACACAATGGAACAAACACGTATTCCAATCTCAGAAGTTAAATCATTCATAGAAGAAAAACTAAAATTCTAATAAATAAAAAAGAGAATTAAGATTTTTATCTTAATTCTCTTTTTTATGCATAAGTAACTATACAAGATATTATTTTTTCAGCTTTAAATGTTTTAAATTCATAATGAAAAGATAGCCACTCTAATTCTCCATTATCCACTTTAACTAAAACACTACCTACTTTCCCATGGGATATACCATGTTTTATAGTAAGTATCTCATCCCTTAACCTAGGTAATTCAATGTCAGATAAAGGAAAATCTAAATGTTCCTCATTAACACTATTCGTTAAAATATCATATGTTAATTTTTCAAGAAAAGCATTCTTAGGAGAATTTTTCTGAGTAGAATTCAATATTACTTCCATCCAATTACACTACTCTCTTCCATCTTTTATTTTTACAACAACTCTGAACTGCCTTTCAGGATGTTGTTCTTTACTTGCATACTGAATTTTAGCTTCAAAAACATCTTGGTGCCCAAAATATAAAAACTTGCTAATTAAAGAGTTTTTGTCCTTAGGAAAATATCCTAATTTATGTTTTTTATAATAAATAGCAATAGCTTCTGGATCATACGGATTACTTGGTTCTACTACTAAATCAACATTTGCACCTAACACTAGTTCATCAATAACATCCAATCCATCATAATATGCAAAACCAGCAATATGAAAATCTAACAAATGTCTACTTGGTTCATAGCCCATATTTGAAAAATCATTTTTATTTACCATTGTTACTCTCCTCTTATCTAGTATTTGTTTTTATTATACAGCTAAAACTAGATAATTAAAAGCAGTTATTTATTTTTCAAATCAAAAAAGATAGGATTAACTCCTACCTTTTAAATACTTTCAGTAAATTTCTTCCACTCTTCCATTCCGCCCAAAACATTATATGCTTTGTATCCTTTAGCACTTAATATTTTGCAGGCTTGGCCACTACGATTTCCAGTTCTACAAATCAGATAAATATCTTTAGATTTATCTCCTTCATAGTAACTTATTTGTCCTAACGGAATATTAATAGCTTCTTCTAGAGAAATTTCTGCAAACTCATCCTTTTCTCTTACGTCTATTAATACTGCATTATCATTTTCAAATACGTTAATTAATTCTTCAACAGTAATTTCATACATATGTATATCTCCTATTCAAAATCTAACTGGTCTCTCTTATTAAAGTATGACTTATATGAAAAGTATGCTGCCACCATAGAACCTAAACTAGTTGCAGATAGAAGCATAAACATTACCATAATTTGATACTTGATGGCATGAACTGGGTCTACTCCAGCAAAGATAAGACCTGACATCATACCAGGTAAACTTACTAAACCAACAGTCTTAGCTGAATCAATAGTTGGTTGCATACCTGTTTTTATACTATCACGTAAAATTGATTGTGATGTTAATTTTACACTTGCTCCTAAAGATAATTTTTCTAATATTTGTTGTCTATTATCTTTGAAAGAATTGTACATCGACTTATAAGCAAGACCTATAGCTGCCATAGAGTTACTCGCAATCATTCCAGAAATAGGAATAATTTGAGATGGTACAAACTTAATTGCTCCTGATGCAATTAAAACTCCTAACGTAAGTCCTGTTGATAATAGAATTGCTACAAACGAATGCCACTGTTTACTAGACTTATTAGGATTTCTCTTTTTAGCTTGGCTACTAGCATTATAAATAATTATTAATACCATTGCTAAACTTAAGAATACATTAGAAACTTGGAAAATATATTTTAAGATATATCCAGTTAAAGTCAGTTGAAGAACTGTTCTAATTATGGCAAAGAAAATATCCTTAGATAAACCAAGCTTTTCCTTTTGACTTATCCCCATAGCTAATAATACTAGAGAAAAAGCCAAAACAAGTGATAAATTATCTACTGTTACACTACTCATACTTCACTTGTCCTCCTTCTATATTAATCACTGTTCTTGCTTTATCAATTTCTTCTTGATCATGAGTTACCTCTACAATAGTTTTACCTGACTTGTGATAAGCATCTATTAAATCGTGAACTAGGTGTTTAGTGTCTGCATCTAACCCCGCAGTGATTTCATCTAGTAACAAAACTTTTGGTTCAAACATCATATTTCTTATTAAAGCTACACGTTGTTTTTCTCCACCTGACAGGTCTTTTACCTTATGATCTAGGTAATCTACTGGTAGATTAACTTTCTTTAAAGCTTCTTTAGCCTTTGTTTCATCAAAAGCTAGATCTCTTATTATAAAAGGAAATTCCAAGTTATCTCTTACACTATCTCCAAATAAAACAGCTTGCTGGAAAAAATATGAAACTTCTTTACGATAATCCGACATCTCTAAAGTTTCGATATTTTTACTTCCGTATAATAAGTCTCCACTTGTAGGTGATTGCAGGCCAGAAAGTAATTTTAAAATACTAGATTTTCCACTTCCCGAAGGCCCCACAAGCGTAACCCTGTCTCCTTCTTTAATACTTATATTAATATCTTTTAATATTTCTTTTTCATTGGCTTTATAACCAATATTTTTTAATTCAAAAATATTCATCAGAATACCTCTTTCATACTCTTAATTATCTTATTAATAAATTATAAATCCTGTTAAATCCTTTGTCAATTTAAGAAGTATTTGTTGACTACAACTAGAATTTTTGTTACCATATTTTCTAAATAAATTTTAGGAGTACTATTTTGAAAAAATTTCTTATAAAAATTCTTAGCATTATTTTAATCTTAAATTTTCTTTTCACTAACACTAGTAAAGCTAATGATATAGTCGAGGAAGAATACCATGTGAATCGTGATTCTATTAATCTGTATGGTAAAATCACTGCACCAAGTGATTACAAAGAAAAGAAGTTACCTTTACTAATTATTTCTCATGGTTTTAATAACACTCTTGAGATGTATGATGATTATGCTGAAAAATTTGCAGAAGAAGGATATATAGTCTATCGTTTTGACTTCTTCGGTGGAAGCCGTAATTCAAAAAGTGGTGGCCAAGATATGCAAAACATGTCTATTCTTACAGAAAAAGCCGACTTAGAAGCCGTTATCAATAAATTATCGCAAGAAAACTTCGTAGACAAAGAAAAGATTAATCTATTAGGTGTCAGCCAAGGTGGTGTAGTATCAACTCTTTATGCATCTGAAAATAAAGATAAAGTAAATAAATTACTTCTTATTTTCCCAGCCTTTGTAATGTTTGATGATTTAAAAGAGACCTATGAAAAACTAGGTGTGTCTAGTTTAGACCAAGTTCCTAAAAGCATAAGTCACAGAAATTCAAATCTAGGTAGTAGCTATTTGACTGATGCTATTAATATAGATATTAATAAAAAAATATCTGAAGTTGCTGCACCTACACTAATAATTCACGGAACTAATGACTCGGTTGTTCCATACTCGTATGCTGAGAATGCCAATAAAACTTTTAAAAATTCTAAACTTGTCACAGTAGAAAACGGTGGTCATAGATTAGATTCAAGATTTAACAATGTTGCACTCAAAGAAATTAGTGAGTTCATGAAATAAATATAACCCCAAAAGATAGAATTATTTCTTTTGGGGTTATATTTTTTATCATCTTACGATAGTCTTTCTTTGAAGTCTTGATATCCAAATTCTTTTACTGTTTGGATATTGTTATCTTTATCTACTGCTAAAAGTGATGCCAATGGCATTCCGTTGAATGTATTAGTCTTAACCATAGAATAGATAGCCATATCACAAAATACTACACGGCTCCCTATTTCTAACGGCTTGTCAAAGCTATATTCTCCAATATGGTCACCCGCAAGACATGTAGGTCCACCAAATCTATAAGTATGTGCTTTTTCATTTGGCATTCCACTATCTATAATATGCGGACGATAAGGCATTTCTAATACATCAGGCATATGACAAGTAGCTGATGTATCTAAAATTGCATTTTTAATACCATTATTTTCTGTAATATCTAAAACTTGGGCTACTAGGTAACCAGCATCTAAAGCAATCGCTTCTCCTGGTTCTAAATACACTTCTAAATCATAAGTTTCTTTTATATGTTTAACTATAGAAATTAAACTTTCAATATCATAGTCTTCACGTGTAATGTGATGTCCACCACCGAAGTTTAGCCACTTCATCCCGTGTAGATATTTACCGAATTTTTCTTCCACTGCTTTTAGCGTTGTAATTAAATCATCAGAATTTTGCTGACATAGAGTGTGGAAGTGTAATCCATCTACACCCGTTAAATCTTTACCTTCAAACTCTGCAAGAGTAATTCCTAGTCTTGATCCTGGTGAACATGGATCGTAAATCTCGTGGCCTTCTTGAGTAGAACATTCTGGATTAATACGCAATCCAGATGACTTACCAGCAGCTAAAACCTTATCTTTGTATCTATTCCATTGACTAAATGAATTAAAAACAAAGTGATCAGCAATCGGTAATAATTCTTCTAACTCTTCTTCTCTATATGCTGGAGAGAAAACATGTGTTTCCTTACCAAACTCTTCAAATCCTAGTTTTGCTTCATATATACCACTTGCTGTCGTTCCATCTAAGTACTCAGCAACTAATGGATAAAAGTGAAACATAGAAAAAGCTTTTTGAGCTAATAATATTTTACAACCAGCTTCTTCTCTTACTCTAGCTAAGATTTCTAAATTTTTTCTTAATAAGTTTTCTTCTGTAACGAAAGCAGGTGTTTTAACCTGCTTTACGTCCCAATCAATCTTGTATTTTTCCATTTATTAATCCACCAATGTTGGGTTAAAGTCTTCTTGCCATGGTAATCCCCACTCGTTTAATGCTTCCATGAATGGATCTGGATCCATCTCTTCAACATTAAATACTCCTGGTTTTTGCCATTTTCCGTTAAGTACTAACATTGCTCCGATCATTGCTGGTACTCCAGTTGTGTACGAAATAGCTTGTGATCCAACTTCTTTGTAGCATTCTTGGTGATCACATACATTGTAAACGTAGTAAGAAACATCTTTTCCATCTTTCTTACCTTGGAAAATACATCCAATGTTAGTTTTTCCAACTGTACGTGGCCCTAAACTTGCTGGGTCTGGTAATACTGCTTTTAAGAATTGTAATGGAATAATTTCTTTTCCTTCATACATAATTGGTTCGATTGAAGTCATACCAACATTTTCTAAACATTGTAAGTGAGTTAAGTATGATTGACCAAAAGTCATGAAGAAACGAATTCTCTTAATTCCTTTGATGTTTTGTGCTAATGATTCTAATTCTTCATGGTACAGTAGGTACATATCTTTTTCCCCTACTTGATCAAAGTCATAAACACGTTTGATTTCCATAGGTTTAGTTTCTACCCACTCACCATTTTCCCAGTAACGTCCGTTTGCTGATACTTCACGAATGTTGATTTCTGGGTTGAAGTTTGTAGCGAATGGGTAACCGTGGTCTCCACCGTTACAGTCTAAGATATCGATGTAGTTAATTTCATCGAAGTAGTGTTTTTGAGCATAAGCTGAAAATACTCCAGTTACTCCTGGATCGAATCCAGAACCTAAGATAGCTGTAATTCCAGCTTTTTCAAAACGCTCACGGTATTCCCATTGCCATTTGTATTCAAATTTAGCTGTGTCTTCTGGCTCATAGTTAGCTGTATCTAAATAGTGAGTCTTAGTTGCTAAACACGCATCCATGATTGTTAAGTCTTGGTATGGTAAAGCTAAGTTAATAACGATATCTGGCTTAACTTCGTTAATTAATGCAATTAGCTCTTCTACATTATCAGCATCTACTTGAGCTGTAGTAATTTTACATCCTTTACCTTCTAATTTTTCTTTTAAGGCATCACATTTAGATTTTGTACGTGATGCGATACAAATTTCCTCAAATACTTTAAAGTTTTGAACACATTTGTGGACTGTTACTCCAGCAACTCCACCTGCTCCAATAATAAGTGCTTTACTCATTTTAAAATCTCCTTTTTATTATTAATTATTTATGTAAGTATAATATTATTTCACGTAATAATTTACACGCTAAGGCTGTTGATTGACCTGATTGGTCATAGATTGGGCATAACTCATTCATATCAGCAGCAACAATGTTTAGTTCACTAATTTTTTCAATAGCTGCTAATAATTCTGTAAATCTAACTCCACCCGCTTCTGGTGTACCAGTTCCAGGGAATTCTGATGGATCTAATACATCAAGGTCTAATGTAAAGTAAACTGGTTTTCCTTTTAATTTTTCAACCACTTCTTCTAAACCATCAAAGTTAAATTTCTGTAAGTGAGTGTGCTTTTTAGCCCATTCAAATTCTTCTCTTTGTCCTGAACGGATACCAAATTGGAAGATACGTCCATCTCCCATCATATCCCAGCAGCGTTTAATAACACTTGCATGAGATTCTTTAACTCCTAGGTAGTCTTCTCTTAAATCAGTGTGCGCGTCAAATTGTACTAGGTGTAAGTCTGGGTACTTTTCTAACATTGCTTTTACAGGCCCAGCTGTAATAGAGTGTTCTCCACCAATCATAAGTGGGATTTTTCCATCTCCAGCAATTTTAGCAGTCATTTCTTCTAATTGTTTTAAAGTCTCAACAGTATTTCCAAACGGTAATTCTAAATCTCCTGCATCAAATACTTTGATATCTTCTAAATCTTTATCTTGGTAAGGACTGTATGTTTCAATACCAAAACTTTCATTTCTTATTGCTGTACTCGCAAAACGAGTACCTGGTCTGAATGATGTTGTAGAATCGTAAGGTGCTCCAAACAATACTAAACTCGACTCATCGTAATTTGCTTCACATCCAATAAATGTTGTTACATTAGCTTTCATTTTCTAACTTCTCCTTAATATAATTCGGTAGGTAAAAGGCTCCCCTATGTATCTCGTCATTGTAATATTGAGTCTTTATTCCTAACCTTGTAGCTAAACCACTAGATTCTTCTGGGTGGATTCCTTTTGAAGAGAATCCAACTAATAGGTACCCTGCTGCGTAACTAGGAACACTTGTAAAATACACAGTGTTAACTGGGAAAACAGCTTTTAATCTGTCACTTATGTGGCGCATTGCTGTTACATCTTCTTCATAAAATGCATTAGCTTGCTGACTAAGTAAGATTCCTTGCTCAGTCAGTGCGTTATAGCAATTCCCATAAAATTCTCTTGTAAATAATCCTTCATTAAGTCCAAATGGATTAGCTGAATCTACAATAATTAAATCATACGTATTTTCTCTATAGCGAACGAATTTTAGTGCATCTTGTATATAAAGATTTACTCTTTTATCTTGGAATGCAATTTTTGATTCTGGTAAATACTCCTGACAAACTTCTACTGCCCTTTGATCAAGTTCCACTACATCTATGCTATGAATTGTTGGATACTTTTCAAGCTCTGTTAATACTCCCCCATCAAGTCCACCAATAACTAATACGTTTCTTATATTAGCCATTGTATTCATAGGGACGTGAACCATCATCTCACTGTAGAAAAATTCATCTTTTTCAGTTGTAATAAGTTCTCCATCTAGGGCTAGTACTCTACCATACTCCTTAGATTCTAAGACTGAAATATGTTGGTATTCACTTTTTTCACTATAAACTTCTCTTTCAACATTGATAGATAATTTTACTCCATCTTGATGGAATTCTGAAAACCATAAATCCATTATTTAGTCTCCTTTACAACTCTTATTTTTTCTAATAACTCATCTTCTGTTCCCATTAGGAAACATCCTTTTTCCTTAGCGTATAGAATATGAGATATTACTTCATCCGTGATCAACTCTCCTGGTGCTACAATAGGAATTCCCGGCGGGTAACACATAACCATTTCCCCGGCAATTCTTCCCTTACTTTCAGAAATAACAATACTCTCTTTATCTGCAAAGAAAGCTTCTCTCGGTGAAATCATAACATCGGTACTAGCAATATCAAAGATTAGTAGTCCCTTTTTCTCTTTCTTATAGTTTCTACGAATCTCTGCTAAAGCACTAACTAGTCGCTCGATATCATTTATCTTATCCCCTACTGAAATATAGGCCAGGATATTAGCTGTATCTCCAAATTCTATTTGAATATTATACTCATCTCTAAGTAAATCATATACTTCAGATCCTGTAAGCCCCAAATCTGTAGTCTTAACACATAATTTAGTGACATCAAAATCACATATTCCGTGGTTATCAACAATCTCCGTTGAATAAGCGTAGTAGTCACCTATCTTATTAATCTCATCTCTAGCATATTGCGCAATACTAGTTACTTGTTTAAAGATATCCAAACCATTTCTAGCTAGGTTAGAACGTGCAAGATCTAGACTTGACATAAGTAAATAACTAGAACTTGTAGTTTGTGTCAGGTTAATTATCTGCCTAACATACTCTGTACTCATACTGTCATTGATTAATAAGAATGATGATTGAGTTAATGATCCACCTGACTTATGCATAGAAACAGATGCCATATCTGCTCCAGCTGCCATACCAGAAATTGGTAAATTTTCTCCAAAGTACAAGTGAGAACCGTGTGCTTCATCTACAAGAACCAACATTCCCTTAGAATGTGCTAGTTCTACTATTCCTTTTAGATCTGAACAAATCCCATAATAAGTTGGATTATTTACTAAAATTGCTTTAGCATCAGGATTATTTTCTATAACTTTTTCTAGCTCACTAAGTGGCATCCCCGTAGAAATTTCTAATTCTTCCTGCAAAGGTGAATCTACGTATACAGGTAGACCTCCACACATAATCAGCGCATTAATAACACTCTTATGAACATTTCTAGGTAAAATTATTTTTTCTCCCGCCTTAATAGTGGCGTAAATCATATTTTGAACTGCTCCAGTTGTACCATTAACCATAAAGAAAGCGTGTTTCGCTCCAAAAGCCTCAGCAGCTAGTTCCTCAGCTTCCTTAATTACAGATACTGGGTGACTAAGATTATCAAGCATCTTCATTGAATTAGCATCCATCGATACTGCCTGTTCTCCTAAAAAATCTGTAAGCTCTCTACTTGAGCGACCTCTCTTATGTCCAGGTACATCAAAAGGGACAACCCGTCTTTGTTTTAATTCTTTTAATGCCTCAACAATAGGCATTCTTTCTTGTGAATTAGACAATACAAGAATCTCCTCTCTTCATAACAAAAAACACTTAAACATAGAATTTCCATTACTATGCTTAAGTGTTTATCAATCTCTGTACCTAAAAAGCCTACGCAAATAAATGCCTTGGCGTTTATATTCTAGTTTAGAACGTTAGAGTCTATATAGCAATCCTTACTTTTACTACTCTTACTAATTGTTTTCACAAGCACAGTAATTTTTAATTACTATGTTACAAAAAATTTGAGTCACGACTCACGCCGTATCTCCCAAATGAACCAACGGTTCACCAGTACATCAAACCTGCTTCCTCTTAAAATTAAACATTAACTTAATTTTAATTAAAACAGCAATAAGTTTGGCAAAAAAGTAACTTCGCCTCTCTCGTTCGCAATCTTAACTGCATTTACTATCTTAACATATATAAATTCATAATTCAACATTTTTTTATCCCCTTTTCAATTTGTAACACGAATGTTATATAAAATAACTATTATTTCATACGAAAATAACCTATTCTCCTTTATTTAAGTGAGAACGTTTCAATATTAATTTTAATAAAAATTTTATTTAAATATATTTTCAAGAAAATTTTGAAACAGTTATTTTGACAGCGTACTATTTTTTTGTTAATATGAAGTCATAAATACAAAGTTTAAAGGAGAGAAATATTATGCCAAAATTTGATATTCATACAGTAGAGACAGCTCCAGAAGCTGCTAAACCAGTTATTGAGACTGTAAAAAAAGAGAACGGATATGTTCCTAACCTAATCGGAATTTTAGCTAACGCACCTACAGCATTAGAAACTTACCGTACTGTTGGAGCTATCAACAGACGTACATCACTTGATGCAACTGAAAGAGAAGTAGTTCAAATTACTGCTGCAGTTATCAACGGATGTGGATTCTGTGTTGCTGGACACACTGCTATTGCTTACAAATTATTAAAATTACCAGAAGAATTAGTAAACGCACTTCGTGAAGTTGCTCCAATCGAAACAGATGCTAAATTAAACTCACTAGCTAGATTTACAGTAGCTGTTATGGAAAACAAAGGACGTGTTGATGAAGCAACATTCGCTGACTTCTTAAGCCACGGATACACTAACGAACACGCTCTTGATGTAATTTTAGGAGTAAGTTTAGCTACATTATGTAACTACGCTAACAATATTGCTGACACTCCAATCAACAAAGAATTACAACCATACGCATAATTTAATAAAAAATAGAGATTACTCATTCGTGAGTAATCTCTATTTTTATCTATTTTTATTAAAAAGAAAATTTATACTTCCCTTTTCCTTGTCCCCGAACTGGGATTATAATAGTTAGTTCTTTCATAATTTTTATTAATTTAGAATAACCAGCTGGTTTTAAATTTGTTATCTCTATTACATCATTTCTTTCCCAATATTTCTTATCATTTAGTGCCGCGTATAAAAAACTATATGCTCTCAAGAGGTTTATCATATATCATATTAGGATTCTTTATGATTTTCTCTTTTATTTTGACAATATCTTCTCCAATGTCTACTTTTTTCTATACTTCCTTATTTTTTCTCACACATTCTCTTAAAACTATTAAAAAATTCTCGAAAATTTTCTGGATAATCTCCACTTCCAGAAGTAACTACATTATAGGTATTCGTAGTAATATGTAATTTCCAACTTCCTATCGGTGGAAAAAATTCCATTCCCATATATTCTTTTTTCCAATCTTTAATATTAAAACTTTCAATTTCATTTAAAAATTTATCAATTTTTTTAGTTATCTCAAATCTTTCTCTTTTTTGACCAGAATACTTTTCTTTATAATTTTCAACTTCCTTTTTCGAATACGAAAACCAATCTATATAATACTTATTTTTTACTTTTGTAAGAACTACATATTCTATCACTTCGCCACGACCACTTGTTTCAACATATTTAAATCCTAATAACTTCATCATTATTTATCTTTCTTAATAGTCATTACTACACCATTTCTTACAACCACTATATGCGATCCTTGATTTACAGAATATTGTCCATTACCCAATTTTTTTATTACTTTTTTGTCTTCTTCTGGAAGAATTTTGTCCACAAAATCTTCCATATCAATTTCCATTACTCTTTCCAAATACCTTACTATTGCATGTTCTGAAACTGTTATTTCATCACTGTTTTTTGAAAGTGCCTGAATTTTTTGTTTTATCATATTTACAGATTGTTTTTTAGTTGAAATCTCAGTTTTTATTTGTTTTTCTTTAATCGTCAATGTATTTAATTCTGATTCAACACTAGCTAACATTGATTGTAATTTTTTTAATTCTTCTCTAGAATTTTTCTTAACTTTTTTCATGACTTCCCTCCATAATAATTGTTATTCAGACTCCTACTTTATTTTATTTTAAATACTACCTAATTTCAATTAAATATAAATAAAAAACTGAATATCTTATTAGATACTCAGTTTTTACCTATTTAATTAATTTCTCGTTAATAACACGACTGCTTCAACCTGAGGAGTTTGCGGGAACATATCTACGGGTTGTACTGTTCTTAATTTATATTTCTTAGTTAAGATTCTTAAATCTTTTGCTAATGTTGATGGGTTACACGATACGTAAACTATTCTCTTAGCACCAACACTTAATAAGTTTTTCGCTAAGTATCCTAGACCACTTCTTGGTGGGTCTACAATAGCAACATCAAACTTGTATCCTTCTTTTTTAAGTCTAGGTAATACTTTCGTTGCATCACCTACACCATAGTGACAGTTATCCAGTCCATTTAATTCTGCATTTTCTTCTGCATTTTTAATAGCTTCTTCTACTATATCTATACCGTAAACTTCTTTACAATCTTTAGCGATATACTGACCAATAGCACCTACACCACAGTAAGCATCTAAAACTGTATCATCTTCACTTAAATCAGCAAATTCTCTTACTTTTTCATAAAGATTCTTAGTTTGCATTGGATTTAATTGGAAGAATGAATTAGCAGATAATTTGTACTCTATGTGTCCTACTTTTTCAATAATGTGGTCAGATCCATATAAGTTAATGTTTTCTGTTCCCATTACTAAGTGGTCTTTATCATTAGTAATATTTAGGATAATAGACTTAACTATTCTTTCACGTTTTAATTCTCTTACAACTTTGTCTAATCCATCAATTTTCTTAGAGTTAGCAACAAAAATAACTTGCATATCTCCATTATGGAAAGATACTCTTGTTGAAATATATTTGATACCATCATACTTCTTAGAAATTGATACTGGCACCTTGAATTTAGCTATATACTTTTTACATTGTTCAATAATTCGGTTAGCTGCTTCCGTTTGTACAATACAGTCCTTTATATCAACAAGTTGGTTCGTACCTTCTTTATATAGACCAGCCACTACTCTTCCTTCTTTGCTTATTGCAACAGGGAATTGATTTTTGTTACGGTAGTGATACTCTTTAGGAGATGGCATAGTTTTAGCAATCTTGTTCTCTGGATTTTTAATGTTTAAATACTTGTTAAAAGCATCAACAACAATATCACGTTTAAATTCTAACTGTTTCTCATACTCAACGTGAGCTAGTCCGTAAGCTCCGGATTCTAAAAATTCTTTTCTTACATTCTCACGTCTGTAAGGTGATTTTTCTAGAACAGTAATTAATCTAGCCTTAATATATTTTTCATTTTCTTCTTCAATTTGGCATCTGATTACTTCGTTAGGTAGTGCACCCTTAACAAAAGTAATTTTTTTACGGTAGTAACCAATACCTTCTCCATTTATTCCGATTTTCTTTATCGTTAATGTTATTTTTTTAGACATATTTCTTCTCGCTTTAATATATTTTTAAGAAATTTTAAGAAAAAAAGCCCCAAGTGGGACTAATTTTATTTAATAGTTTTTATCTCATTATCTAGCTCTTCTACTAAAGCTATTAATCTATCAATTTGTGTTAAGTCAACACTTTCAGGTTCAATGCTATCTAACTCACTAGCAATGTTTTCAAATTTATTTTTTAACTCATCTAAAATAGTAGCAGACATAATAAACTCCTTAATTGTTCTTACTACCATTATAGTACAATCCTTGTCAAATTGCCAACCATTTTATAAAATTAACTTATATTTTATAAAGAAATGAAAGGAAATTTACATGTATAATCACTTATTTGTCATTAATTTGAGTAGTATAACGTCAATTATTACATCGTTCATCAACACACCTACTCTAATCGCTGCCTTTTCTTTACTTCATATAGCAATTATATTTGCGACTGTTTTTATAGAAAAGAAAAAAGCATCATCTTCTTGGGCATGGCTACTTGTTTTAATTATACTACCTTATCTAGGTGTTATTCTCTACTTACTATTAGGAAGATCTATACACAGAGATAAAATCTATCCCTATAGTAAGGATAAAAAAATAGAATTTCAGAAAAAATTACTCCAAAGAGATGAACCCTATATTATTAATGACTCTAATGTCGTAGTGAAAAAAAATCAAAATCTTATCAAACTTAATTATCAGTCGAACCAAGCTTTTCTTTCTACTAACAACGAAATAGAAATCCTTACTGAAGGTAAAGATAAATTTGATAATTTATTTGAAGATATTCGAAATGCTTCATCTTACATTCATGTTCAGTATTATATAATAAAGAAAGACCACTTAGGTAACCAACTAATCGACTTATTAATTGAAAAATTAAATCAAGGAGTAGATGTATATCTTCTATATGATGATATAGGTTCCAGAACACTGAATAGTTTTACACTTAGAAAATTAATAAAAGCGGGAGCTAAAACTAAAAGTTTCTTCAAATCACAATTACCACTAATTAATCTACGAATGAACTATAGAAATCATAGAAAACTGGTTGTTATAGATGGGGAAATTGCATATACAGGTGGTTTTAACGTAGGAAACGAATATATTGGATTAGATAAAAAAATGGGAAATTGGCGTGATACTCACCTTAGAATTAAAGGTGAAGCTGTTTCCTTACTTAATCTTAGATTTATCGATGATTGGAACTCTCAAGCTTCCAAAAAATCAGACCACATAAAGATTAATGATTATCTCATAAATAAAACTACAACTTCATCAAGTCTCCCTATTCAAATAGTTACATCTGGACCTGATGAAGAAATTGATCAAATCAAGTATGCTTACATTAATATGATTAATAACGCTAAGAAATATATCTATATCCAGAGCCCCTACTTTATTCTTGATGAGAGCATGATGGATGCTCTTAGAATGGCAATTTTATCCGGAGTTGATGTTAAAATAATGATACCTGATAGAAGTGATCATCCCTTAATACGATGGGGAAATTATTCTAATGTCGGAAAACTTATTGAAGATGGTGCCACAGTTTATGAATATACTCGTGGATTCCTACACGCAAAAACGATGATAATCGACGATGAAGTTGCTAGTGTAGGTACTGCTAACTTTGATAACAGAAGTTTCAAACTAAACTTTGAAATAAATACCTTCATTTACGATATTGAAGAAACAAAGAAATTCAGAAAAATCTTTATGGAAGATACTAGACATTCCACTATATTAAGTCTTGAAAAATATAATAATAGATCAAGATTAATTAAAATGAAAGAATCACTAGCAGAATTAATATCCCCTATTCTGTAAAGATTGAGTTTATTTTCAATTTATGCTATAGTTAATAAATATACTCATAAAGGAGAATTTAATAAAGTATGAAAAAATTTAAAAAAGCTATACTACCTAGTATTTTAGCTGGAGCTCTTGTTATTACTGGATGTTCAGCTACAGGATTATCAAACGGAGAAACTTACATCTCAACTAAAGAGGGTGACATCACTCAAAAAGATGTTTTAAACTACATTGGACAACAAGATATTTCTAAAGTTGCAACTGAAGCAGCAATGGAAAAAATCTTACTAAACAAATATAAGAATAGAATTGATGAAAAAGCAATCGATACTCAACTTTCTGAATTAGAAGCACAGTTAGGTGGTAAAGAGCAATTAGAAGCTGCCCTTAAATCACAAGGTACTACTATCGAAAAATATAAAGATAGAATTAAACTAAACTCAGCTATGATTTACATGATTTTAGATACTAAAGGTATCGATGATAACAAAATCAAAGAACAAGCTGAAAAAGAAAAAACACAATACAACCTAGCTCACATCTTAATCACGGTTAAATCTGACGCAATCCCAACAGGTGTAAGTGATGAAGAAGCAAAATCAAAAATTAATGAAGTTAAAACTAAACTAGATGCAGGTGGAGATTTTGCAACACTTGCTAAAGAATACTCAACTGATACATCTAACGCTGCTAATGGTGGAGAGTTAGGATGGTCTGCTAAAGAATCTTCAGCTTTCGTTAAAGAATTTTCTGACGTTGCCTACTCTGTAGAAAAAGGTAAATACTCTGATGTTGTTAAAACTCAATTCGGTTACCACATTATCAAAGTTTTAGATACTAAAGAAGTTTCTGTTGACGAAATCAAAACACAAGTAGCCTCAACTCTAGCTCAAAAAGCTATCACAGAAGATCCTACTGTAGTTACTAACGCAATGAAGAAACTATTCGAAGAATACCAAGTCAAAGGAAACACTGACGATGTGAAAACTTATATCGAAAGCATGTTATCTGGATCTGGTCAAGCGGCTAGCCAAGCAGCTCAATTAGCAGCTCAATCTCAAGTACAAACTTCAGCTGATTCAGCAGCATCTTCGGCTACTAACCAAACTACAGCGGCTCCAGCAGCAGCTCAATCAACACAGGCTCCTGCCCAAGCACAAACAACAGTAGTTTCAAGCTCTAACTAATAAGATAAAAAAATAGACTGGATATTAAATCCAGTCTATTTTTATTTTTGGCATTTTGGACAATAATGTGTCGATCTTGTTTTTATTACTATATTTTCTACTTCATGACCCAAAGGACATTCTTTTTTTCCATAAATTTTATGAAAGTTTTGCATATTACCTTCTCCACCATCTGCATGAACATAATCAGAGATAGTAGAACCACCTTGCTCAATACTAAACTCTAACATTTTAACCAATGCATTAAATAATTTCTTCTTTTCTTTTACACTTAATTCAGATGCTAATCTTTCAGGATTAATCTTCTCTTGATATAAAATTTCACAAGCATAAATATTTCCACATCCACAAAATACATTCCCCTCTAAAAGTAGGCCTTTTATTTTTTGATTAGCATATTTCTTAGATTCTAATTTTTCTAAAAAGTAAGACAAAGCATCCTTTTTAAAAGGTTCTGGCGCTAAAGAGATAAATGGCTTAAAGTCTGCTATATCTTCTATATATCGAAGTTCTCCAAACCGACGTATATCAGAATATACCATTAGTTCTCCACTGTCTAATTTAAAAATCACGTGCCTGTGTTTATGATAATTCTTATTATCAATTTCATCTAGATTATTCACCACAAAATATGCACCCGTCATTCCAAAATGAGTAATCATATACCCTTTATCTAAAGTAAAATAAACATACTTACCTCTTCGTTCTAAATCCAAAATACTTTTACCTACTAAATTATCTTTAAAATATTTAAGATTATCTTTTACAACTGCACTTCTTCCAGATGAATGTGAATTTATTACTACATCAGAAAATTCTATATCTAATATTTTTTTATCTATTACATTAGGCTTAAGACCCATCTTTATATTTTCCACTTCTGGTAATTCAGGCATAAGGGCACCTCCTATCAATTCTTCTTTATTATACCATAAAAAATAGAGATAGCTAAAAAGCTATCTCACTAAAATTTGTGTAAAATACAGTCTACCAAATAACAACCAAACTCTGGATATAAAGAAAATCGTGCCTCTGGTTTATAGTTCTTATTTACTATCTTATCTATTAGTTCATCTGCTTCCTTTAAATCATTTTTATAATCACTTATAATTTCGCTTGTCTCTTCTTCACTCCAAGTATCTTCAGAGTTCACTTCTTCAATATTTCTTTTAGTCGTTCTCTTAAACTCTTCTATTAAATCGTAAAACTCATCACATTCTCCCTTAACCCATAGTGCATATAGATAATGTTCTAACACTAAGAGAAACCAAGAATTATCGCTATTACCATAAAAATCAATAAATGTGTCATACTCTTCTAAAGCATAGTATAGATACCAAACTTCTTCTTCATCAATTTCATCTGTATGTAAAGAGTAATTTTCATCTTGTCCTATCTTTAACTTAGTTAAATAATTGTATACTTCTTCCCTATTTCCTAAATAATACTCACAATACGTCAAAGCCAGTAGTAATCTAGTTCTATTTGGAAATTCAGACAATAATTCTTTAAATACTTTTTTTGCTTCTTTATATTTACCATTTTCAAATAATAATGCTCCATACGAAAATTCTATTGCATAATCTTTAGATAATTCCCTTGCTTTACTAAAACATTCTAAACTCTTTCTAACCAATTCTTTTTCTTTCGTATCCGTGTACTTATCAAAATAATCTAAACCTAGACCTCTATATGTTTCTGCATAAGGGGAATTTAATCGTGCTGCTTCCAGTAAGTACTCTTCTGCTTTTTCCCTATTTTCATAATAAAAGGCCAAATTAGTAAATATCCTTGCCTTATCCTTATCAGATAAAGTATCTTTATTTTCTTCTAAAAAATCTTTTAGAACATCTGCATAATAGTTCTCATCATAACTTACCAAAACTCTTATTGCTGAAAGCAAGGATACTAAGTCTATATCCTTAGGATTTTCCTTATATCTCTCACTTACATACTCGTCCACAATTTTTAGATAAGGTAATCTTTCTTCATAATTTTCCTCAAAATCTAATGTTGGATTCTCGTTTTCAAATAACTTTTTTTGCTTATAATATAAATCTCTTATCTCTTCCATAATTTCCCTCTTGCTATTTTATTCACACTCATTATACCATAAAAATAGAGATAACCCAAAGGGCTATCTCTTAGTACCACCATAGTTTTTCGTATTTTCTTCCTATTTGAAGTGCAAGATCTTTTTTCTGTTGATCTGCACCATTAATGTATAATCTACCTGGTTCATACATATCTATCATTTCATTAGGTACTGCTGAAATCACTATCGAACCATTGTTTTCATTCTCAATTTGACTAAATCTTACAGTATAGTCTCCTTCAGGCAGGTCATCGAAGTACCATCTCATTGTGTAAGTTTGTAGTGGAAGCTCCCAATATAATTCTCTGTACATAAATGTATTCTCTCTTACTACATTTTTATTAGAATCTAAAATTTCTACCTTATACCTAGAATTATTTGATTCATCATAAGATGAAATATAGGCACGTATATAATTATACTTCATAGTAGCCTTATAACTTTGTTCTACTACATTATCCTTATTTACCCTAACAATTCCATCTCTTAAATAATTATCCGTTGCATAAATAGAAATCCCATTTATTACCCTAGAATCATAATCTAAGTTCATAGAATATGTTGGTCTTAAGAATGAATCACTTACTATTTGAGTAGAAAACACTACTGCAAAAGCTATAGCTAATTTCTTCTTATACCTTACTAAAGTGTCAATCTTATTATTTTCTATAAAGATTACTAAACCTTTAATAGCAAGAATAAAAATTATTGGCATCCAAGAAAATACATATCTTGGTTTAGCTTCCCAAATTAAGTGGAACATAAATACTCCAAAAATTATAATCTGGAATAAGAATACCGATGTTATATATTCCTTACGACGTTTGTACATATAGTAAACCATCATAAATATTATTACCGCGTATAACATTTGTGAAGTATAGATAAAGAATGAATTATTTGAACCATAGAATAATTGCCATAAGAATCCATCTCCATCTCTTAGTGCTCTTGTCCCATTAGTATAATTTATTGTTCCGTCAGACCAGTTCCCCCTAATTTTCAGTACAAATACTAAAAGATTTAAAAATATAGGTCTGTTAAAAATCCTATTTAAAAATAATGATAAATCATCCGCCGATTTATTTTGACTTAGGTAAGTAAATTGGAAGTCTTGCCAGTTATAAGATCCACCTTGAATACTCATTCCCATCATTACCCAGTGAAGCATCGGGAATCTGTAACCATCATCTTCAAAGAATCCATAATACGCCCATAAAGAATCAAAAGCCTTACCAAACACGACAAAGCTTATTCCAAAACTTACTAAGAATATAGCTAATTTACTGTACCACTTAAAGAATAATAGATATACTATCAAGGCTGGTACTACAATAATAATATTCGAACGTAAATTCCACGCAAAAGCTATAATTATAGCTACTGCCACTAAGTGTTTAGTTCTAAAGATAAAACTTCCATCAGAAGGAATTAGTACATATATTATTAAAGCTACTAAAACAACCATAAATGTATCTGAATAATAGAATAAACTATACATTTGGAATGGTATATAAGCAAGCATCAATAATAATAGTAACGTTTGCTTATTTTTATCTAATATCTTTCCACCAGCTTTATAAGTAAAGTACATAGCTAAACTTGTAATTATAAAACAGAATATATGTAGTGCCCAGACGTGAGAAATATGTAATAAATTGGCTACCCTATAAATCCAATACAGAATTATCGTAGGATTGATATTATTAGGATAAACTAAGAAATATCTTTCTCCAGAGAACTTTCCGTAGTTAAGCATATAATGAGCTTCATTCTCAATTTCTGCACCATCAGAGAAGTTTAAAGTATCCATAGATAATATCAAGGCTTGAAAAGCTAAATATACTCCTACTATCCATCTAGTGTATATCTTCAGTTTTCCATCATCAGCTGCTAATATTTTTTTGGAGACTGCAACTACTAAAATTGCCATTAATGGTATCCCTAGTAAAAGAGCGACAGGATTAAGTATTCTCTCATAAACAAAGGGAGCTACACATATCCAAGTAAGTGCCACTGCAAATAAGGAAATAAATGCATAAGCGAAAATGTTGTGTAATATTCTCCTCACAATTCTTCTCCTTAAAATTTATTTATATTGTAACTAATTTATTATATCATTCCTAAAGAAAACTAGCAATAAACACAATAAAAATGCCTAAAGAAAAATCCTTAGGCATTTTATATTATTCTTTATCAAATTTTGGTACGTAGAATTGGCGACTCTCTAAACCAAAAATTCTTTCAGAGAATGTTCCTGGTTCTACATTTGCAAGATTTTTATCAAACATTTGCATACGAGCATCAATATTGTCTATAAAATTAAGTATCTCTGCTTCCTTAACCATTGGACGTTTAGGAGAACCAAACTCTAATTGACCGTGGTGAGATAAAACTAAGTGTCTAAGTAATACTACCTCTTCACCTTCTATTCCTAATTTTTCAGCAGTTCTAGCAATTTCATCAGAAATAATAGAAATATGTCCTAATAACTCCCCTTCAAATGTATAAGTTGTAGAGATTGGACCAGATAATTCTATAGTCTTACCAACATCGTGTAAGATAATTCCTGAATATAATAAATCCTTATTTAGACTAGGATATATAGCAATCAGTGATTTAGCTATTTTTAACATAGTCACTGTGTGATAGATTAGACCAGAATAGAAATCATGGTGCATTGATTTAGCTGCTGGATAAGTAACAAACTCATTTTTAAATTTCTTAAGAATTTCTACAGTAATAGCCTTTAATTTTGTATTTTCTATTGCGTTTAGATATTCATTAAGATCAGCTATCATTTCATCTTTAGGAAGTGGAGCTGCTTGAATAAAATCCTCAATATTCAAATCTTCACCTTCTTCTTTTAATCTATAAGAAGTAACTTTTATTTGAATCTTTCCTCTATAATCATTAGCTATTCCTTCGACGTGAACAAGTTCTCCTACTTTTAGATTTTCATAATCTTCAGACTTAACTTCCCAGATTTTCGCTTCTACCGAACCTGTTTTATCTTTTAAAAATAAAGTTAAATAATCTTTACCATTTGTGGCAGTTCCCTTATTAACTTTATCAAGTAAGAAAAATTGACTAATATCCATCCCACTTTCAAAATCACTTATAAACATAATTTTCTCCTCTCATCATCTAAAAATTAGCACCCTGAAATTAATTATCAAGGTGCTTGTTATACTAATTATTTTTCGTATTTTGTAAATAACTCTTCTAATGGTTTAAAGATAGTTTTTTGAATATCTTCTATCGTTACTTGTAATCTTTGTTGCGCTTGTATTAATGCTGAAACATTATCATCCGCTACTAATTTAGTTTGTAAAGTTTGGAACTTAGCTAATGCATCTTCACTTGGCTCTTGCCCAGTGTTTACTAATTCCATAAATTCATTTTGAGTAGAGATAAATTCTTTGTATAAGTTTTTAGACTCTTCATTTTTTTCTAAATTTTCAAAAGCTTTTTCTACTGCTTTATAGTTTTCGTCAGCTCTAAGAGCTCTTTCTAATTCATTTGCTGTATCGTATAATTTAGTCATTGTGATATCTCCTATATGATTATTACTTATTTAAAATTATAACATATATAAAAATTTTTTCCTAGGAAATATTACACTTATCTTGACCAAAGAAAATTAAAACATTACAATATACTTAAATAATATTTTAAGGAGATTTATTATGAAAATAGCATGGATTGGTGTTGGAGTTATGGGAGAATCTATGATTAAGCACCTTATAAATAAAGGGCACGAGCTTTTCGTTTATAACAGAACTGCAAGTAAATGTGACAATGTAGTTTCTTTAGGTGCTACTAGACTCGAAAAAATCGAAGATGCACCTTTAAAAGCTGATTTAATATTCACTATGGTTGGTTACCCAAAAGATGTAGAAGAAGTATATCTAGGAAAAGACGGACTTATTAAAAATGCTAAGACTGGTCAAATCTTTGTAGATATGACTACATCATCTCCATCATTAGCTGAAAAAATTGCTGGTGAATTTGCTAAAAAAGGTGCTTTTGCTTTAGATATGCCAGTTACTGGTGGAGACATTGGAGCAAAAAACGGAACTCTTACAGTCTTTGTTGGTGGTGATAAAGAGATTTATGAAAACAAAGTAAAAGATGTTGTAGCAGCATTTACTAAAACCATTGAATACTTTGGAAATGCTGGTAAAGGACAATATGCAAAACTAGGAAACCAAATTGCTATTGCTTCTACTATGATTTCCTTAGCAGAATCATACAAGTTCGCTAAAGAAACAGGTCTAGACACTGAACTATTCTTATCAACTATCTCTACAGGTTCTGCTGGATCATTTTCTATGACATCTTATGGACCTAGAGTATTGAAAGGAGATTTCAAACCTGGATTCTTCACCCACCACTTTATCAAAGATATGAAATTAGCTTTAGAAGAATGTGAAAAAGTTAATTTAAAATTACCAGGACTAGAACTAGTCTACTCTATGTATAATGAATTATCTGATGAAATTAAATACAATGATGGAACTCAATCAATAATCAAATACTATTATAAATAAAAGCTCAACACAGAGTTTTTGTTTTTTTCAGAAAATTAAAATAAATTAATTGAAATAATATTGACCTTTTCTATTTTTTGTTTTATAATATTAAAAAATAAAATTTTAGGAGGTAGTTATGCCAATAGTACAAGTTGACTGGACAGTCAAAAAAACAGCAGAAGAAAAAAGAGAATTTATGGATTTCATTGCAGATTCTATTAACGAGGCTACAGGAACAATTCAAAAGAATGTTTATGTCTATATTACTGAATGGGAAAAAGAAAATGCTCGTAAAACTGCACCAGTTATTAGAGTAGATTGGACAGATATGCCTGACACTAGAACTTATGCAGCTAAACAAGTATTATTCAAAAAGTTCACCGATAAATTAATCGAACTTACTGGAGAAGATCCAAGTGATATCGTAATTATCTTTAACGACATCCCACTATATAACGCTTATATCAACTACACTACACGTTATGAGTGGATGGGAGAAAACGACTTTAAAGATAAGAAATAATAAAAAAGAGACTTGAGAATATATAATCTCTAGTCTCTTTTTATATAACATAAGAAAAATGACTAGAGAAAAATCTCTAGTCATTTATTTTATTAGATTAGTCTTCTTTACGGCGACGTGATACTAATAATCCTGCTGCTGCAAGTGCTGCTGCTAATCCTGCTGGTAAGGCAGCATTACTTTCAGTTGTAGCTGAAGTCTTAGGTAATACTCCTGCTTTAGCTACTTTCTTAACTGGTGCCTCTGGTTTTGCAACTGGTTTGTCAGCTGGTTTTGTAGTTGGTTCAGCTGGGATTTCTAACGTTGGTAACTCAACTGTTGGGAAGTCTTTTGGTACTTCTGTTACTGGAAGTTCTAATTCTGGTAACTCAACTGTTGGGAAATCTTTTGGTACTTCTGTTACCGGAAGTTCTAATTCTGGTTTTTCTGGGTTTATAATTCCAGTCCCTTTCTCAGTTGATACTGGTAATGGTGTCACATTTACTGGTACTTCCACTGTCTCTTTAGATCCATCTGGATAAGTAATTTCTACTGTTACTGTTCCTTTGTCTCCTGGAGTTTCTGTTGTTGGGATAGTTCCTGTTACCGTTAATGTAGATCCTGCTGGGTATCCTGCTACTGATCCTGTAATATCTTCAGCTGTTAATGGAGTTCCTTGAACTTTTTCAACTGGAGTAACTACTGGTGTGTTCTTAGTAGCATCAACTGGTATTACCCTTACTGGTACTTCTACTTCATCAGTTGTTCCGTCTGGGTATGTT
>JAUMWC010000001.1:94822-227202 GCA_030529855.1 Gemella sp.
CTGCTGGTGTTAATGCTGTATCTTCTAACACTTCAACTGGCGTTGGTTTTGGATCAAACTTAGTTGTATCTTTTGGTATTACCCTTACTGGTACTTCTACTTCATCAGTTGTTCCGTCTGGGTATGTTACTACTACTGTTACTGTTCCTTTGTCAGTTGTTTCTTGCGTTCCATCTGGTAAGTCTGTTCCTGGGATTGTTGATGGATCTTTTACTGTTACTTTAGTTCCTTCTGGTAATCCTGTTGTTGGTACTGCTTTTTCGATGTCTGCTGGTGTTAATGCTGTATCTTCTAACACTTCAACTGGCGTTGGTTTTGGATCATTTACAGTTGCATCAGTTGGCGCATACTTGATTGGTGTATCTGGTGTTCCATTCACTGGTGCATCTGGAGCAATATATCCTTTTGTTGGATCGTTTGGATCTACTTGTGGTAAAGTTTTTCCATTTTCATCTTTTGGTACATATCCTTCTACGTATGGTAGTGTAGGCTTGTCAGTTGGAATTACTTTTGTTGGATCTGTTGGATCGTTTTTGTATTGTGTTTCTGTTACTGAACCATCTGGGTTTGTCACAACGAACTTACCGATTGGTGAGTACTTAATCACTTGTGTATTGTCTGTGCTTGTTTCTGTTACTCCAGTTACTTCATCAGATGTAGCTTTCTCAGCTAAGAATCCTGTAACAACTGGTGTTGGTTTTGCTTCAAATGTTGTTGAATCTGTAGTAGCCCAATCAGTGTAAGTAACTGCACCCGTTACTAAGTTGATAGTCGCTTTTCTAGTAAATGTTGCAGAATCCGTTTTATCTGGAGCTACTGCTACATCTACTGGAGTAGTTCCATCTGCTAATGTGTACTTGATTGTTTGATTTACAGTTTTGCTTAAGGCATCAACAGTTACACCTGCTGGTGCTTGAGTTGGATCTGTAATTTCTACAGTTTTTTCTCTTAATTTAACTACAAATTCTTGAGTTACTGCTGGAGTATCTACTTTGTTGTCAAAGTTTTTGTCAGTTGCTGCTGTAAATCCATCTTCTACTAATTCGTAGTTTTGAGCTTCGTATTCAGCAATCTTAGTTGCTGTATCATGAGCAATTACAGTTCCCGGTAATCCTGTTACAGCTGGTGAAGTTTCTTTTACTTCAATTTCTTTACCATCTTTGTCTACAACTACATATTTAACTGTAGATTTTTGTTCTGCTTGGTAAACATATGTTACTGTTTGTGCTTGATCAGTTACTGTTCCGTTTTCTTCAGCTGATCCATCTTTAAGTGGTTTAGCTTCTACTAGGACATACTTAACTCCATCTTGTTCGATTACTGGTAATTTTACATCTGCTGATACATTATACTTTGTCCCAACTTGAGTTCCATCTGCTTGTACTTCTTTTGGAGTTCCAATAGATGTTCCATCTACAGTTTCGTAGTTAACTGTTACTGGCTTACCTGGTTTCGGTACGTAAGTGTAAGCAACTATAGTTTCCTCGTTTGTTAATGTACCTGTAGTGTTTGTTGGTTTTGTTGCCGATAACACATAAGTTAATCCTGTTGTTTTATCAGTTAATTCAGCTGGTGCTACAACATCACTTACATCATACGTTTTACCTGCAAGACTTGTAAATTCGTCATTATGTTGACCATCGTATTTAGTTGGTGTTGGTGATTGTAATTCAGTATCAGTTCCTTCAATTTGATAAATTACATTTACAGAACCAAATTCAGCTTTCTTGTAGTTAGCTACTAAGTTAGCTTGGTTAAGGAATACTGTACCTGCTGTTTGTGAGTTTGGATAGTACTTGTTGTCAGTTGTGTACTTAGTGAATAAGTAGTAGTTTCCAGCCTCTGTTTTGATTACATATGGTACTGTTGTTGTATATGTTTTTACATTATCCGGTGTTGTAATATCTACTGGTGTGTTTGGATCAGTTGATGTTCCTACTTTAGTGAAATCTTCTGTTGGCGTAACAGAAGTGTACTTAGATTTACTAATTTCTGCTGGGTCTTTCGTATCAATTACCGCTATAGATGGACGTAATATTGCTCCATTCGCCTCATTGATATAACGAACAACAAGGTTACCGTTAATTGCTGGTTCTCCAGTTACCGTTGCACCACTAGATGGTTTTCTAACTTGCCATGTAACAGGCGCTTGATTAACAGTTGTAATTGTTTGACCATCTGGACCAACTGCCGTCAGTGTTGCTCCTTTTGGCGAAGCTATATTATATCTTAAAGCCGGTGTTGGAAAACCTTCATCGATAAAGGCTTGTGTTTTAGTTGATATTACACGGTCAAATCCATAAACTCCTGCTCGTGGTCCTTGCTCTAATGTTTTTGAAATATTATATCCAGGAGTCAAGTCTCCTCTTACTACTTCTAATACTAATGTATTATCAGTTACTGATACTGGTTTTAATACTACTTCTGTAGAACCTAGTGAATCTCGTAAAATAACGTTATTCGTATTTTCTTGTCTTACTGCTAGATCACCTGCCCAAACAGAAAACTCTTTAAATTCTCCTGTCTGTACAAACTTAGAAAATTCAGTTTCTTTTAATGTATAAGTTATTCTACTTCCTTGAGGTATAGTAAGATTCCCTGTGTTAAATTGAATATTAGAAGTTCTTGCAAGAATATTTTTTCCTGTTTCATCTACAGAAATAATCCCACTTGATGCTGCAGATGTTCTTCCTCCAGTTGCTGGTGGTTTAATCTCTTGTCCTTTAGCTACATAAGGTGCTACTGCAACATCAACACCATTTACTATTAATTTACCATTAACATTTTTATCAACTGTAACACCAGGAAATCCAGTATTTCCATTAAAGGTATAAGTTAATTTTGTATCCTTTAATCCTACAATATTCTCATTGAATGTATAAATATACTCTGTTTTAGGTGCTTCTGCTGGAATATTTAGAGCATGTTTTTCTTCTAGAGTAGTTGTTCCAGAACCAGCAGCTCCACTTGGTGATGTCCCGTCACTTGTTGCTGTTACACCAACATTGTTTAGTGCACGCGTTGTTAACGTAGCATATACAATACCGTCATTTGATTCTAATTGTTTTGGCATTGTTGGGAATACCCCTATTTGATCAGAAACAATAGTAAGCGTTTCTCCAGCTTGGTAAGCTCCTTGTGGAATGTTAATAGTGAAGTTTACTGTAGTTGCAGGTTGAGTACCATCAACAGTATTTACACTAGCATCTACTATTACTTTCCCTGCTTGAACACCTTGAACTTCGGCTAGTGACGCTGCTTCTGGTGCTTTCTCCACTACTGGAGGGTTAGTCACTGTATCTTCAACAGATTTATCTGTAACTACCGGTGATGATTTTGGAGTAGTCCCTTCTGTTGTTGCCTCTCTTACTAAAGCCCCAACTTCTTTTGCTTCCTTAGATACTGGAGTTGGTGATTCAACAGCAGTGTTTTGTGTATTTGTAAATTCTGGTTTCAGCTCTGAGTTTTGTGCTGTGTTTTGATTTTCAACACTTGATGTTGGTGCAGGTATTTCTGCCGGTGTTGGTTCTGCAGCTTGTGCATTTGCCCCAGCAAAGAATACTCCCACTAAAGCTGAAGCGACACCAAATGAATATTTCTTAATTGAGAAACGTTGTTTGGTTTCATTATGCTTATTAAACATATTTTTCCTCCTAAAATTCTAGTTTATATTATTATGAATATATTATACCCATTATCCATATTTTACCCCCCCCCTTAGTTTTTGTCAAGCATATTATAAATACTTATTTAAGTAGTTTTCAGTTAATTTTATATCGGATATTTTATAACCCCGTTATAATCACGTTTTATTAAAATCCGCATATAAAAAAAACACTTCACATGTTGGTTCAAACAGTGAAATGTTTTTTTTTATTTTTATTTAACTTTTGCTAAATCAACATTCATAGATTTTGCAGTTTCTTCAACTTTTTTGTAGGCGTCTTGGTCGATTTCTTCAAATCCTGTAATTGAGAATAATTCTCCAAATAACTTCATTGTTTCTTCATCTTTTTGAATTTCTAATAAAGCAGCTTTAAGTTTAGCTTGTGTATCTTTATCTAAGTGTTTTGAAGCTGTTACTGTTATTGCTGGGATAAGATCACTTGTAGTAATAACTTTTACTTTATCTTGAGCATCTGGGAAATCTTTTTTGTATCTTGTTAGAGACGTTTCAAAAGTTCCAATTGCATCTACTTCACCGTTTAATAATAATGAAATAGATTTATCATGCCCACCAGAGAATTGACTAGTGATATCTTTCTCTAAAGATAATCCTTCTTTAACTAAAGATGCCCCTGGGTAGATGTATCCAGAAGTTGATGTTGGATCAACAAATGCTACCTTCTTACCTTTTAAATCAGCTACTGAGTTTATACCAGAATCTTTTTTAGCAAGAATTACTGATTTATATCCTGTAACTCTATCTTTATTTCTAGTAACTAAGATTGGCTCCGCTCCTGATTGTTGTTTCGCTAAGATTGTCGCAAACGGTGGAATTATACCAAAATCAACAGATCCACTGTTAATTCCTTCTACTACACCAACATAGTTTGATGCTACAAAAGCCTCAACTTTAATTCCTAGCTTCTCACTTAACTTATCTGCTAATGGCTTAATTTCCTCAACTAGTTTTTCACTATTTTTTGTAGGAACGAATCCCATTTTCAGAACTTTTTCTTCTTTCTTTTCTGCTGCTGTTGGAGTTTGATTCGAACATCCAACTAGTACCAGTAGAAATGAAGTTAATAAAATTAGTAATTTCTTCATTACACTAATTCCTCCTTGTAAACGGTATATTTATAACTTTACTATATCACACATACTTATTATTTACAATAAAAAAAGACTGTAACTTTCGTTACAGTCAAACTTAAGGCGAATACCGGATTTGAACCGGTGATCAAGGTTTTGCAGACCCGTGCCTTACCACTTGGCTAATCCGCCATTATAAAAAAATGGGGCGACCGAGGGGAATCGAACCCCCGAATGTCGGAACCACAATCCGATGCGTTAACCACTTCGCCACGATCGCCATAGCAATAATACTCTTAATATTATAATAGCATTTTATTAAATTGTCAATAGTAAAATAAAAAGGAGATAAAAATTTATCTCCTATTTTACATTAACACCTAGTGCTTTTAAATAATCTTCAAAACTATCATTTATCTTTTCATTGTTACTCATTGTTGCTGATAAATCAACTGTTATCTTAACATCTTTATTTAAAGTCTGAGTTAAAACAATATTACTTAACACACAGATATTTGATACCAAACCACAAAACTCAACTTCTTTATAATCACTCTTCTCAATAAATTGAGCTAATTGCATTGATCCAAAGACATCTTTTTCAAATACTCTCTTAGCATCTTTAAAATCTTCTTCTAAAATCGCAACAACTTTGTGTCCATCTGTACCTTTTATACAATGTTCTATTGGTAAAAATTTACCTTCTCTTGTTTCAAGATAATCTTCTTCGTGTGTATCTAATGTATAAATAACATCTTGTCCTTGTTCTCTATACTCATCTACTTTTCTTTTTATAATTGGAGCTAAAGTTTCTGCCTTTTCAAATCCTAATGCACCATCAACAAAATCTTTTTGAAAATCTACAACCACAAGTAATTTTTCAGTAGTTTTATTTTTGTTTGTGTATTTTAAGAATAAGATTACTGCTATAACTAAAATAAATATTGCAAGTCCCATAAAGATATCATCACGCATCTTTGGTCCTTTAGCATCAGCTGCTAAATAAGCAGTTATTCCAAATGCAACTAGAAGTAATGGACCTACGAATTTTGATGTTAATTTCGCTTCTGCTTTAAATTCTTTTTCCCCTAATTTTTTGTAAATTTGGAAAATTAAGAATCCTGCAATACCTAATAAAACAAGCATTATTCCGTACTTATGCATTAAGTGAAAAATATACTTCCAAGATGGCCCTACTATATATCCAAGAGTTATAAATGTAATTACCCATAATATACCACCAAAGATTGAGTAAGTTCTAAATCTCTTAGGATCCATTTGTGTAATACCTGCAAAGTAACCCATTATATGCCTTACTCCAGGTAAATAATAAGCAATGATTATTACAATACTTCCATATTTATTAAAATACTTACTAGCATTCTTCATCCTTGGCTTAGTTAATCCCATGTAAACACCATATTTATCTATGGCTTTAGTTCCTAGTCTTCTTCCCACTTCGAATGAAAGCTGCATACCTAAAATTGTACCTAGTGATGTGGCTATAATCATTAGCCAATAATTAGCATGACCACTATACCCCATAACTCCAGCTAAAACCATCATTGTTTCTCCTGGTATCGGCATACCTAGAAACTCAAATATCATGGTTACAAATAAGATGGTGTAAACGTGCTCTGAAAGTAATCTAAACAGAGTTTCTTCCATTAAATTTCTCCTTCCCAAATCACATCATTAATATAATGAAAAGTTTCATATGTTTATTATAGTATAAATACCTTAAAATAACAATTATTAGTTTTATTCATCAACAAAAAGAGATGCATTTCTGCATCTCTTTTTTCTATACTAATACCTTGTCGTTTTCATCACGTTCTGACTTAGGTAGTACTACTTCTATTTTTCCTTTTTTCTTAAGTTCTCTTGCTTTTAAGACAGCCCATAATTGCGCTGCGATAAATAATGAAGAGTATAACCCGAATACTAAACCAATTAATAACGAAATATTGAATACATATATTGCTTTAGATCCAATAACTAACATTATTACTACAGTAATAATTACCGTTATTACTGTATTGAATGAACGAGCTAATGTTTGTCTTAATGAAACATCGACTATTTCATCAATCTCTTCTTTAGTTCTAATAACTTTCTTATAGCGCATATGTTCACGAATTCTATCGAATGTAACGATTGTATCATTGATTGAGTACCCAACGATTGTTAAAATAGCTGCGATAAATGTAAGGTCTAATTCTAATTTTAGAACCGATGCCATAAATACCACTACAGCTACGTCGTGAAGTAAGGCAATAATACTTGTTAATCCCATTTTCCACTCAAAACGGAAGGCAACATAAATAATAATACCTATCGATGCATATAGTAAAGCTAACATTGCATTTTTAGCAAGTTCTTTTCCAATAACTGGAGAAACCACACTTAAATTAGCATCTTTTTCATATTTCTTTAAGAAGTACTCTTTAATTTCTACCGACTTATCTTGTTCAAATGATTCTTTAGAATGAACTGTTGCCTGTTTTTTATCTGGTGCAACAACAATTTTTTCGTCAGCAACTTTTAACTGCGCCATATCTGCTTTAATCTCTTCAGCTGATAATTCTTTACTTGCAGAAACTACATCAATACGTGTACCACTTGTAAAGTCAATTCCTAAGTTTAATTTATTAACATACATTGAAGCTGAACCAGCTAACATTATGATAATACTTAAAGCGAAGAATACACCTTTGAATTTAGAAAACTTGATAAAGTCGTATCTAGTTGGTAAATCTAAAGAGTTCATTGGATAATCTTTAGAAACCACGGCCTTCTTAGAAACACCAAACCACCAAGTTGCTTTGTTAAACATATTTGATGATACTAATAAATTAAGTAATAAACGAGTTAAGAAAACTGCAGTTATAAAGCTGACAAAAATTGTAAGTAATAACATTGTCGCAAATCCTTTTACAGAACTTGTACCAAAAATGAATAATACTATAGCTGCTATTACTGTTGTAATTTGAGCATCAAAGATTGTCCACATAGATTGCTTAGCACCTAAGTCATAGGCTCTCTTTAATGTGTGTCCTGCTCTTATTTCTTCCTTAATACGTTCATACATAATGATGTTAGCATCTACTGCCATACCAACTCCAAGGATAATGGCTGCTATACCTGGTAATGTTAGAACCCCACCAATTTGGTTAAATCCTGCGATTACAATGTAAACATAAGCAATAAGCATAGCTGCTGCTACAAATCCTGGTAATCTATAGAATACTAACATAAATAAACAAATAGCTCCTAGTGCAATAATACCCGCAATAACTGTTTGTTTTAAGGCGTCAACCCCGAACTGAGCACCAACAGAGTTTGAGTAAATCTCTGTTAACTTAACTGGTAATGATCCTGAATTAAGTAAAGCTGCCATTTCTTTAGCTTCTTCTAAAGTAAAATCTCCTGTAATTTGAACATCACTTGAGTTAATCGTTTGTGTTACTTGTGGTGATGAAATATACTTAGGATTTTCGTTATTAGACTCTAAAGCGAATGAATCACCATCTTCGTAATCCATCCAGATAACCATAAGGTTTGTACCTTTTTCTTTTTTACTAATTTCTGATGTTATATTAGCAAACTTCTCTGCCGATTTAAGTTTTAAGGAAACATTAGGTTTATTTGATTCATCAAATGATTGTGTTGCACCATTCTCCTGAAGATCAGAACCATCTAATAATACATTATCATCAACGTCACGAATAGTTAAATTCGCCTGTGTTGATAATACTTTACGAGCAGTCGCTTGGTCTTTAACCCCAGCTAACTCAACCCTAATTCTATTACCAGATTCAACTGTAATTACAGGTTCACTTACCCCTAATATGTTAATACGTCTACTGATTGTATCAGATGTTGCTTTTACAGCATTTTCATCTATTACGTCACCTTCTTTAAGTGGTTCTACTTGGTAAAGAACCTCAAAACCACCTTGTAAGTCTAGACCTAGATTAGTTTTTGCTAAACTTGGCTTATATGTTAAAAATATACTTGTAAAAATAACTACAAGTAAGCTCAAGAAAGCAAAAATTCTACTAAACTTAAGTCTATTTTTTCTATTTCTTTTTCTTCCCATTATTTTCTCCTATATTAGTTATGACTTTTCAAATATTCTTCTAAATATTTGACTACAGAAAAATCATCATGATGTCCAATAATTTCATGACAAATTTCTTTAACTTCATCTTTGGCATTTGATGGACACACTGCTTTTCCTGCGATTTTCAGCATATCTAAATCATTATAATTATCTCCAAAGACTACAGTATCTTTGATATCAAGACCATAATATTCTGCTACTTTTTTGATTCCATTGGCTTTACTTGTACCAGCAGGCATAATATCAAAATAATCAGTTGCAGAGAATAGTCCTTCAACAGAGAATTTTTTGTTAATCTCTCTATGAATTTCCCACACTAAATCATGATTTTGTGAAGTCAACAATACTTTACAACACTTCTCGCCACGCTCTTTTATAGCCCCTATTATATCATCTTGTATCGAAAATGGAGTTTTCCATTCTTCTTTAGTATTCTCTTCTGCTTTCTGTATTCTTTGTAAACTAAAAGAAATTTTATCAGCATATATATAGTTAGACGTGTAAGCTAAAAACTCTACACTTCCATCATTCATTTCAACAAACTTATCATAAACATATTCTAATTCTTCGTATGTAAAAGAATTTTCATATATTACTTCACCTGTTGTTTGATTTCTAATAAAACCACCATTACATGATATAGTTACACCATTAAGTCCCATTTTATGATAGTAATGTTTAACAGCTAAATCAATTCTTCCCGTTGCTATTATAAACTTACTTCCCATCTCTTGTAATTTTCCAATTACTTCTTTAGAGTTAGGAGCAATTTGCCTATTAGAATCAAGGAATGTTCCATCCATATCAGTTATAAACCACTTCATATTTCTTTTCTCCCTACTTTTTATTGAATACTAAAAACTTACTAATTAAATAATTAGCTACAATTACTATAAATTGAGTTATCAACTTACTTGTAAAGTCAGCCATACCTAGCCAAACTAGTGCTTCAACTCCAAGTATCTCTATCGCCATTGTTAATAATCTAGATGTAAAGAATTTTGATAATTCCCTAAAAACTTTTCCAAATCCTTGGGCTTTAGAATCAAATACATATCTAGCATTAACAAAATATGCAAATAAAATAGATAAAGTTATCGATATAAAGTTAGCCGGTAATCTATCTACACCTACTTGACTCAGCAGATAGTAAGCTACTAAATTTACAAGAGTAGTACATACCCCAAAGAATAAATAATTAATTATCGACTTATACTTTGGATTATTATAGTACTCTAAAATTTTAGAAATTAAATTTTTCATAGTTCACCTACAGCAAGCTATATAGTTTTATTTCTGGGTACTTATCATTGAACCAAGTCATAGCGAAGTCATTCTCAAATAAGAATACATATTTATCATATAAGTCTTTTACAAGAATACTTCTTGATGATGACATTGATTCTTTAATCATCTCTTCATTCTCAATCCAACGAGTTGTCTTTTGACCAATACGTTCCATAATAACTTCTGTATTGTACTCGTTATTCATACGGTGTTCGAAAACTTCAAACTGAAGTTGTCCAACAGCACCAAGAATAATTTGGTTAGTATGTAAAGTTTTGTAGTATTGGATAGCTCCCTCTTGTACTAATTGCTCAACTCCTTTGTGGAAGTGTTTTTGCTTAAGTACGTTCTTAGGAGAAACCTTAACGAAAATTTCAGGCGTGAATGAAGGTAATTTTTCAAATTCGATTTTCTTATTTTGGTAAAGTGTATCACCTATTTGATAGTTACCCGAGTCATAAAGACCAATAATATCTCCTGGATAAGCCACATCGATAGTTGCCTTATCATCAGCCATAAAGTTGGTCGAACGAGATATTTTCATTTTCTTACCAGTTCTAGATAAGTTTACGTCCATTCCCCTATTGAAAACTCCTGAACACACACGTAAAAAGGCAATTCTATCACGGTGTTTCGGATCCATATTAGCTTGGATTTTAAAGATAAATCCAGAGAAATCTTGATCTAAAGGATCTACTTTTTCCCCGTCTACAGTATTTCTATCTTTTGGTGTTGGTGCTGTGTCCACATAGTAGTTAAGGAATGACTCAACTCCAAATGAAGAAAGAGCTGACCCGAAGAATACTGGTGTTTGATCTCCACGAATTTGTTTTTCATAATCATAGTCAACACCTGCTTCTGTAATCAGAATCATATCTTCAACACACTTAGCATACATAGAGTCATTTGCTAGTGGATTGTCTCCTATGATATTGTACTCTTCATCAAGCTCTACAAAATCTTCTCCTTCTTTGAAAGGTTCGATATAGTGATTTTTTCTATCCATAATACCAAAGAAGTTTTGTCCCATACCTACTGGTAGGTTCATTGGGTAAGTCTCAATATCTAATTTTTCTTCGATTTCTTCTAATAATTCTAATGGATCTTTGATTTCCCTATCTAGCTTATTAATAAATGTAAAAATAGGAATACCACGCATTTTACAAACTTTGAATAGTTTCAGAGTCTGTGCCTCAATCCCCTTAGCACCATCAATAACCATGACCGCAGAGTCTACCGCCATAAGTGTACGATATGTATCTTCTGAGAAATCCTCGTGTCCAGGTGTATCTAAGATATTGATAATTTTATTATCATAATCAAATTGCATAACCGAAGATGTTACCGAGATACCACGTTGTTTCTCAATATCCATCCAGTCAGATTTGGCAAATTTACCAGTTTTCTTACCTTTTACTGTTCCAGCTTCACGAATAGCTCCCCCGAATAACAGAAGTTTCTCTGTTAAAGTTGTTTTCCCTGCATCAGGGTGAGAGATAATCGCAAAGGTTCTTCTTTTTTCTACTTGTTCTTTTATAGTCATAATTAACCTTTCTATTATTTCTTAAATTTTTTAGATAATTCTTCTAATGCAATTTCTGGATCAGAGTGCCATACTTTCTTACCACCGGCAAGAATTTCATAATCTTCACGACCTTTTGAAGCAAGGATAATTACATCTCCTTCTTCGGCCAATTCACAGATTCTTCTCACTGCATCTCCTCTAAACCATACTTTCTCATAATTTTTATGAGTCATACCCTCTTCAATAGCACCCATAAGAACTTCTACATCCTCGTCTCTTGGACTATCAGTAGTTATAATTACATAATCTGCTTGAGAAATTATTTCACCAATATGTGGACCTTTAGATATATCACGTCCTCCACCCATACCAGTTAGTAATAGGGTTCTACGCCCTTCTCTCATATCCTTAGTCGCTTCTAGTAATTTCTCATAACCATCAGGCGTATGAGCAAAATCAGAAACTATATCCACTGGTAAATCTTTACCAAGAATCTCCATACGACCAAATAATGGAGAAAGTTTTCCAAAGATAGCTACTATATCGTCTAATTCTTCACCTTTTAGCCATACCGATATCATAGCAGCCATAACATTAGATACCATGAACTCTCCAATAAATGGAATCTCAGTTGAGTATTTTTTAAAAGGTGTCTGTAAATCAAATGACGTATGTAAGACACCATCTCTATCTACTGTCTTGATGTTAGACGCATAGAAGTCTGCCGTCTCGTCTTTAGTAGAGAATGTAATTTCTTCATGATATAAGTTTTTAGAAATTAATGGGTAATACTCATCATCCTTATTAATTACACCATATTTAGACTCTAGTAAATTGTTACCTAAAGTTGCGAATAACAGAGATTTATCAAATGCATAAGTTTGCATATCTCCATGGAAGTCTAAATGCTCGTGAGTTAAGTTAGAAAATACTGCGACATCAATATTTACATTATAAATACGTCCTAACACCATAGCGTGAGAAGATGCCTCAAACGCAAGGTTGTCAATCTCTTCATTCTTAACTTGACCTATCATATTATGTAGAGTTACTACATCTGGAGTAGTATTACCGAAATATACAGGTGCTTCATCATTCTTACAGAAACCATTAGTTCCTAAATATGAAGAAGTCTTACCTAAAAGTCTTAACATATCATGCAGTAAACTAGTTATACTCGTCTTACCATTAGTTCCTGTGACAGCAACCGTATGTAGTGGCCTTCCATTATCATTAATAACAGAAGCTAGTCTAGACGCTAATTTGTTAACATCTTTTTCTCTTACTACAACAACACAAGTGTTCTCATAAGAATACTCTTTATCTTTACTTGCAATAACAAGATTAGCACCTTGTTCTACTACCTTATCAATAAAGTCATGTCCATCTACCGTATACCCTACATTAGCAACAAAACAAGAATTTTCTGTAATTTTTCTCGAATCCCCACTAATAGAAGTAACAGCATTTGGAATTTTACCATAAACTTTCTTAATTTTTACTTTATCTATAATATTTTTTATGTCCATAAAATAATCAACCTTTATAAAATTTACCACCCTATATTATACCACGATATAGGCTTATTAACAATAATTGTAGGTCAAATTAAAAAGCCTCAAAAAATATTTTGAGACTTTTCTTTGATACTATTCAAAATTTTAAATGGCTTTTTATTTCTTTCCTACTACTCTCTGAATAAATTTTACAATTTCAACAATTACAAAAGCAAGTCCACTTCCTACAATAACAACTGTCCATTGACTTATATCAAGAGCACTTACATGGAAAATATCTCTTAACACTGGTACTGTCAACGTTGCTATTAATAAAACTAGTGATACTAGTATTGACCAGTTGAACATTTTGTTTCTAAATCCACCAACTTTAAATACTGATTGATGAATAGACTTAACATTAAAGGCATGTACTAATTGAATAAATCCTAGAGTTGCATAAGCCATTGTTAATGCATCAGCATGAATAGCTGCATCATCTCCTATGTGTACAGGATTATATATAGCATAGGCATAAACACCTAGCACAAGTGCACTTTGCATAATACCTTGATATACAATTGATCCAAGTACTCCACCAGAGAAGAAACTTGAATTTCTTCCACGAGGTTTACGCTTCATTACGTCTTTTTCCGCTGGTTCCATACCTAAAGCAATAGCTGGTAATGTATCTGTCACAAGGTTTATCCATAATAAGTGAACAGGTTGCAAGACAGCCCAACCAAATATCGTTGCTAAGAAAATTGTAATTACTTCGGCAATATTTGCTGATAGTAAATATTGTACCGTTTTTTGAATATTCGAGAATACTTTACGGCCTTCTTCAACTGCGATAATAATTGTAGCGAAATTATCATCAGCAAGAACCATATCAGACGCTCCTTTAGAGACTTCTGTTCCAGTAATTCCCATTCCAATTCCTATGTCTGCTGTTTTCAATGAAGGTGCATCATTTACACCATCTCCAGTCATAGCTACCACTTTCCCTGCATTTTGCCATGCTTTTACAATTCTTACCTTATGTTCTGGAGATACACGAGCATATACAGAATATTGTTTAAATACTTTTTGGA
The DNA here is from genome assembly GCA_030529855.1 of Gemella sp. Taxonomy (GTDB): domain Bacteria; phylum Bacillota; class Bacilli; order Staphylococcales; family Gemellaceae; genus Gemelliphila. The sequence goes on from JAUMWC010000001.1 coordinate 109,106, forward strand.
ACTCTTCATCACTCAATTCGTTAAGCTCCGCCCCTGTAAATACTCTATCTACTGTATCATTAGGATCAATTATTCCTAACCTTTTTGCAATAGCTTCTGCTGTATCTTGGTGATCACCAGTAATCATTATAGGTCTAATTCCTGCTTCTTTAGCTGTTGTTACAGCTGCAGCTGCCTCAGGTCTTTCTGGGTCTATCATTCCTACCATACCAGCAAAAACTAAATTAGTTTCTAAAATTTCTGTTTCTAAAACAGGAATTTCTTTTTCATATTTATAAGCCATCATCAAGACACGAAGTGCTTCTTTAGCTAATGATTTATTAGTTGCTAGAATATTCGCTTTATCCACTTCAGTTATCGGGCGAATTTCTCCCTTATCTTCAATCATTGTTATTCGTTTTAATAATTGATCTGGAGCTCCTTTTACAGCTACTAAATATTTGTCATCATCAATTTTATGAACTGTCGACATCAGTTTCCTATCAGAATCAAACGGCAATTCTGCAACACGTGGTTCATTTTCTAAGACTTCACGCACATCAAAATTATGGTTCAATCCAAATTGGATTAGTGCTGTTTCTGTCGGATCACCAATTAATTTCCCACTAGGATCAACTTTTGTATCATTAGCAAAGTTCATAATTCTAAGAGTCATATTTTCTTGATCAATCTCATTTGCAGCTTCAAAAATTTGTCCATCATAGTAAACTTTCTCAACTGTCATCTGATTCATTGTTAGTGTTCCTGTTTTATCAGATGCAATTATTTCTGTTGAACCCAGAGTTTCTACAGCTGGTAGCTGACGGATAATTGAATTACGTTTTGCTAAAACCTTCGTTCCCATCGAAAGTACAACTGTTACTACTGCTGGTAATCCTTCAGGAATTGCTGCCACTGCTAGAGCAACGGCTACCATAAGAGCACTTAAAGGAGCTTCTCCGCGTAGAAATACAGAAATAATAAATGTTACTGCAGCTATAGCAAGAACTGCATACGTTAAAACTTTAGATAAGTGATGTAAGTTTTGTTTTAAAGGCGTATCTGTTTCATCAGCTTTTGCTAACATATTAGCAATGTGACCTACCTCTGTATACATCCCCGTATTAGTAACAATTCCTACTCCACGACCATAGGTTACATTGGCATTTTGATAAGCCATATTTACCCTATCTCCAATACCAGCATCATCATTTAATACTTTATCAAGACTCTTCTCAACAGGAACTGACTCCCCAGTCAAAGCAGCTTCTTCAATTTTTAGTGACGCAACTTCCAGAAGGCGCATATCAGCAGGTACAACATCTCCAGCTTCAAGCATTACAATATCCCCTGGCACTAATTCTTTAGAATCAAGTTCAATAATATTTCCATCACGTTTTACCCTAGCTATTGGACTAGACATCGACTTTAGGGCTTCAATCGCAGCCTCTGCTTGTCCCTCTTGATAAACACCAAATGCAGAATTCAAAATAACCACTATTAAAATAATAATAGCGTCTGTTAAACCATGCATCCCCTCTGTAATAACAGAAAGTATAGCCGCACAAAGCAGTATAATAATCATTAAATCCTTAAATTGATCTAAAAATTTCTGCAAAATAGTACGTTTTTTTCCTTCATCTAACTCATTACGACCATACTCGGCTAATCGTTGTCCTGCTTCTTCAGAAGTCAAACCACCTTTAGATGATTTTAAATTATCTATAGCATAGTCTTCTGACTTTGTATAATAAGCAGAGCGTACTTGTTCTTTAGACATTCTTGTAACCCCCTTATAATTATTCTATTTACATTATTATATTATAAACCTCCTATTTTAACAAAATTTTAACTATCCCTAGACTTGTATTATTAAAAATAAAAAAGTTATGATAAAAATCATAACTCAATAATTTATAAATTTAAAATTTTTGAAAAGTTTTCTTCTAATTGCTCTACTGTGCTAGCTCCTTGGCGAAGATCGTATAATTTACCATCTTTTTCTAATATTAAAGTTGGGTATCCTGGTACTCTTAGTTTATTAACTTTTAAGAAATCAACGAAAGCTATTTTCTTATTATCCCAGTTTACTCTTAGTTTTTCTTCTACCTGAGCAGGAATATTATATTTTTCGAATAGTTCTACATAAGTAGCAACATCTCCTAGACTCTTCCCACCAAGGTAAAATTGTTTTTGCATATCATAGGCAAACTCAAATATTCTTGCTGGTTCAATAAATTCTTTTAATAAACTTAATGCAATTGCTGGATTTTCAGAATCCATAATTACATCATGTCTATCGAATAAGGAATTATACTCTTCCGAAAACTCAGCGCCATATATATCCGTAATTTGCTGATTTGCTCCCTTAATGTGTGGATAACTCGATATGGGTAAGGCTCTCTCCCCTAAGAATAGTCCACCAGATAAGATTTCTTTTTCCATCTCTGGGTGTTTTTCTACGAATTCATTTAAAACCTTATCGAATCCATAACACCATCCACAATATGCATCCCAAATATAAATTAGTTTCATTAATTTTCTCCTTAATTTAATCTTTTAAAATTGTAACATATATTACTACATTATATACTAGATTTAATCTTATATATATTTATATTTAACCACTACGGCAAGAATTAGGTTCCCAATATTTTTAAGAAAACACTTAACAAAAATGTTAAGTGTTATACAAATAATTTTTCTTCTTTATAAGTTTTAAATAAATTCATAAAGTACTCTACATCATCGTCCGATGGCTCATCTTTTAAACCAAATAATACCAAAACTGCTTCGGCTGATTTTTTAATTAATAAATTAGTTACAGGCATTCTTTCTTCACTATTTAAAAATGATTTTATTTTAGATATACTCTCTGGACTTCTATCATTTTTCAGATATACATTTCTTATAAAAACTGCATTCTCCATTACTGTCATAGGTATCACCTACTTTTCATTATACTACTTTACTACTAACTTCTCTACGTAAATTTATTTATTTCCTTACTACATTATAAAACAAAAAATTATATAATTTAAGATACTAGTTTATATTCTGTTAAAAATCCATCTTGTAATGTTATTTCTTTAGCACCTTCCGGTATTTCAATCCTATCAAAAAAACCTTTTTTCTTAACAGTCTTGTCCCAAATAAAAAGTACCCCTATGTTTTCTTTTACTCTCATAAAAGCATAGTCCAATTCATTATCTACACCAAATGGACTTTGACCTGGTGTTTTAAAATCTAAAATACTTATTAAGTTCTCTTTCCATACGGTATTTAACATAATATGAACTCCTTTACTTCTTGCTTATATTATACATCTAATCTTATACTCTAGCAATAGAACAAGTTTTAAAAGAACATACAGCATATGAATTAGCAAATGGGCTGTATGAAATTTATTTAAAAGTCGAGAATAACTATTGACTTTATGTAACATATGTTATAAATATAAGATAGGAATACTTATTAAGGAGTAACTATGACTATCCAAGAATTTATTAAAGAACTAATAGAATATATAAAAAAATCTGAACTTGTAAAAATCACTTTCTCTAACATCAGAGATAAGGAACTAGAATTAGACAAGGCTCTTGCTGAATTAATCCTAGTAAAAAACACGACTAATCTTCAAATAGAATATCGTTACAAGAGAATTATCAAACACACCAACATCGAAATTTCTAATACAAAAGAATTAGAAGAAAATCTAGAATATTTATTCAACCTTGCTAAAGATATAAATGTGCGTACTAGATCTTCTAATATCAATATTAAGATTTCGAAAAAATTCAAACTATCTGTTAATAGAAAAAAAGAATCTAATCAAGTTAAGGTTTCTAGTCAAAATAAAAAGAAATCTTATCTACTAGACCAAGATACATCTTACCCCTTCTTAATTGAATTAGGTATCCAAACTAAAGAAGGAAAAATTAAAAAAGAAAGATTTTCTAAATTTAGACAGATTAATAAATATCTAGAATTTATCCAAGATGCAGTAAAAAAACTAAACACATCAAAAGAAATAAAAATTTTAGACTTCGGTTCAGGTAAATCTTACCTTACATTTGCAGCCTACCACTATCTAACATATCAAGAAAATCTTGATGTTAAGATTATTGGCATTGACCTAAAAAAAGAAGTTATCGATAACTGTAACCAAATCGCTAAGAAGTTAGATTATAAAAAATTAGAATTTGTTTACGGAGATGTTGCTGACTACACATCTGAAGATGAGATTGATATGGTAATTAGTCTTCACGCTTGTGATACAGCTACAGATATAGCAATACTAAAATCACTAAACTGGGAAGCAAAAGTTATACTGGCTGTACCTTGTTGTCAAAAAGAAATCAATAGCCAGTTAAAAATCGACCACATTCCATTTATGTTAAGACACGGGATTGTAAAAGATAAATATGCTACCCTACTTACAGACTCTATCAGAGCAGATGTATTAACTCATCACGGTTATAAGACTGATATTATTGAATTCATTTCTGAAGATAACACACCAAAAAATATGCTGATAAGAGCCTATAAAGAAAAATCTTCTATCGATAAAGAAAAATTACTAGATAGAAAACAATATTTAGCCGATATGAATATAAAAATGATGTTACTAGAAGAAGTGACTAGATAGAAATTAAAAATTCTACCAAAATTATTGGTAGAATTTTTTATTAAAATTGGATTGTAAAGGTTTTATTTGTTATAATAAAAGTGAAAATATTAAAAAGGAGCGACTTATATTATGCAAAAAAGAGATAAAAAATTATTAGAACTAGTACTATACGCTGTAATATTACTTTTACTACAACTAATTATTTTCTTACTACTCAACAACTTCACTTCTTACAAGGTACTCGAAGCTCCTTACAGTTTACCACTTCTTGGTGCTGTTAATGGTCTTCTTATTGGACTTAAAGCTGTTAATTTAAGAAGAAAATAATAACTATCCCAAACTAGAAAGGAATAATCTTATTATGAAGAATGATAAAAAACTTAAACAATACATTACATACGTTCTCCTAGCAACATTACTACAAGGAGTTATATTTACTTTAATTCATTATTTCACTTCTTTTAAAATTTTTGATAATAACTACTTCATTGTAATAATATCTATTATTAATGGTTTCCTGTTTACTCGTAAAGCAGCATCTTTAGAAAAAAATAATTAACTAACTTTAAAAGGAGAATTTTATGAAACTAAATAAAAAAGAACTTGTACAACTATGTCTAACACCTGTAATAATTTACTTTATTACTCACATTATTTTAAAAATAAATAGCGATATTGTATTCGGGGGAATACTTATATATGTAACCAACTTTCTATCATTTGCATTTGGTAGGGAGAACGGTAGAAAAGAAGAAAGAGAACACAATAAAAAGTAAATTGTAAAATTAAAAGGAAAAAGTCTATGAAGATTAGCAAAACACTTTTACTAAACCTATTTTTAGTACCTGTAACATTTTATTTACTTGCATTTTATATCTTTGAATTAGATATAAAATTTGCCCATATAACTACTATTTTCTATCTAATCATATTTTTTACATTTTTAAATAATAAAAAGCCCTTTACTAAATTTGCATTCATACTAATTTGGGGATTTGCTATTTTTCTAATCCTACTACATCTCTTCTTTAGCAGCACCTATGTATATTATTTGATTACTTGCTTTAGTATGTATTTAACAATAAATAAATGGCTTGCAATTTTTCAAGCTATTAAAGAAAATAAAAAAGATTTGTGATTTTTACATCACAAATCTTTTTTTGTTTCTTATTTAATTGCTGCTAATAATTGCTCAGCTTGTTTAGCGAATGAAGCTTTAGCTTCTTCGTCTAATACTAACTCTCCAGTTGCCCAAGCTTCTGGGTTAACTTTAGTTCCTGTGAAGTCTCCAACTACTTGTGTTCTTACGAATGGTAATAAAGCATTGTAAGCTGCGAATAATGGCTCGTGACCGCCGTTAGCTACTGCTGATACAGTTACTAATTTATCTTGCAGAGCTGATGCTCCAGTTGTATCTGATAAATCTAAAGCACGTGAAGCCCAATCTAATAAGTTTTTAACTGGTCCTGGAATTGAGAAGTTGTAGATTGGTGAGAATATCCAGATTGCATCTGCTTTTTGAATTTCTTCTCTTACTTTAGCTACTGCTGGTAATACTGGTGTTTCTAAATCTTGGTTAAATACTGGTACTTCTTTGTAATCTAAGTAAGTAACATTAGCTTTTCCTGCTAATAGTGCTTCTACTTCTTTAGCTGCTTGGTGGTTAAATGATCCTTCTCTTAAAGATCCTACTACGAATAAAACATTTTTTGACATAATTTAGTCTCCTTTTAATTTGTTTATTTAGTAAGCTGATAATTTAAGGTTATCACTAACTAGTAATATTATTTTAACATCATCTATTTATTTTGTAAATAGTTTTGCTCAAATTTTACGAATAATATATTTGTAGTAACTTTTATATTTACAACTACTAACTAATAGAATATTACCACTGTTTTTTATCCTTGTAAATTTCTTTGCTCATCTCTACATAAAAAATAAGGAGATGTTCTACATCTCCTTATTTTTAGGGAATTTTATTATCACCTTAGTTCCCACTCCTAATTCACTTTCAATTTCAAGTTTCCCTTTATGGTGTTTAATAACATTCTTAACTATAGCAAGTCCCAGACCAGTTCCACCAGACTGCTTAGAGTGACTCTTGTCTACCCTATAAAATCTTTCAAAAATTCTCTCTTTGTCAGTCTCGGCAATTCCTAAACCAGTATCTTCTATATAAAACACCGCTTCATCATTTATTTCAGATACAGTCACAGATACCTTACCATTTTCTTTATTATACTTTATAGCATTATCACACAGGTTATATATCATAGTATAGACTAAAGTTCTCACAGCTTCTAACTTCGCTCTTCCACTTACTTCTAAAATAATATTCTTATCCTTGGCTACAAGTGTTAATGCACTATAGACTTCATCTACTATCGATCTCAAGTCAACATTTTCTTTAGCAAAACTAGTCCCTTCATCCAACTGTGCTAAACTAATAACATCATTTACTAAGGCTACCAGTCTATTAGCTTCCGATTTTATATGATTAGTAAATCTAGGCATATCTTCTGTCTTTACAATACCATTTTCTATGAGTTCTACACTTCCTAATATTGATTGCAAAGGAGTCTTAAATTCGTGAGATACATTAGCTGTAAATTCTCTACGTAATTTTTCATTTTGAAATCTATCTGTTACATCTACTATCAGTATAACCAAACCTAAGATTTTATTATTATACTCAATACGATTCATATCATATTGGAAGTTTTTATCATCTACACTCAAGATGACATTACTTCTACTATTTTCAAAGGCTTTATTTATTTCATTTTGTAAGTTAATATTCCTTTCTAATCTTAGAATATTATCTCCAATTTTTATTTGTTCATTCCCAAATATATCAATAGCTGCCCTATTAATACTCAAGATATTTTTATTTTCATCAAGTAAAACTAAACCTTCTTTCATATGGTTCACTACTTTATCAAATTCTTCTTTTCTCCTATTCAAAGAAGAAATTTGTCTCTCTATTTTTTTATTTTGATCATCTATTCTTCTTAATAAAGGTAGTAATTCTTCATACGTATAAGCTGGTAGGGGATTATCTAAATCTACTTCGTTTAATGGTGCAACCATTTTTCTTGATATAGACTTAGAAACAAAAATTGTTACTAAAATAATAAAAATATAAATTATCAAAAGTGGACTAATCAACTTAAGTAGTAAGGATTTAACTGTTGCTGTTTTTATAGAAACTCTCAGTATACTATTGTCTTCAAGTCTTTGAGACTCGTATAGAGTTCTCTCAGTAAGAGTTTCCGATTCCCTAATACTAGAACCACGTCCATAGTTCCTAGCTTCGATAACTTCTTCTCTATCTGAGTGATTTTCCATATATTCAGCATTAGCTCTTGAATCAAACAAGACCCTACCCTCACTATTAATCCAACTTATTCTATATTCACTATTATGTGCACCTTCTAAATAAGTTATACCTTCTTTTTCTACAACACTAGAAATTAAGGATAAATTCTCTTTTAGCTTTTTTTGTTGGTCTTCTTCAAAATAGTCATAAAGAAACATCGTAATGAAAGAAAAACTTACTACTAAGACTAGAGTTACAACACCTAATAGTGCCTTGAATATTTTTCTAGTCACTAGCTTTCCTCCATTCTATAACCAACATTTCTTACAGTTACTATCAGATCCCCGTAAGTTCCTAACTTATGCCTTAGTGTTCTAATATGCATATCGACAGTCCTACTTTCACCAATATAATCACTACCCCAAATATCGTTATAAAGTTGTTCTCTAGTAAATACCATTCCAATATTTCCTAAGAATAAACTTAATAATTCAAATTCTTTATAGGTAAGTTCTACACTCTCACCTTCAATTTTTACTCTTCTCTTTTTCAAGTCTAGAACTATCCTATCATTCATATTTAAAATAGTTTTTTCTTCCGTAGGATTTGTTCTTCTTAATACAGCCTTAACCCTAGATACCATTTCCATCATACCGAATGGCTTTACTAGATAATCATCAGCCCCTAAATCCAATAACTTAACCTTATCGTATTCACTACCCTTGGCTGTTGCGACGATTACAGCAATATCTTGATATTGACTATTAGAACGTAGTTTTTCTAATATTTCTGTTCCACTCATCTGTGGCAACATCAAATCTAGGATTATTAATCTTGGTTTTTCCTTCTTTAAAGCTTCAAAAAAACTTGCACCATCTTCAAATCCCCTAGTTTCAAAACCAACAGACTTTAATACATATAGTTCTATATCTCTAATGCTCTCATCGTCTTCAACACACCAAATCATAAGTTTTCTCCTAATATTAAATAGTATTATGTTTCCCTGTAACCGAGAAAATTACCCACTCTGCAATATTGGCAGCGTGATCTCCTATTTTTTCATAATATTTGGTAATCATCAATAAGTCAAGTATTTCTTCTCCTTCTAGTTCATTTTCGGATAAAATTCTTATCAATTCCTTACGAACTTTTCTAAAATACTTATCTACTTTGTCATCATCTTCTATTACTTTATTTGCTAGATCTACATCTTGCTTAACATATGATTCAACACTATTTCTTACCATTTCTATAGTAGCTTTAGATAATTCTGATATATTTTCTACTTCCCTAACTTCTACTATATTTGATTTTCTGAAAATTGATAAAATATCTTCTGCTTGATCCCCAATTCGTTCCATATCAGTAATCATCTTTAATGCAGATGAAACCTTTCTTAAATCACTTGCTACTGGTTGCTGTCTAAGTAGTAATTTCAAGCAAGAAGATTCAATATTTCTTTCCTTTTTATCGATTTTAGCAGCAATATTTTGAATATCTTCCAGCTTACTTAAATCTCCACTTATAATAACCTTAGTAACTTCATCTATTATGGTTTCACATAAAGAACCCATCTCTATCATTTCATTATTTAATTGTACTAACTGCTCATCAAAATTTATACGCATTATCCAAATCTCCCCGTAATGTAATCTTCTGTTCTCTTATCTTTTGGTAATGAGAATAATGTTGACGTCTTATCCATCTCTACCAATTCTCCTAGTAAAAAGAAGGCTGTTCTATCAGAAATACGCGCCGCTTGTTGCATATTGTGCGTTACAATAACTATCGTATACTTTTCTTTTAGTTGGAAAATTAAATCTTCTATTTTTGAAGTAGATATTGGGTCTAATGCACTTGTAGGCTCATCCATTAATAAAATCTCTGGTTCAACAGCTATTGCTCTAGCAATACATAATCTTTGTTGTTGCCCACCAGATAAACCTAGGGCATTTTTGTTTAATCTATCCTTTACTTCGTCCCAAATAGCTGCATCTTTCAAAGCGCGCTCCACAATTACATCTAACTCTGCTTTACTTGTGATACCGTGAGTTCTTGGTCCGTAAGCTACATTGTCATAGATAGACATCGGGAATGGATTTGGTTTTTGGAATACCATACCAATTTCTTTTCTAAGATTGTTTACATCTACAGTCTTATCAAAAATATTTTTACTATTGTACAGTATTTCTCCATCAATCTTTACATTAGGAACAAAATCATTCATTCTGTTTAAGGTTTTTAAAAATGTAGATTTACCACATCCTGATGGCCCAATAAGAGCTGTAACCTTATTTTTCTCAATATCAATATTTATAGATTTTAATGCCTTACTCTCTCCATACCATAAAGATAAGTTCTTTGCTTCTATTACATTAGTCATATTTTCTCTTCCTCTCAAAATACTTACCAACTAAACTTGCTGACAAGTTAATAATCATAGTTAATACCATTAATATAGCCGCTATCGCAAAGGCAACTTCAAATTCACCTTGCTCTTTTGCATAAACATATAGCGCAACCGTAAGTGTAGCACCCGGATTCATCATCCCATCAATAATTCCATTTAGAGCGTGGGCAAAACCAGCTGTGAATAATAAGGCTGCTGATTCTCCAAGAATTCTACCAACCGATAGAATACATCCTGTAATCACACCATCTACACAACCAGGTAATACTACCGTTCTAATAACTCTCCACTTTCTAGCTCCAAGTCCGAAAGCTCCATCTCTATAACTTTGCGGAACAGTTTTCAAACTCTCTTGAGTAGTTCTCATTATTGTAGGAATATTCATTACTACTAGAGTTAGCGCCCCTGCCAAAATAGATGTTCTCAGTCCTACAAACTGAACGAAGAATAACATACCTACTAAACCATAGATAATAGACGGAATTCCCGCTAGAATCTCAGTAGTATATTCAATAATCGCTACTAGTTTTTTGTTCTTAGCGTATTCAGTTAAATATATAGCTGCACCTACTCCTAACGGTAATACAAATACTAATGAAGCAAGTACTATATAAAGTGTATTTAAAATATCAGGTAATATACCTATTCTTCCTGTTAAATAGCTTGGTTTCGTTGTAAGTAAATTCCAACTAATATTTGGAATACCCTTAATAAAAACATAAGCTATTAAAAATATTACTAACAAGGCTGTCAAAGATACAGAAACATACATTAATGCGCTCATTAACCATACATATCTTTGTCTCCTTTTATTTACTTGAGTGCTCAATATTCTTTACCCCTTATTTTGTATTATCTTTCTTTAAAAAGAAATTAAGTGTTGCATTTATCATCATAATGAATAAAAACAGAACTAAGGCTATTGAAAATAATGCCTGTTGTTGCAATCCGCTAGAATAAGACATCTCACTAGCTACTGCAGTAGTTAAAAACCTTACACTTTGGAATAATTCTGGCATATTAGGAACATTTCCTGAAACCATCATTACAGCCATTGCTTCTCCTATAGCTCTACCTACTCCTAATACCGTAGCTGCTGCAATACCACTTCTCGCTGCTGGAACTGAAACCTTGAAATATGTTTCAAGTTTAGTAGCCCCTAAAGCAAGAGAAGCATCTTCATATTCCTTTGGAACAGAATCTAAAGCTGTCATAGAAACCTTGATAATCGAAGGTAAAATCATTACAGCTAAAACAATTATGGCTGCCAATAAACTTGCCCCATCAGGAACATTAAATAAAACCCTGATATTTGGTACTAAAACAAGCATACCTACAAGTCCATATACAACAGACGGTATTCCTGCTAATAAACTCACTGCAGCTTCCATCCAAGCCTTTACTTTAGGTTTAGCAAATTTTGATAAATATACTGCTGTGAAAAATCCAACAGGTACTCCTAAAACAATAGCTCCTGCAGTTCCATAGATACTAGTCAAAATAAAAGCTAAGATACCATATGATGGATGCTCCGCTGTTGATTCCCACTTAGAATTAAATAAAAACTCTACTAAACCTATCTTTTGAATAGCAGGAATTCCAGAAATAACTAGATATACTGTTATCAAGAGAACAGATGCTACGGTAATTAAACCTAAAATCAGGAAAATACCGTGTATTAAATTTTCTATATACTTTCTATTCATAATTACCTCTTTTATATCTAAACCTGCGATAAAAATTTTACCGCAGGTTTAATTTTAATTAGTGTGGTGATACTACTCCAGCTGATTTTACAACTTCAGCAGCTTCTTTCGATACTGCATAGTCAAAGAATTTCTTAGCACTTGCTCCTAATTCTTTATCTTTCTTAGTAACTAGTAAGAATGGTCTTTGAACTACATATTTACCAGACTTAATATTTTCTTCAGTTGGTTCTACATTGTTTACAGTTAAAGTTTTGATAGAATCTTTTAATGAAGCAATAGATGCATATCCGATAGCTCCTGGCGTACTTGATACCGTTGTAATAACATCTCCTGTTGATGTTAATTCTTGTCTGTACTTAGCTTGGTCTTCTACTTTTAAGATAGACTCAAATCCATCTCTAGTTCCACTTCCTGCTTCTCTTCCGATTAGTACAATCTCAGCATCCTTTCCACCAACTTCTTTCCAGTTCTTGATTTCACCTTTGTAAATTTTTGCGATTTGTTCTTCACTTAGGTTAGAAACTGTATTTTCTTTGTTTACTACTAAAGCAATTCCGTCATACGCTAAAATTGTTCCTTCAAGACCAGATCCTTTTTCAGAATCTTTTAAGTTTCTACTTGATAGTCCGATGTCACTACGTCCTTCTTGAACTGCCTTGATTCCAGAACCAGAACCTGTAGGGTTATACGCAACCGTTACTCCTTCTTTTTCTGCAAAGTGCTCCCCTAATCCACCAATAACTTTTTCCATAGATGTTGATCCATCTGTCGTTACTGTTTCCTTGCTTTGACTTGGAGAACATCCTACTAATAACGTTGCTAACGCTGCAAATCCTAATACTTTTGTAATTGACTTTTTCATTTTTTAAATCCTCTTTTTTTATAAAATTATTTTCGTCTATCGACTACACTTGTAAGTATAAAGAAGTAATGTAAAGTTCCAAAGATAGTTTTTGTAAAATTTATGTAAAATATTAATTTTATACTTTCCCTTGCTTTTATAAGGTTATAATTTGCTAATGACGTACGATTTAGATATAATCTAGATATAATATTTTATTGGAGGTTTCCACTATGGGTAAATTCGCAAAAGTTATTTTAGCTATATGTGTTTCTTTAATCGTTTTACTAGGGGTTGCAGTGTTCTTCTTATTTAACGCAGTTAAAAGCGTAACAAACAACCCTAACTTAATTCAAAATCCAGCTACAACAGTAGTAACTCAATCTCAACAAGCATCTACAAGCCAAAATGCTTCACAAGATTCTACTACAACTGGAATGGATACTGCTACAACTACAGTTTCTCAAACTCAAGCACCAACTACACCATCTCTAAGCCAAGAACAAGCTATTAATGCAGCTCTTGCTCACGCTGGACTTACTGCTGGTAACGGAGTATTTAGTCACGCTCAACTTGACCAATTTGACGATAACATTCCACAATTACACTATGATGTTGAAATCATCAGTAATGGATACGAATATGATTACAAGATTGATGCAGTAACAGGAAATGTTCTTTCTAGTGTAAGAGAAATTCATGACTAATTTAAAAAAAGGAAGTTAGATATATCTAACTTCCTTTTTTTTATGTTCATATAAACAAAAAAAGTATAGAATTTTTTAACTCTATACTTTTTTAATCTTATTTATGTAAGTAAATTAATTGCAGTAAGAATAAGAATGCAAAGATGTACATTAATGGATGAATGTTCTTTGTTTGTTTCTTAGCAATTTTTAGAATAACATATGAAATAAATCCAAATGCAATACCATCGTTAATGGCTCCAGTTAATGGAATACCGATGATAGTAATGAAAGCTGGGAATGATTCAGTAATGTCTTCCCACTCCATCTTAGATACGTTTTCCATCATGAATGAACCAATAATAATTAGGGCTGGTGATGTAATAGCTGGTACTGAAGATAAAGCTGATACTAACGGGAATAAGAATATTGATAATAAAATTAATCCTGCAGTTGTTAATGCTGTTAGACCAGTACGTCCACCATTAGCAACCCCTGATGATGATTCAATGTAGGCAGTTGTTGGAGATGTTCCAAATAAAGCTCCTACTGAAGTACCAATTGAGTCAGCTAAAAATACATACTTAGCACGTGGAATTTCTCCATCTTTAATTAATCCTGCTTGGTTGGCTACTGCCATCATTGTACCAGTTGTATCGAATAAAGTTACCATTAGGAATGCAAAAATTATTCCGTATAATCCTGCTTCAAATACATTAGAAATTTCTGTTACAGGGTTATATAGTAACGAAAAGTCCATTTTTGGAGTTCCAAAAACTCCATCAATCTTTAAGATTCCCATAAAGTAAGAAATTACTGCGATAATTAACATACCGATAAAAATCGCCCCTTTTACATTAAGAACTAATAATACAAGAATTAAAAGAACACCTGCAATCGTTAAATAAACAGATGGGTCACTTAATTTACCTAACCCAAGAATTGTTGCTGAATTAGCAACTATTACACCTGAATTTTTTAACCCAATTAAGGTAATAAATAATCCAATAGCAACTGAAATTCCATATTTTAAATTAGTAGGAATAGCTTTGATTAGTTCTTCCCTAAACTTAGTGAATGATAATACAGTAAATACAAGACCTGCAATTAAACATGTTGCTAAAATAATTTTGTAATCAGCTCCTGTAACTGCAACTGTACTAGCAAAGTAAGCATTAAGCCCCATACCTGGTGCTATTGCAATTGGATAATTTGCTCCAAAGGCCATAATTACTGTTGCTACAAGAATAGCAATAATTGTTGCTGTGAAAACACGTTCTAAAGGTACCCCTACTCCTGATAGAATAGCAGGGTTTACTACTAAAATATAAGACATTGCAAAGAAAGTAATCGCACCAGACGATAATTCTGTTTTTACGTTAGTTTTATTTTCATCTAACTTAAAAATTCGATTTAACATTAAATTCTTCCTCCTATTTTTCTAAAATATATCTAAAAATCGAATGTTAATAGTATAATATATTTTGAAAATAAAATCAATAGCGAAAATACGAATTTTACATAAAAAATAAGTGTATAGCTATAAAACTATACACTTATTTTTAAATTATTTATACATTATTATTAATTGAATTAAGAAAAGTAGCGAAAATACATACATTAATGGGTGTATTTCTTTAGCTTTTCCTTTAATAACTTTTAGTACTACGTAGAAAATAAATCCAAATGCAATACCATCGTTAATTGATCCTGTTAATGGAATTCCTAAAATTGTAATAAAGGCTGGGAAGGATTCAGTAATATCATCCCACTCAATCTTAGAAACATTTTCCATCATAAATGAACCAATAATTATTAATGCTGGCGATGTAATTGCTGGTACTGATGATAAAGCAGCAGCTAATGGAGCAGCAAATAATGATAAGAATACAAGTACTGCTGTTGTTAAAGCAGTAAGACCTGTACGCCCTCCATTAGCAACTCCTGATGATGATTCGATATATGGACTTGTTGGCGATGTTCCAAATAAAGCTCCTACTGTTGTTCCGATCGAATCGGCTAAAAATACAGATTTTGCTTTTGGAATCTTGTTGTCTTTTACAAGACCTGCTTGGCTTGTTACTGCCATCATAGTTCCAGTAGTATCAAATAATGTTACCATTAAGAAAGCAAATACTACCCCATATAATCCTATTTCAAAAATATTCGATACTTCTGTTATTGGATTATATAGTAATGAGAAATCTAATTCAGGTTTCTTGAATACTGCGTCAATTTTTAAAATCCCCATAAAGTATGCAATTACTGCTGTAATGAACATTCCAATGAAAATCGCTCCTCTTACATTAAGAACTAATAAAGCAAGAATTAATAATACACCTAATACTGTTAAGTAAACAGAAGGACTACTTAATTTTCCTAATGAAAGAATTGTAGCAGGATTAGCAACAATAATTCCTGAGTTTTTAAATCCTATAAAAGTAATAAATAAACCAATAGCAACTGAAATTCCGTGTCTTAAGTTGTTAGGAATAGCATTGATTAAGTCCTCTCTTAAACTTGTTAATGAAAGACCTATGAAGATAATCCCTGCAACTAAACACGTTGCTAAAATGGTTTTGTAGTCAACACCCCACAATCCTACCATACTAGCAAAGTAAGAGTTAATACCCATAGCTGGTGCTACTACTATTGGATAGTTTGCTCCAAAAGCTACAATTAGTGTCGCTAAAACAATTGAGATTACAGTAGCTGTGAAGACCCTATCAAAAGGAATACCTGCACTAGATAAAATTGCAGGGTTAACAACAAGGATGTACGCCATAGCGAAAAAAGTAATCGCTCCAGATGACAACTCTGTTCTTACATCAGTGTTGTTTTCTTGTAATTTAAAAAGACGATTTAACATGTACATTTCTCCTATACATTTTTATTATTCAATTAAAAATCGAACTATATTAGTTTACTCCTTTTTCAAAATAAAATCAACCCCCTTTTTTAACAAACTTTTAAAAATTACACTTAATTTATAAATAAAAGAACTTAATCAAAAGACTAAGTTCTTAAAAATAATTATTTCATATAGTGTGCTAATTCTTCTCTTGTTACGTAAGATGAAATAGCACCTGTTCTTGTTGTTGTGAATGTTGCATAATTTGTAGAGAATTCTGCAAGTTTTTCTAACTCTTCTTTAGAAATATTGTTGATATCAGCAACTTCTAATAATTGAGATAAGAATGATCCTGCAAATGCATCCCCTGCTCCAGTAGTGTCGATAACATCTACCTTAGGTACTTCTTTTACTACAACATTACCATTGTTGTAAACTTCTGCTCCGTCTCCACCTTTAGTGTATAGAACGAATTTGATGTGAGATAAATCTTTAGCTAAGGCTTCTTTAATATCAATAGTTCCAGTTAAAAATTCTAGCTCATTATCAGCAACCTTTATAACATCTACATACGGTAAAAATTCTTTAATAGTTTTTAAGTATTCTTCCTTAGAATCCCATAAGTTAAAACGTAAGTTTACATCAAATGAAACTAAGATTCCTTGTTCTTTAGCTTTTTTAATTAAAAGCATATGACTGTCTTTAGACTCTTCTTGAATTGCAATAGATGCAAAGTGAATAGCCTTGATTTCTGATAAATCTACATTTTCTACATCTTCTTTAGAAATAGATAGTGCAGAAGATCCTTTAAAGTAGAAAGAAAATGTTCTATCTCCAGTTTCATCTAAAGCTACAAAAGCTAAAGGTGTGAATGATCTTCTTGAAATATATTTTGTATCAACATTTTCTTTTTCTAATACATTTTCTAAGAAATCACCAAAACCATCTTGTCCTAGTGATGTTAATAAATAAGATTTGTGTCCCAACTTAGATGCCACACAAGCAACGTTAGCTACACATCCTCCAGCTTCCTTTTTAAAAGCAGATACTTTATCGATAGAACCTTTATCAGTTCCAATAAAGTCTATAAGCATTTCTCCAATTGATAAAATCGCCATTGTTATTCTCCTTGAACATTAATTGAATTAATTTTTCTAGCAAGGTGCGAATCCGAAACAACTGTATAGTTATGATTTTCTGGATAGAATCTTGTAGTAAATGTCCAAGAACCACCATTAGCAAAAATTTCCATAGATGATGCATCAAAAATAATCTCTACATCTTTAACATCTAAATCAAATTTTCTATTATCACGACCATAACCATTTTCATTTACTTCTATAGAAAGTTTTCCTTCTTTATAAGAAATACTAGTTGTATCTACAGAAATTGAAAAGTCTTTTCCGTCTTCTTTTTTGAAGTACCAAGCTTTTTCTTCAAAATTATTTTCCTTAATTTCTTCAGCATATAATTTTTCTACCGAAGAGTGTATTCTTTGTAATAACTTTCCATCTTTAAAGTTCAGTACTCTTGGTACTGTTAGACAGTTTTGATATCCAAACTTAGTTGTTGGATTTGTGTAAGCTGAGTCTGGAACATATGCCCAAGCATACATTACTCTATCTCCATGTTCATCAATGAAAGTTTGAGAAGCATAGAAGTCATGACCAAAATCTAAAATTTTGAAATCTTTAATCTTCTCAGCATTTTCAATACCTTCACTTACAACCGAGTATCCAATCTGATAAACATTTTTATTATCAGAATACATATGCGCTATTCCTTGCGGTGAAAATAAAAATAACTCCTCACCATTCAATTCGAAATAGTCAGGACACTCCCACATATAACCTAAATTTTTATCAGAATATATCGTTTTGAAATACTCCATGTTTTTATAAACAAGTAGACAACCATAATCTTTAGAATCTCTAGCTCCTAAAACTAAATAGCTATCTCCATTTTTTTCAAATATTTTTGGATCCCTTACGTGATTTGACATATTAGGATATTCTTCTGTTCTTAAAAGTACTTTTTTCTCAGAAAAATTAACCCCATCTTCAGTTGTAAATAAAACAGTATTATGACCACGTCCCTCATGGACGTAGTCATAATTACCTTTATATTTAACATTTCCAGTGTAATAGAATGCTAATTTGTTACCTTCAATATTAGCACTTCCTGAGTAAGCCCCGTGAGAATCAAATTCTGTATCAGGCTTTAGGAATACACCTTTATCTGTATAGTTAATCAAATCCTTACTTGTTAGGTAGTACCAATATTTTAAACCACCTTCAACTTCGTATGAGTATTGGTAGAAAATGTGGTACTCACCTTTAAAGTAAGCTAAACCATTGGGATCATTAAGCCAACCTTTTGTTGGCTCCAAGTGTAAACTTTGTTTCCAGTGGTTATTATTTTGCATCAACTAACTCCTTTTTCGTTTTGAAGAAGTAAGCAGTTACTGCGAATGCTGTACCGAATGATAATAATAATCCGATAGCGAATACTCCCCAGTGGTGAGGTGGGATTGATAAGAATCCTGGGATACCAGCAGCTCCTAATGCAGCAGCTAATACTTTGTTAAATCCTAGCCAAGCTGATCCAACTGCAGATCCTGCGATAGCTCCGTAGAATGGGAATCTTAATCTTAAGTTAACCCCGAACATAGCTGGTTCTGTAATACCTAAAGCTGCAGAAATACCAGAAGCTGAAGCTAATGATTTAATTTTTGCATCTTTGATGAAGAACATAACAGCGAATACTGCTCCTGCTTGAGCGATGTTGTTCATAGAAGCGATTGGGAAGATGAATGTTCCTCCAGTTTCAGCCATTTGAGATAATAATGTAGTCTCGATAGCTGAGAATGAGTGGTGCATCCCTGTAATAACGATTGGTGCGTAGAATAATCCGAAGATACCAGCTCCAAATGCTCCTAGAGTGAAGTATAACCATGATAATCCATCTGCTAATAAGTTACCAGCTTCACGTAAGATTGGACCAGTAACAGCGAATGTTAAGAATCCTGTAGTTAATAGAGAAATAAGTGGTGTTGTTAAGTTATCTAAGTAGATAGGTGTAACACGACGTAAGAATTTCTCAATTGTAGCTAATACAAAACTCATTACGATAATTGGTAATACTGTACCTTGGTAACCAATTTGCTCAATTGATAAACCTAATACATTCCAAGAAACAATCTCACCAGCTGCACGAGCTTTAACTTCTGCATAAGCATTAGTTAACTCTGGGTGAACAAGAATCATACCAAGAGCTGCCCCTAGGTAAGGATTTCCACCGAAACGCTTAGTAGCTGAGAATCCGATTAATACTGGTAAGAATACAAACGGTGCGTTAGCAAGTAAGTTAATCATTCCTGCTAAGTCTGCGAAGTTAGGGTATAACTCGACTAATGATTTTTCAGCATCGAAAATTCCTGCTGCAGTTAATACGTTGTTAATCCCCATTAAAAGACCACCAGCAACGATCGCTGGGATAATTGGAACGAAAATGTCACTTAACATTTTAACAAAACGTTGAGCTGCATTTCCTTGTGATTTTCTTTCTTTTGGTTCAGATGAAGTTCCACCACCAAACTCTTCAGTGTAAGCTCCGTAAACTTGGTTTACTAAACCAGATCCGAAAATAATTTGAAGTTGTCCATTAGTGAAGAATACACCTTTAGCTCCTTCAACATTCTCTAATGCTGATTGGTTGTATTTTGTCTCATCGTTTAATTCAATTCTTAAACGAGTAGCACAGTGAGTTACGCTGTGGATGTTCTCTTTACCACCAACGTGCTCAACGACGTCTTTTACTACTTTCTTTAAGTCCATCGTAAATCTCCTTTATATAAAAATTAAAATAAATACTGTAACCCAAACTTTTTTCAGTTTTGGTAACGTTACTTTTTTAGTATATACTTTTTATCTAACTTTGTCAATAGGAAATGGTAACGTTTTTCATTTTATTTTTTAATAAATTATTCTTGCTTGTTTTCCACTTTTATTATATAATTTTCTCAAATATTATTTTATTAAAGGAGATTATTTTATGTACTCTAATAACTTATCTAATTTGGAGTCCCCTCACCTCATCTATACAGATGATGATGAATATTCCCAGGACTTCGATACAGAAATAGATTACGAATCTGAAATTTTATCAGACTATGCTGATGAATCATACAATAGTAACGAACTAATCAACGATAGATACGATGATGATTTTAGCGATTATTCTGACAGCATGAGTCTTACCTTGGATTATTCATACGATGAAGAAGACTTTGAATACGATGAAGTTGGTATATCTAATGATCAGATTATGTTAGAAGATGCTTCTGACGATGATATAAAAGAAAACTAGAATTCTAAATTAGAATTCTAGTTTTTTATTTGCTAATTAATCTCTATATGTTTTTCTGTAATAAATAACCCTAAAAACATTCCAGCTATAAAACCACCCAGATGTCCCATGATACTTATTCCTGGTACCATAAAAGTATATATTATATTAAATGCAATAATCCCCAAATATGCTTTTCCTAGGAAATAAATATAATTACTATGCCTAAATAATGCGTGAATAGCCAAAAATCCTAAAATACCATACAGAGCTGACGACGCTCCTGCTGTTACAGATGTAGGATCGAAAAAAACAACGGCTAAATTCCCTGCGATTCCTGACAGTAAATATAATATAGTAAATTTAAAAGTTCCAATTATCCCTTCTAAAACACGCCCTACTGTAAGTAATAGAAACATATTAGAAAGTAAGTGGTCAAAACCAATATGAGCAAATAGCGGTGTAATTAGTCTCCACCACTCATCAGTGGTAAACTCAGCACCATAAAGAGCACCATTTTCATATAACAACATAGAATTTGTTGTTGTACCGTAGACTAGTGTCATATATATATACCATAAAACAGGCAAAGCTGTAAATACTGTTGTTCCTAATGGAAATCCCCTATTCATAATATCTCCTTAATAAATTTTAATTAAATATAAGTATAGCACCTAAAAATATGATAGTAAATTATTTACAACAAAAACGAGCCAGCACCTAATTGGAACTAGCTCGTTTTAGTGATTCTTCTAGATTTTTTTCTACTTCTTTATCAAAAGTAAGCCTATCTGAATTTATTTTTTCTATCAATTCAGCTTTTTCTTTTTCTAACTCTTCTTTTTTCTTACGACTTTCTTCAATTTGTATTTTTTTATTATTTTCCTTCTCCGCTTCCCTTATCTCATTCTGCTGTTTTTGATCAACTTCTTTTATCCTAAGCTCCAAAGCTTCATTTATTTTTCTATCATAAAAAGTATTAATATTCTTAATAGACTGAACCTTATTCATATAAATATTAGAAATCGAAAAGACTACCGTAACCACTAGTAATAACATACTAAGAGAAATAAGAATAGCACTTCCTTGATTATCTTTAAGCCTACTAACTACTTTGTATATCTTTTTCATTAGTAAGTCCCCTTTCTTTTTCTAATAATACTTCTAATTCCTTACGTTTAGTCTCCTTATACTTTTCATAATCTTCTAATAATTTTTTCATTTCTTCATCGTGAGCAGTTTGCAGCTGTTCTTCTGCTAATCTAACTTTATCAGCTTCTTCTTGTTCTTTCTTAAGTTTAGCATCTTTTTCCTTATCTTCTTTTATTTGGTCTTTCAAAAATAATTTTATAGTCCTAGTTTTCCCCGCTCTGTCCACGACTCTTATTATCAAACTATCTTCTTTCTTATCTAGTTGATATGACTTAATATTATCTAATAATAAAGAATAACCTGATGCAAAACTTTCTCCTGGATTCTTTGTCTGCTTATATATCTTTTGCGAAGTAAAAACAAGTTTATGTTCCCTATTCTCTTTATCATTCTCAAATATAATATTAGACTTAGTACTAGTAACCTTTCTAGAATCTTCATATAATTGAAAAATTTTCTTATGCATCATAGCATACTCATAATCAGTATAATCCAAAAATTTTTGAGATGTTAAGGTTGTCATACTAACTATAGAAGAAAGTAATAATATAAATATTGATAAAAGTGACAAAGAAACAAGCATCTCTATTAGAGTAAAACCCCTATTATTTTGAATAACTGATTTCTTTTCCACTATTAATATCCCTTATCCTAGCTGAGTTTTTACTGATACTTATATCATAACCATCCCTTACCATAGTCACATCTTCCTTATTAGCAAGTATTTCTTCATAAAGAATGGTTCTCATCTTAATTTCATCTTCAGCTTTTTTCATATATTTATATTCATTCACAAGATTAGGTAGTAATAAGGCTACTATCAATGACGCTATAAAAATCGCAACTAATAATTCTACTAAAGCAAAACCATCATTACTTTTAAATTTCTTCAAGTCTAACATAACCAGTCTCCAAATTTATTACAATTTTATAGCTAGAATTTTTGAATTTTACCAAAACAGTATTAGCTATATTAACATTTCCATTTTTATACCTAAACTGCAGAGCTCTAGATCCAACACCAGACCTTCCGTCTTGACCTATCTTCTTAATCTTCTGACTAGAATCATAATAGACTCTATACTCATTAGAATTCTCAAAAAAATAGATATAATTAGTATCACTAGATGCTAGGCTCTTTGTCTGCACCAAATAAATATCAGATATTATTTCATTAACTGCTATTCTCTCTTTATATCGTTCATAAGATCGAACAGGATTAAATGAAACAACCACTAATATAAAAGAAATAATAAATAAAACAGCAATTGTCTCTATTAGAGTAAATCCTTTATTATCCTTGAAGTTGTGCTCTTCCACCAGAAATCACAACCTTTTTCCCATTAGGTGCAGTAGATGCCTTCTCAACATCTCCTTCTAAGTATCCCTTAGCTACTAACTTGTCAAAAGTTACATTTGGATCCCCTTCATTCAGTTCATAAGCAGTTATTTGTGACTGAACAGTCTTAACATAAGCTTCAGAAGACTTATCCTTAGCAGAGTCAAGGTTCTTACTTATGTTGGGAACTATAAGCACCAATAAAATAGCGATAATGAAAATCACTATTAACATTTCTATAAGGGTAAATCCCTTGTTATCGCGTAATTTTTTTCTTAATTTTAATAATTTATTTAACATAAAATTTCTCCTAACTTAAAGCCGTAGTCATATTAAAGACTGGTAATAAAATTACCAAGTAAAGTGCTAAAATTATCAAAGCTAAAAGTAAAAATAAAATCGGCTGCAATCTCTTCAATCTAGAATCAATTAGTTTTAGAAAAGAATCTAACATAATATCAGAAAAAAGTTTTAACTCCTTATCCAGCATAGAATTTTTTCTACCGTGAGCAATAAACTTAGGCATAGAGCTATCAAAGTAAGGTAATTTTTCTACTATAGTCTCAAAAGGCTGTCCCTTAATAAGACCTGCTTCTATCTCCTTCGAATAAACTAGGAAAAAATAATTATAATTCTTGTTAATCATCTCATCCAAACAGGTCTTTATAGAAAAACCACTACGTAAGAACAAACTCATTTCCAAAGAATACTGATAAGATGCAAAATACTTAAAATATCTATTAAGAAAAGGAGTTTTAACAATGTGCTTTAAAAACAAATCTTTCTTATATCTATAAGTATATGAAAAATAAAATCCAATCCCTGCCACAAGAATAATTATTCCTGCAAGTAAATATGGTAGATACTCTAATATTGCCATTAGTATTATTACTTCTGTATCCATCTGAATATTAGAAGATTCATAAATAGACTTAAACTGTGGGATAAGTAAAATATTAAATAACATAATCAAAGATATTAAACTTATAGTTAAAAATAAAGGATATCTTACCGTCTGAATAACTTTTTCTTTTTGTTCCTTTTGCAGCTTAAGATACTTCTCTATTTCCAGCAGCATAGACTCAATCTTTCCATAATACTCAGCAAACTCCATCTTACTCACTACAGATGCAGGATAACCCAACCTATCTAAGATATAAGATAATTTCTTCCCATTATATAAGTCTTCTTTTACAGATTTTATTAACTTCTTACTAGCATTATACTGAATAAATAAAAATTCTATAGAATCTTCCAGCATATAACCGTGATTAATCAATTCATAAAGCCTACTAATAAACTGAATCTTATCATCTTTAGTAAGGAGTTTCTTAATATCCCCATTTCTCTTTTTCTTCTTTCGCAATTGTCCCATTATCACACGCCCTTTGGAATTTTTCTCTTAGAGTTTCAAATTTTATCTCCTTATCATTAATATAAGTTTTTATATGATCCTTGGTTAAAAATTCTGTAACTAGTTCTCGCCTATCCCCTACCTTAACCAAACGCTGAGAAATAACTGCAAGCAAAGTCTGCTTCAAATCTTCTTGACCAACACCTAGGTCCTTAAGTCTATTAATCACACCAATACCATCTTCTGCATGCAAGGTGCTCAGGACTAGATGTCCAGAATATGAAGATGTGATGACATACTTTGCCGTAGACTTATCCCTGATCTCACCTACCATGATTGCGTCAGGATCACATCTTAATATAGACTTCAAGGCATTATCATAAGAAATCCCTGCCTTGTCATTTACCTGCATTTGTATAAAGTCATCAAAATTCTTCTCAACTGGGTCTTCTATAGAAATCAGCTGTTTATTAGCTCTAGCTATATCCAAAGCTAGCTTGTACATAGATGTAGACTTACCAGAACCTGTCGGCCCTGAGAAAATTATTAATCCATTGGTATACTTACTCAAATCAGCAATCTTGATTCTATCTTCTTCAAAAATACTATACTCTACTTCAGCAAGTTCATCAGTAAAAATTCTGATGACACAACCTTCATAAAGTTCATTAAGGGGCAGTGTCGAGATTCGTAGATAATATTTCTTATCATTATATTCATACTCAAATCGTCCAGACTGGGGAGTCTTATTCATAGAAATATCGATATTAGCATTAAATTTCAAAAGAGAAATCAAAGACTCTATCTCATAATTCGACAAGGTCATATTATCCTGCAAATCACCCAAAATCCTAAATCTAATCCTTGAATCATTCTTAGAATTTGGATAAATATGAATATCACTCGCTTCCAAGTTTATAGCATCATTCAAGAGATTCGTCATTAAAGTTTTAGTATCTATATCCATCAACTCCTAAAAAAATAGAGCTGGTAAAGACCAGCTCTATAGAAAATTTTATTTTATTGAGTAGCCCTTAGTAAAATCCTATTTTTAAAATAATATTTTATAAAAATTACTCTAGGCTAACTTTTTTAGCCTACAAGTTATATAAGCGTAAAAAACTTTCAATACACCTATATTATAATGTAAGCTACTCAAAAAATAATTAAACTTTTTGGGGACGAATTAAAAATTAATTATTTTTTTCTATTGTTCTTAATTCAATTGATTTTAATAACTCTCTATATACATATCCAGCTGCGATTAGACCTGCAGTAGATGGTGCAAAAGCATTTGATGATGGTGGTAATTGAGCCTTTCTAATGTCAGAATTTTGGTTACCGATTTTTTCAGTATATTCTGGTCTTGGCACTAATGGACTCTCCGTTGAGAAAACAACAGGAATCTTACCTTTTGTTTTTAACTTCTTGAAGTGTAATCTGATTACCTTAGCTAAAGGACAGATTTGAGTTTTTGAAATATCTGCAATTTGGAATTTAGTAGGATCAATCTTATTAGCTGCACCCATTACAGAAATAAATTTAATCTTGTTTCTTAGACAGTATTCAATCAGGTGAATTTTGTACTTAACAGTATCACAAGCATCAATAACAAAATCTAATTTTTTCTCATAAAATTTTTCAAAAGTATCTTCTGTATAAAAATCGTGGAAAGCAATAACTTCTGCTTCAGGATTAATATCTAAGATTCTCTTTCTCATCTCATCTACTTTACTTAAACCTACAGTTTTAGTAGTAGCGTGGATTTGACGGTTAACATTTGTAATATCAATACTATCCTTATCCATAATCACAAATGATCCCACTCCAGATCTAGCAAGAGCTTCCACTGCAAAAGTACCAACTCCACCCATACCCAGAACTCCTACTCTAGCATTTTTTAATATCTCTAGTCCTTCTTGACCAATTACTAATTCGTTTCTTGAAAATTGATGTAACATTTCTTTACTCCTATAATTTTTCGATAAGTAATATTATACAATATATTTACCTAGATATCAAAAAAAGCCTAGCATAAAGCTAGGCAGACCGAAGTATCGTAGAATCTCACAAAAATTGGTCCTGATATGATCAGGTGGGTATGATAGTTCTGTCTTCTAAAATCCTAACAATAATGGTTAGGCACGCTATACTAGCAGATAATTCTCATTCCCTATTTAAAAGTGTTAGGCCCGAATAAACATGAGCCATACAAATACTTAAGTTCTATACCTATATTCTAGCACACTTATTTTTAATAGACAATAGTTTTTCACATTTTCAAAAATAAAATATTTTAGTATAATTAGTAGTAAGAAATAATAAAAAATTAAGGAGAAAATTTATGAAAGTAGAACTGATTTCTGTAGGAACTGAAATACTACTTGGTGATATACTTAATACTAATGTACAATTTTTATCTAAAGAATTAGCATCATTAGGAATAAATGTCTACAAGCACACTAGCGTTGGTGATAATAAAGAAAGATTTCTAAATGTTATAGATACAGCCTTTAAAGAAGCCGATACATTAATAATTACTGGTGGTCTAGGTCCTACTGATGATGATATAACTAAAGAAACAGTATCTGAATACTTTGGATTAGAAGAAGAAGTAAATGAATACTATTGGAAAAAAATCCAAGACTACCTACTAAATTATTCTTCAAATAAAACAGTTACGAAAAATGATCAAAAAACAGCCAGAGTCCCTATTGGTGCAAAAACTTTTGAAAACTTTTGGGGAACAGCACCTGGAATATTAGTTGAGCAAGATAACAAAAAAGTTATACTATTACCAGGACCACCACGTGAAATGACTAATATGTTCAAAACTCACATCAAACCATACTTAGAGTCACTAAGTAGCCAAGTCTTCCTTTCTAAATACATCAGATTCTTTGGAATCGGTGAATCACTATTAGAAGATAAAATCAAAAATCTAATGGACAGACAAACTAATCCTACCCTAGCCCTATACGCTAAATCTGGAGAAGTCTTGCTTAGAGTTACTGCATCTGCTTCTACTAAAGAAGAATGCCAAGAACTTCTTAATGCAAGCATTAAAGAAGTCAAAGCAATCGTAGGTGACTACATCTACCTAATTGGAGATGAATCAGTAGCAGAATCACAAAGTGAAATGAATAAGGTATTAGCCAATGTTCTAATAGATAATAATATATCTATATCCATCGCAGAATCAATAACTGGTGGATTAGTAGCTTCTTCACTTATAGAAAGTGATGGTATTTCAAAAGTCTTAAAAGAATCTTATGTCACTTATTCTGATGAAGCTAAACACAAGTTATTGGACGTTCAAACTGAAACTTTAGAAAAACATACAGCTGTATCAAAACAAGTAGCTGAAGAAATGCTTAAGGGATTAGTAGAAAAAACTAATATCCAAGCAGCTATCATAACTACTGGCTACGCGAACCACGAAGAAAAAAACTTAGCAGGTCTAGTATATATTGGTGCTTACTATAAAGGAAAATCTGTAATAAAAGAAGTTAGATTCTCTGGTGATAGAAATAGAGTTCGTTTCAGAACAAGCCAAGAAGCTATGAATGAACTAAGGAAATTAATATTAGAATAAAGAAAAAATCCAAGTAAAAATTACTTGGATTTTTTATATAACCAGCCATTATCATCGTGATATATCATTTGTTTACCCATACCACCATCAATCAAAAATTCTTGACCTGTGATAAAACTAGCCTTATCTGAACTTAAATATAAAACCATATTTGAAATATCAGAAGTTTTCCCTACTCGACCAGCTGGATGCTGACTAGCATTTTCATCATCATAAATTACATCAGATGTTTCTATCCAACCTGGAGCAATAGCATTAACCCTAACCTTACCAGCAAAAGACATTGCCATAGCATGAGTTAAAGAAGCTATAGCTCCCTTAGCCGCAGAATATGTTTCAGTCTGAGCTTGACTCATCTGAGATCTAGAAGATGAAATATTTATTATAGCTGCCCCTTGATTAAAATATGGAGCAAATTTTTTAGCAAGATAAAAGGGTGCTGCTGCACCAACTTTCATAGCATAGATAAAATCATCATACGTAGCCTCTTCAATACCCTTCATAATAGGTATAGCATTATTTACTAATACATCTACCTTCCCATGCTTATCTATAACCATCTGACAAAAGTCATCAAGAATCTCTTCTTTAGAAATATCTCCTACAAAATGATCACCATCTAAAATATCAATAATTTCTACAGTAGCACCCTGAGCAAGAAAATCGTTAGCTATCTGTCTACCTATACCTTTAGCACCACCAGTCACTACAACAATTTTATTTGAAAATTCTTTTTCCATAAAAATCTCCTATTTTAGATTTAATATCATATCTACATGAGGTATATTCACATCTAAGTATTCTTCTGATACTACTTCAAAACCAGCTTTTTCATATAAAGATATAACATAAGACTGAGCTGATAATTTTATATAATCTTTTTTTAGTTTAACTCTAATAAATTCTTTTGCTTCTTGTAAAAGTTTCGATGCCAGTCCCTGTCTTTTCACTACACTAGCTACTCTGCCAATATAAGCATAATCTTCCTCTCTAGCAATAACTCTTAAATAAGACAATACCTTGCCATCTTCTTCAAACCAAATGTGATAGCAATCTTTATCATTATTATCCATATCTACTTCTTCAGTAATCTTTTGTTCAACTACAAAAACTTCACTTCTAGCATAGAATATAGCAAATAATTCATCTGTACTTAATTCATTATAATGTTTTATTTTTAATTTCACTTACTTACCTCATAATAAAACTTAAGCACACCTCTTAATGTGGTGTGCTTGATTTAATTGATAATAATCTTATTTCTTAAAATAATTAATTCCCATAGCTTCTTTTACTTCAGCTAATGTTTGGGCTGCTCTTTGCTCTGCTTTTTTAGATCCTTCTTCTAACATCTTGTAGATAGCTTCCTTATCTTTAGCAAGTTCTTCACGACGTTCACGAATTGGTCTTAAGAAGTCTTGCATTACATCGTTAAGCCTTCTCTTTAGTTTTACATCTCCTAGCCCACCACGACGGTAGTGTTCTTTAAGAGCTTCTACTTCTTCCTTATTTGGATCGAAGATATCTAGGTAAGTAAATACTACATTCCCTTCTACCTGACCTGGATCTTCCACTCTGATGTGGTTAGGGTCAGTGTACATCTTCATAATCTTAGCTTGGATATCTTCTGGTGAATCTGATAGGTAGATACCATTATTTAAAGATTTACTCATTTTCCCATTACCATCAATCCCTACAAGGCGACCTTGGTTCTTAGGTGGTAATACAATCTCTGGCTCTACTAATACTTCTTTATTATAGATTCTGTTAAAGTCTCTTACTATCTCACGAGTTTGCTCAAGCATTGGTTTTTGATCTTCTCCTACTGGTACGTGTGTCGCACCAAAGGCAGTTATATCTGCTGCTTGGCTTATTGGATAAGTAAAGAATCCAGTTGGAACTGATTCTCCAAAGTTTTTACTTTTTAGTTCTTGTTTTACTGTTGGGTTACGTTGCAATCTAGATACCGAAACTAAGTTCATATAGTACATCATCAGTTCTGGTAATTGTGGTATTTGTGATTGTAAGAAGATTGTAGTCTTCTCTGGATCAATACCAATCGCTAAATAATCTAGGGCAACTTCTGTTACTGACTCAATAATTTTTTGTGGGTTATCGGCATTATCAGTTAGGGCTTGTTGGTCAGCTATCATAATGAACATTTCTGTATTATCTTCTGCTTGAAGTTTCAACCTATTTTCTAACGATCCTACATAATGTCCAAGATGTAATTTCCCCGTAGGTCTGTCCCCTGTTAAAATTACTTTTTTACTCATTTTTATTTACTCCTAATATTCAATATAAGAATTATTATAACACATTTCCTTCTATATATAAAAACAAATAAAAAAGCCTAGCTTACGCTAGACTAATCTTCTATACTTTGACCTTGCCACATACACATACCTTCTGCTACATTTACAACTCTGTAACCTTGAGCAACTAGTAGTTCAGCAGCTTCTTTACTTTTAATTCCCTTCTGGCAAATAACATAATGAACTATTTCTTTATCACCTTTGTAAGTATCTAGATCTTCAAAAGGAATATTTATTGCTTCCTCTATGTGACCTTTTTTATACATATCGTGTGATCTTACATCTATTAATACAATATCTTCATTATCTAACAAGTCTTGGAATTCAAGATTTGTTATGTTTTCATAAGTAGCTTTCACCAGCTATTCCTCCAAAAAATAATATTACAAGATTATAACACATTTATATTTAAAATAAAAGTATACTTTAAATTTTTTTCAACATTTTTCATAAATATAGTGATAGAAACTGTATGTATAGAAAAAGACTGTTGAAAATCAACAGTCTTTTTTTATTATCTCTTGTCTACTCTCTTAACTACATAGTCACCTAAGTATTGAACAGCGAATACTATTATAAGAATTATTACTGTCGCTACGAATGTAACTGCATTGTTAGATCTTTGGAATCCATCTAGGTAGGCTAAGTTTCCTAATCCACCAGCTCCGATTACCCCAGCCATTGCTGTAGATCCAACTAAAGCGATAGCTGTTACTGTTAATCCTGAAATTAAGGCTGGTAATGATTCTGGAATTAGTACCTTAGTGATAATTGTAATATTTTTAGCTCCCATTGCTTTAGCTGCTTCTATTACTCCCTTGTCTACTTCTCTAAGGGCAATTTCTACAAGTCTTGCGTAGAATGGTGCTGCTGATACAATAAGGGCTGGTATTGCTGCTTGTGCTCCTAACATCGTTCCTACTAATAATTTTGTAAATGGAATTAATAGTATGATTAAGATGATGAAAGGTATAGCTCTAAAGATATTTACAAATGCTGTTACTACATTGTAGAATATTTTAGCTACTGGTTTTTGACTTGATGATGTCAAATATAATAATAGTCCTAAAATTAATCCTAGAATGAATACTACTATTAATGACTGAATTGTCATTGATAGGGTTTCTAATGTATTAGTTGTTATTTTTTCCCATTTTACTCTTGAAAAATCCATTCTTATAGTACCTCCACAGAAACTTTTTCTTCATTTAACTTAACAATTGCTTTTTCTATATTAGCGTCTTCCCCTACTAATTGAACATAAAGCGTACCGATGTTTCCTGTTGCAGTCTTATCAATTTTACCTTGAATAATGTTTACAGTAACACCATAGTCTTTTGATAATTTAGACACTAGTGGTTCGTTGAAGTGTTTATCATCAAAGCTTAGTTTTACAATTTGTCCATTAACAAATGTTTCTTTCCAGTTAGCAATACTTTGAGCAGCTGATTTTTCTGAAGAGAATTCTGTTTGTTTTAAGAAACGTTTTGTGATTTCTTGTTTAGGGTTGTAGAATACGTCTGATACTAGCCCTTCTTCTGCAATCTTACCATCGTCGATAACAGCAACTTTTGTACAAATTGTTTTTACTACGTTCATTTCGTGAGTGATTAATACTACTGTGATGTTTGTCTTTTTGTGGATTTCACTAATAAGCTCTAAAACATCTGCTGTTGTTTCTGGGTCAAGGGCTGATGTAGCTTCATCACATAGTAAAATTTTTGGATTTCCTGCTAGGGCACGAGCAATACCAACACGTTGTTTTTGACCACCTGATAATTGTGATGGATAGTTATCTTTTCTATCTTCTAGTCCTACTAGTTTTACTAACTCATCAACACGTGCTTTTCTTTCTTCTTTAGGTACTCCTAAGATTTCTAGTGGAAAGGCAATGTTTTCTGCAACTGTTCTTGACCATAATAGGTTGAAGTGTTGGAAAATCATTCCTATATTTTGACGTTTGATACGTCTTTGCTCATTAGTGATTTTTCCGAAGTCATCTCCTAATACAAGAACTTCTCCCTCTGTTGCTGTCTCTAACCCATTTAATAATCTGATTAATGTAGATTTCCCAGCTCCAGAGTATCCAATAATTCCGAAGATATCTCCTTCTTCTACTTTTAAGTCTACACCCTTAAGTGCCTGAACTTTGTTATTATAAACTTTTGTTGCATTTTTTAATTCTATAATTGACATTCTATTTCCTCCTTTAATTTTAAACAAAAAACACCCCTACTAGTCAAAGACTAATAAGGGCGTTTATTATACGCGGTACCACCTTAATTTATAACTTTGCTACTGACATAGCTTTGCCTATAACGTGGCACAACGAATAAAGTTCACTCTTGCTTACTCTATTGATATAAATTAGACCATCTTGGGCAAGTTATTATTATGTAGTCACAGCACCCTACACTCTCTGAAAATCTTCTCCTGCTTACTCATCTAACATCTGTATATATTTTAATCTATAATAAGATTATAACATTTGATATTAAATTCGTCAACAATTGTTTCTTATTTTCAGATAATTTAAGCTCTTTTATTTCGCAAAAGCTTTAGCTAGTCTATCACAAGCTTCTTTTACTACTTCTAGTGGTGTTGCTACATTTAATCTAGCATATTTCTTTCCATCTCTTCCAAAGAATAATCCATCATTAAGTACAAGCTTGGCTTCTTCTAAAATTTTCTTTTGAATTTCTGAGTGGCTTAAGTCATATTTCGAAAAGTCTAACCATAGTAAATATGTAGCTTCATTTCTATTCACTACAATATCTGTATTCTTTTCTAGATAGTCAATTACGTAGTTAGTATTTTCTTCTATTACTACTCTTAATTCATCTAGCCATTCTTTACCATGTTCTAAAGCTGCTTTAGTTGCTACTAGTCCAATTTGTGGTATTTCATGGTGGTTATTTGCTAATTGTACTTTTTTGAAAGCTTCTCTCAGTTCCTTGTTTTCTATTATTACAAATGAGTTTTTTGTTCCTGCAATATTGAATGTTTTTGTAGCTGATGCTAGGACAATAGTTCTATCATTAAAGCTTGGATCTACTAAATTAAAAGTTAGGTGTTTGTTACCAAAGATTGTTAAATCTTGATGTATCTCATCTGATACTAATAGTACATTATATTTTTTACATAGGGCTACTATTTTTTCTAGTTCTTCCCTTGTCCACACTCTTCCTGTTGGATTATGTGGACTACATAAGATATAAAGTTTTACTTCATTATCTCTAATTTGTTCTTCTAATTTTTCAAAATCAATTTCAAACTTGTTTTCTTTTTTTACAAGTGAATTTTCAACTAGTTTTCTATTATTCAATTTGATAGTTCTAGCAAATGGTGGATATGCTGGAGTATTGATTATTACAGCATCATTTTCCTTAGTGTATGCTTGGATTGCGATTGAAATAGCTGGCACTACTCCCTCTATAAGAGTAATATGTTCTTTTTCAACTTCATAATCGTGTACTGATTTTTCCCAGTTAATAATTGATTGGAATAGGTCATCACTTGGATATGAGTATCCAAACACGTGACTATTGGCATATTCTACAATCGCATTTTTAATATCTGGTTGCGGAAGAAAATCCATATCCGCAATCCAAAGTTGTAATAAATCTGGATTTTCTCCGTTAGATTTCCATTTTACTGAATCTTGATTTAATCTATTTGGTAATGTTGTAAAATCGTACTTAGTCATAATTATCCCTCTAATACATTTCTTAAATCTTCAATTAAGTCCTCTACATCTTCGATACCGATTGATAATCTTAATAAGTCATCTGTTAATCCGTATGAGTGTCTGATTTCTGCTGGTATATCAGCGTGAGTTTGAGTTGCTGGATATGTGATTAGTGATTCAACTCCTCCTAAACTTTCTGCAAAAGTAAATACTTTTAAGTTGTTGAAGATGTATGGAATTCTTGACTGGTCAGCAACCTTGATAGAAATCATTCCACCTTTTCCTGTGTATAATACTTCCTTTACTCCGCTAGATGTTTTTAAGTATTCTACTAATTTCCTAGCATTTTCTGTAGCTCTTTCCATACGGATAGCAAGTGTTTTTAAACCTCTCATAAATAGGTATGTATCAAATGGAGAAAGTGTTGGACCACTTGTGTTTTGGTCGTAGAATAACTTGTCATAAACAGCTTGATCATTAGTTATAATTACACCAGCTAGTACATCATTATGACCTGATAAGTATTTAGTTGCAGAGTGCAGAACTATATCTGCCCCTAAATCTAAAGGTTTTTGGTAAATTGGAGAGTAGAATGTGTTATCTACGATTACCTTAGCTCCTTTTTCGTGAGCAACTTTAGAAATTCTCTCAATATCAAATTCTATCATTAGTGGGTTTGTTGGTGTTTCAATAAATACATAATCAGTTTCTTCTGTAATAGCTTCTACCATTTCATCTTCTGTATTTGCATAAGTAAAGTCTAGTAGACCTTTTTCTACTTGCTCATTAAACCAACGGAAAGATCCTCCGTAAAGGTCTCTTACTGCAACTACCTTAGAACCAACTTTGAATGAGTTGAATAATAGTACTATAGCTGCCATACCTGAACTTGTTACTAAGGCATATTTTCCATTTTCTATAGCTGCCAGTGTTTGTTCAAGATTTGTTCTTGTTGGGTTCTTAGTTCGTGTATAGTCAAATCCTGTTGATTGTCCAAATTCTGGGTGTTGGTAAGTTGTAGATAAGTGGATTGGAGATACTAATGCTCCTGTCGCTTTATCTGCATTTATTCCTGCTTGTGCTAATAGTGTATTGATTTTTAATTTACTCATAATTTTCTATCCTCTTTCTTAATATATAAAAAAGCCCCTACTCTCCCGAGGAGAGTAAGGGCGAATTAAATTCACGGTACCACCTTACTTTTTTCACAATGCGAAACTTAGTCATTACAGAGACTCCTTCGAGTATCGATAATGTGTGTTTATAACGTAACACAAAACGAAAAAAGTTTGTATAATTAACTCACTTTTTTATGCCATCTAAACCATTTTCCTTAGTTTTCCATTGTGTAATTCCAGCTACATACACTCTCTGTAAATGTTCTTAAAAAGTACTTATTTAGATATAGGCTTATATTAATTTACTCTTTTATGATAACACTTTCTATTTTTTTTGTCAATAATTTACAAGAATTTTCAGATTTTTCACATTTCTTTTCAATTAATTGACTTTAATAATTATTTTGTGTATAATCCACTATATTTATTTTTTCAGGAGATAGTTATGAATAATTTACTTGCTGTATTCGGTCTTAGTATTGCAGGAATAGACCCCTTAGGCATGATGTTTTTAGTTACAGCTCTAACTATTGGTATTTCTAAACGAAGTGCTTATATTTACGGATCTTCTGTATTTCTAGGAACTGCCGGATTAGCTACACTATTTTCTTTCGCACTGAGTCGATATTTGGAAGAATTAGCTAATTTTTTCAATAGTATCCCTAATACTATTTGGATTGCATTAGATGTGACAATTATAGTTATTCTTAGTATTTGGGCATTAAAACGTATATTTAATAAAAATATTGACGATGAGAAAAAAAGCTCTAGTAAAGGGCTTCTTATAGCAGCCCTTCTTATGATTTTTACTGCTCCTACTGACCCTAGTTTACTTGCCGTTATTTCAATTGCAGGTCACACTAATAATCTAGCATTAGCTTTTATATATAATCTTCTATGGTCTGTTCTTAGTCAAATACCTCTAGCCCTTTTACTTCTAAGTTTAATACTTGGAAAAGAAAAACTTTTTGTAAATAAATTCAATGTATTTTATAAAAAACATAAATCAAAGATTTATACAACAGTTACTACAGCTATTATAATAATGGTTCTTGCATTTATTTTTGACTTATCATATTTTTTTATTACAAAAACTTGGTTATTTGAATAAAAAGAGTTTGCTCAAAATAAGCAAACTCTTTTATTTTATAAATTATTTTGTTTTTTACACGCTACTATTGTATTATGCATTAATTCAGTAATAGTCATAGGTCCTACTCCTCCCGGTACCGGTGAGATGTATCCTACTTTTTCTTTAACTGCGTCAAAATCAACATCTCCTACTAACTTATCATCCTTGTAGTTATTTCCTACATCTATAACTAGGGCTGTTTCTTTGAAGTCATAAGTTTCATCCAATAGATGAGCTACTCCTGCACAAGATACAATTATATCAGCTTCTCTTACTTCTTTATGTAAGTCCGCTGTTCTTGAGTGGGCAATTGTTACTGTAGCATTTTCTGCTAGTAAAAGATTAGCTACTGGTTTCCCTACTATGTTTGAACGTCCTATAACTAGAGCTTTTTTACCACTAATTTCTTGGCCAGTTGATTTAATTAGATCCATAACCCCTAGAGGTGTACAAGGAATTAAATCAGCATTTCCTACAGACAACCTACCAACATTTACTGGGTGGAAGCCATCTACATCTTTTTCAACATTTATTTTTTCTAATATTCTATCAGAATCTATATGTTTTGGCAGTGGTAGTTGAACTAAAATCCCATGAACGTTATTATCTTGGTTTAGTTCCTCTATGCTTTTTTCTAATTCTTCCTGACTAATATCTTCAGCTAACTCTACCTTAATAGAGTTAATCTCATTCTCTAGACAAGCCTTGTGTTTAGAATTTACATAAGATAAAGATGCCTTATTATTTCCTACTATAACTACTGCTAATGTTGGAATAATTTTTTGGTCTCTTAATTCAAGAGCATCACTTTTTATTCTCTCTCTTACTTCCGCTGCTAGTTTTTTTCCATCAATTATTGTTCCCATTTTCATAAACCCCTATTTTTTAAAATTAATTTTTAACTTAGACCTGTTTTCTGTTCCGTTTTTCAGACGTACAATATTTGATTTGTGCATATAGATAACTAATAAACACATAATAATCATAATATATTTATCTATTCCTTGTCCAATGATACCTACTCCTATTGCTCCTATTGTAGCAATTATGATTGAACCTAATGAAACATATCCTGTTAAGAATAAATTGATAAAGAAGATTATCATCAAGGCTACGGCCAGTCCTGGATATAAATACATAAATATTCCAGATGCTGTAGCTACTGCCTTACCACCTTTGAATCCTGCAAAAATAGGGAAAATATGCCCTATCATCGCCATAGCTCCAAATAATGAAAGATAATTTATATCTCCAAGGTAGTGGTTTGCGATAAACATACTAATAATTGATTTTGAAATATCTAGGAAGAAAACAACGAAACCTGCTTTCTTTCCTAAATTTCTAATTGTATTGGTTGTTCCTAAATTACCAGAACCCATTGTTCTGATATCTTTACCAAAAAACACCTTCCCTATTATTAAAGCCCAAGGTACTGAACCTATTAAATAAGATACTAAAGCAATTAATAAAATTTCCATATTCTATTACCTAATTGTTACTCCATAATTTTCTAAAGCTTTTACAACTTTACTATGCACTGCGTTAATTTCCTCTTCTGTTAGTGTTTTGTCTCTATCATTGTAGGCAACACTTATAGCCACTGATTTCTTACCTTCTGGAAGTCCAATTCCTTCGTAAACATCGAATACTGATACTGATTTGATTAATCTATTATTTAATCCTAAGATTACAGCTTCAACATTAGTGTAAGCATCTTTCTTATCCATTAACATAGCGATATCTCTTGTTACTGTTGGGTATTTAGAAATTTCTTCGTATTGTGGTTTAACTTTATCGTTTGTTAATACTTTGTCTAAGTTAATTTCGAATACATATACTTCTGCTAAGTCTAAGTTTCTTGCGTGTTCTGGGTGGATTTCTCCGATTAGTCCAATTACTTCACCTTTGTAAAGAACTTTTGCTGTTCTTCCAGGGTGCATTAAGTCTAGAGCAGCTTTTTCATAAGAAATTTCACTACTTAATCCTAGTTTTTCAAATACTAATTCTAAGTATGCTTTTGCTGTGAAGAAATCAAATTTAATTTCTTCTTTTTGCCACTTACTTAACACATCTTTACCTGATAAGACTCCTGTTAAGTATAACTCTTCTCTAGGTTGGATATTGTCATCTCCTGAACCGAAGAATACTTTTCCGATTTCTACTAATTTCAGGTTATCTTGACGTCTTGCCTTGTTATAAGCTAGAGCATTTAATAATCCTGGAATTTGTGATTGTCTTAGCGTTGAGTGAGTTTCAGTCATCGGCATTAGAAGTTTTACTTTTGGATTTTCTGCTAATACGAATTGTCCTGCTTCTTCTTCTGATACTAGTGAGTAGTTGATTGTATCGTTAAATCCTACTGATAAGTAAGTTCTTCTTAAGTCTCTTACTAATCTTTGTTTGTATGATAGACCACCTTTTACTGCTTTAGAGAATGATGGTAATGTAGCTTCAATATTATCATATCCGTATAGTCTAGCTACTTCTTCAGCTAGGTCTTGTTTGATTGTGATATCTGGACGACGGCTAGGTACTAGTACTTTTAGGTCATCTCCATTTAATTCTACTTCAAATGATAATGATCTTAATAAATCAGCTACTTGTGTACTTGTTAGGTTAATTCCTATGTAGTTGTTTAAGTACGTTGCTGTTACTGAGATTTCTTTTTCAGGTGCTTCTTTTAAGACTGCAACTGGTGCTTCTACTTCAGCTTGTGGGCATAACTCTAAGATTAATTCTACTGCTCTTGCTAAAGCCGCTGTTTGCATATTAGCATCAATTCCTTTTTCGAAACGAGCTGATGAATCACTTCTTAATCCGTGGTAAGATGATGTTTTTCTTACTGATACTGGTGCAAAGTAAGCTGATTCTAATACGATTGTCTTAGTAGAGTCTGATACTTCTGTATCTTTACCACCCATTACTCCTGCAAGGGCAACTGGTTTAGTTCCATCAGTAATAACTAGGTTATTTTCTGTTAATTCTCTTTCTGTGTCATCAAGAGTTGTGATTTTTTCTCCTGCTTTTGCTTGGCGTACTAAAATATCTGATCCTAGTAAGTCCTTATCGAAAGCGTGCATTGGTTGACCGTACTCTAATAATACATAGTTTGTAACGTCAACTATGTTGCTGATTGGTCTAATTCCAGCCTTCATAAGTTTAGTTTGTAACCATAGTGGAGATTCTTTAACTTCTACATTTTTAACAACTTGTCCGATATAGTTTAGGCAGTTTTCACTTTCCACTTTTACTGTTAAGTCAGTAGCTGGATATGCTTTATCTTCTGCTTTTTTATCAAAGTTTACTTCTTTGTTGTATAAAGCTGATGTTTCGTAAACTAATCCTCTCATTGATAAGGCATCAGCTCTGTTTGGAGTGATAGCTATATCAATCACAGAATCGTTAAGTCCTAATAATTCTATAACATCTTGCCCTGGCTTAACTTCTTCTTCGAATACAAAGATTCCGTCTTGTGTTTTCTTAGGAACTACAGATGATTCGAAACCTAATTCTTTAAGAGAACAGATCATTCCGTTTGATTCTACTCCTCTTAGTTTAGCTTTCTTGATTTTAATTCCTGGTAATTTTGCTCCTGGTTTTGCAACAATTACGTGTTGTCCTGCATCTACATTAGCTGCACCACAAACGATTTGTAGCGTTTCTTCTCCTACATTTACCTGGCATACATTTAATTTTTCTGCATCTGGGTGTTTTTCTTTTGATTCTACATAACCTACTACTAAACCAGATAATTCTGAATCTAATTTGATTACTTCTTCTACTTCTAATCCACCACGCGTTATCTTATCAGCTAGTACTTCAGCTGAATCTTCAATATTTACTAATTCTTTTAACCAATTATAACTAAGTAACATATTCCCCTCCTAATTACTCGTTTCTATCACTTGCAAATTGTTGTAAAAATCTTACATCATTTGTGTAGAATGATCTAATATCACTTATTCCATATTTAAGCATAGCTATACGCTCAGGTCCCATACCAAAGGCAAATCCTGAGTATTCTTCTGGATCAAATCCTGCCATTTCTAATACTCTAGGGTGTACCATACCAGCTCCTAAAATCTCTAGCCATTTTGTATTTCCTTCTGCATCTTGTCCCCAAGAGATATCTACCTCTACTGATGGTTCAGTGAACGGGAAGAATGATGGACGTAATCTTATTTGTCTATCTTCTCCAAATAATGATTTGATTAGGTACTCTAATGTTCCTTTTAAATCTGAGAACTTGATATCTTTATCTACTACTAATCCTTCAATTTGAGTGAATTGGTGAGAGTGAGTTGCATCATCGTTATCACGTCTGAATACTTTACCTGGACAGATGATTTTTACTGGACCTTGACCATTTGCTTTTAACATTTCTCTAGCTTGTACTGGAGAAGTTTGTGTTCTCATTAATAATTCATTAGTAATGTAGAATGAGTCTTGCATATCTCTTGCTGGGTGATCTTTTGGTAAGTTTAACATTTCAAAGTTAAATTTATCAGTTTCAACTTCAGGACCTTCAGCCACTGAATATCCCATAGATATGAATAATTCTTCAATTTCTTCTACTACTTTGTTTAGTGGGTTCATTCCACCTAGTTTAATTTCTTTTGCTGGAAGTGTCACATCAATATCTTCACTTGCTAATTTTGCTTCTACTGCTTTTCTTACTAATTCTTCTTTAGCTGCTTCAATGTGATCATTAATAAATGTCTTAACTTCATTTACAGCTTTACCAAAAGCAGGTCTTTCTTCTGGAGAAAGGTCTTTCGCTCCTTTCATTACCTCTGTAAGACTTCCTTTTTTCCCTAAAAATTTAACTTTTAAATCATAAAGTGACTTTTCGTCAGTTACTGTTTCTACTAATTTTAGATATTCTTCTTTAATATGTTCTAAATTCATTGTTATCTCCTTAATATAAATAAAAAAGTCCCTGGAATAAATCCAGGGACGAATTATCGTGGTACCACCCATTTTTAAGAGTATCTTACTACCCTCCTCAAACGGTCTTTAACGTAACCACACGATCCTACTCACTCTTAGCTTATAGGACTACTCATAAGCTGAAAATATATAATCTCTTCTTCAATTCTCTCAGTCTAGGAATTGTTTCCTGTAAGATTTAATTATATACCGTCTTAATCATCGTTTTTATAATTCTTCTTTTGAAAATATGTATTCTAGGAAGTATTCTTTTAATACTTTAATATAAGTACCTTTCATTCCTAGAGATTTTGATTCTATAATACCTGCTGACTCAAGTTTTCTAAGGGCATTTACAATTACAGATCTTGTAATACCTACTCTATCAGCTATCTTAGATGCAATAAGTAAACCTTCTGTTCCATCTAATTCTTTAAAGATGTGGTCTACTGCTTCTTTTTCTGATGTAGATAAAGAATTCATTGACATTACAACTAAGTCTTTATCTCTCGCCACATTCTTCTCTTTGTCTTGTTTTTCGTGAAGTATTTCTATACCTACTACTGTAGAAGAGTACTCTGCTAATACTAGGTCTTCTTCTTCAAAGTTTTTGTTTAATTTACCTATTACTAGTGTTCCAAGACGTTCCCCAGCACCTCTAATAGGTAATACTACAGTGAATGTTTTTCCATCAAATCTTTCTTCTTCTTCAATTGGGAAGATAGAAAGCTCGTGTCTAAAGGGAATATCTGTTTTTGTTGAATATACTTTTAAAGCTGCTTGTAAATAATCCTTAGTTACATATCCTGTTTTTATCATATCATCTAAACGTTGGTTTGAATAATCTATACTTGAATCGTAACCTAAAATTCTTCCATCATTATCAATAATATACACAACAGAGTCTAGTATTGGACTTAATCTCATAGCCATTGCTTCGAAATCAACTTTATCGTGACGTCCTTCTTGCAATATGGCGCTTATTTTTCTTGTTCTTTGTAATAAACTTGCCATAAATTCCTCCATAATGTTTTAATCATAATTATTATACAATTTTTCAGATAAATTGTAAATAATTTTATATAACATTATAGAGAATTTTTAGAAAATTCTGCTAAAACTTCTAAAGAACGTTCTGCATATTTAGTATATTTCTCTTTTTTATCCTTGATTCTTACATCAAGAGGCTTGATAATACCAAAGTTCGCGTTGATTGGTTGGAAGTTTTTGCTTGTTGAATCTACGATATAATTAGCCATAGCTCCTATCATAGTTTCTGTTGGGAATACAATCTCTTTTCCTGATTGGTTGTTGATTGCGTTTAATGCTGCAACAATTCCTGAGGCAGCAGATTCTACATATCCTTCTACCCCTGTCATTTGCCCAGCAAAGTAGATGTTATCTTCTTCTATTAATTGGTAAGTTCTTCTTAATAGTGTTGGTGAGTTTAGGTATGTATTTCTGTGCATTACTCCATATCTTACGATATTAGCATTTTCAAGACCTGGAATCATAGAGATAATTCTCTTTTGCTCTCCCCATTTAAGATGTGTTTGGAATCCTACTATATTGTATAGAGTTCCTTCTGCATTATCTTGACGTAATTGAACTACTGCATAAGGACGTTTCCCTGTTTTTGGATCTTCTAACCCTACAGGCTTCATAGGTCCGAATAGCAGAGTTTTTTCTCCA
This sequence comes from Gemella sp., assembly GCA_030529855.1. GTDB lineage: Bacteria > Bacillota > Bacilli > Staphylococcales > Gemellaceae > Gemelliphila. The sequence continues at coordinate 152,195 of JAUMWC010000001.1, forward strand.
CGTCTAGCCATTTCTTCAAAAGGCATACATCCTTCGAAATAAATTTCTTTTTCAAATTCTTTAAGTGGTGCAACTTCTGCATTGATTAATTCGTTGTAGAATGCTTCGAATTCTTCTTTTGTCATTGGACAGTTCAGGTAAGCTGCTTCACCTTTATCGTAACGTGATTTTAGATATACTTTATCCATATTTAATGAATCTTTTTCTAAAATTGGAGCTGCTGCATCGTAGAAGTATAGACCTGTTTGCTTAGTATATTTCTTAATATCTTCTGATAATGAATCAGATGTTAATGGTCCTGTCGCTACGATTACTGGGTTATCTCCTTTAGGAATTTCTTTTAATTCTTCTTCGATAACTGTAATGTTAGGGTGATTCTTAATTTTTTCTGTTATTAAAGCTGAGAAAGACTCTCTATCTACTGCTAGTGCTCCACCAGCTGGTACTTGAGTAGCATCTGCACAAGAAATAATTAAAGAGTTTAATCTTCTCATTTCTTCTTTTAATAATCCTACACCATTAGTAACATCGTTTCCTCTTAATGAGTTTGAACATACTAACTCTGCAAATTTTTCTGTTTTGTGAGCTGGTGTCATTTTCTTAGGACGCATTTCATATAATTCTACTTTTACTCCGCGCTCTGCGATTTGCCAAGCCGCTTCAGAACCAGCTAATCCAGCACCTATTACGATAATTTTTTCCATTTGTATCTCCTAAATTTATAATATAATTATGTATTTAACTTGTAAAATTATAATGTATATACTTGTAATTTACAAGTTTTATATATTATCTCTTTCTAGAATTTTTTTATACTCTTCTTTTAGATGTTCTAAAACATTCCCTAAACTTTTATTAAGAACTATACTTTCTTCTTCTGTTATTTTTTCAAGAAGTTTATCACCTAAAATATTGTGATATTTATCATGTAAAGCTAATGTCTCTTTTGCTTTTTCTGTAATCTCTACTCTTACGATTCTTCCATCTTGTTCATCTCTAGATTTTGTTAAATATCCTTTTTTGATTAACTTACTTGCATTGATAGAGAAGGTAGATTTAGTTATTAACATTGTTTTAGCAATATTAGTTACTGTGTTGTTTTCTCCAGAATTTACTACAGCTTCTAATAAGTGTACCTCTGTAACACTCAAGGTTGATCCCCCGTGTTGCAATTGTTTTTCTTGTATATATAAAATATATTTAAATAAATCTCTTACTAATTCATTAGCAATTTCTGCTGTTCTTTCCTTACTGATAATACTCACTCCTCTACTTTTTTCTTATACTTACTTCCCCACTTGTTAGTGGAATCATTTCTCCAGACTTATCTACTAATAAATGTCCATATTTATTTATTAGTATTGCTACTGCTGAAAAACTTTCGTTATTGATATGTACATCTATTTCTTTACCTATTATATTAGATACTTTTTTGTATAATTCTAGATACTTCGAATCATCTTCTAAGTACTTATCTAAATAATCAATAATTTTTGCCGCTAATAGACCTTCTTCTATCTCTACATCTCTTAAGTTTTCAATTGATGATGCTATATCAACTAAATCTGGTGTGAATTCTTGTTTCTTGGTATTTAGTCCTAGACCTATGATCACATACTCTAATTCATTATTAGTTGTTATTGAGCTTTCACACAGGATTCCACCAACTTTTTTATCACCCAGAATTAAATCATTCACCCATTTTAATTCTAAATCAATACCATATAGTTCTTTTACTGCTGAATAAACTGCTGTTGATGTTAGTATACTAACCTTCAGTAATTCTTCATAAGAAAAATTAGGTTTGATTAGTACTGACATATACAGACCTGTATCTTTTTGAGAAAGGAATTCTTTTCCGTTTCTTCCACGACCTGCAACTTGTTCTCTTGAAATTACAATATGATTGTATTTCTTCTCATCGGCATATTTCTTTATATAGTCCATAGTAGAGTCTAAACTTTCTACTAATTCAAATGTATATTTTGCATTAAGATTATTTTGTAATTGTTCCTTAGATATGACCATCGTTTACTCTCCTAAATAAATACTTATATAATTATATTATAATTTATTCGACTTTCCAAATCTTAGAAAAAAAGTGGGTAAATTTTTTTAAAAATTTGCCCACTCTCGTCTTATCCTATTGCACACATTATTTCTCCAGAACAAGCTACTTGTCCATCAACTGTAGCTTTTACTTCTGCGATAAATATGTTTCTCTTAGATGAAGTAAATGTTACTTCTAATTTCATTACATCTCCTGGTATTACCTGACGTCTGAATCTCATCTTGTTTATACCAGCAAAATAAGCAATTTTATTTTTATATTCTTCTTTTGATAATAGTAAGACACACCCTGTTTGAGCTAATGCTTCTACGATTAGAACTCCTGGAAAAACGTGTTTTTCCGGAAAGTGTCCTAAAAATTGCATTTCGTTTGCTGTAACAGCTTTTGTTCCTATTATGTTTGTTCCCTCTTCATTTATATAATCAATTCTATCTACTAATAGAAATGGATATCTGTGTGGAATAATTTCTTGTATCTGATTAGAGTTATAAATCATTTTTTATTCCTCCCACTTTTTAAATATTAAACTTGTATTGTGACCACCAAATCCTAGTGAATTACTCATTGCATATTTAATATCTTTTTCTACTGGTGTATTTTTGATTACATTTAAATCACACTCTTCATCATCAACCATATGGTTAATGGTAGCTGGTAAGAATGATTCTTTTAAAGCTAGAGACGTAATGATTGCTTCAATAGCTCCAGATGCCCCTAGTAAGTGCCCAGTATTTGATTTTGTAGATGAAATGTGTAAGTTTGGTGCGTGATCTTTAAATGCATATTTTAATGCTAATGTTTCTGATTTATCATTTAATGGAGTAGATGTTCCGTGAGCATTGATATATTCTATATCTTCTGCATTAATTCCAGCATCTTTAATAGCTTTTAGCATAGCTCCACCTGCTCCTGACCCGTCTGATGATGGTGACGTAATGTGGTTTGCATCACAAGTAGCTCCGTATCCAACTATCTCTGCATAGATTTTTGCCCCACGTTTTTTAGCGTGTTCTAATTCTTCTAATACTAAAACAGCTGCTCCTTCTCCCATAACAAATCCTGCTCTTTCTTTATCAAAAGGAATTGATGCACGGTTTTTGTCAGTTGTTTCGTTAAGAGCACGCATATTAGCAAATCCTGCGATTGCTAGTGGCACTATTGATGCTTCTGCTCCACCTGCGAAAGCTGCATCTAGTTGACCGTAGCGAATTTTCCAAAAAGCTTCTCCAATAGCATCAGCTGATGCTGCACAAGCTGTTACAACACTTGAACATTGGCCCTTAGCTCCAGTATCAATAGCTACTGTTCCTGCAGCTAAATTGATAAGAGTCATTGGGATAAAGTATGGCGATACTCTTGATGGTCCTCTTTCTTTTAGAGTATCTTGCATAGTAGTCGTTGTTTCAAATCCACCAATACCACTTGATAAGATTACTCCTGTGTTTTCTTTATCTAATTCATCGGCATTTGCATCATTGTATGCTTGCTTAGCAGCAATTCTAGCAAATTGTGTAAATCTATCGTTGAATTTTAATTCTCTCTTTGTGAAGTATTCTTCCATATTTAGGTCTTTTACTTCAGCTGCTAGTTTTACCTTGTGGTCTGTTGTATCAAATAATGTTATCTCATCGATACCACATTTTCCTGCTTTGATTCCTGACCAAAATTCTTCTAGATTGTTTCCTACTGGTGATACTACACCCATTCCACTTATAACTACTCTTCTTGTCATAATTTCTCCTATATTAGCATTCCGCCATCTACGTTTATTACTTGTCCTGTGATGTAACTTGAAGCATCACTTGCTAAAAATGATACAAGATTGGCTACATCTTCTACGCTTCCTAATTTTCTCATTGGGATTTGTGAGTAGACTGCTTCTTTAGCCTTGTCTGTCATTTGCTCTGTCATTTCTGTTTCTATAAATCCAGGTGCTACTGCATTACATCTGATGTTTCTTGTTACTAATTCTTTGGCCACTGATTTTGTCATACCAATCATACCAGCTTTAGATGCTGAATAATTTACCTGTCCAGCATTTCCAGATACACCAACAACTGACGTCATATTGATAATGTTTCCTGATTTTTGTTTAAGCATAATTTTTGACACGTGCTTAACACAGTTAAAGGCACCTTTTAGGTTTATATCAATTACATCATCAAAGTCTTCTTCTTTCATTCTAAGTAGTAGACCATCTCTTGTTATTCCAGAGTTGTTTACTAATACATCGATTCTTCCAAAGTCTTCTACAATTTTGTTAAAGGCTTCTTCTGTTTCTTTATAGTCTGCTACGTTGAACTTATAGACATCAGCTTTAACACCAAATTCTTCACACTCTTCTTTTGTTGCTAATGCTCTTTCGTAAGAACCATTGTAGTTCAAAACTAAGTCAAATCCATCTTTAGCAAGTTTGATAGCTACTGCTCTTCCTATTCCACCACTTGCTCCTGTTACTACTGCTACCTTAGACATTTAATTCCTCCACTAAATCATCTATTGATTTTTCACTTTCAATATTATAAATTTTCACATTAGAATTTATTTGTTTAATAAGTCCACTTAATACCTTACCTGGTCCTATTTCTACAAAAGTATCTACTCCATTTTCAATCATATATTCTACTGATTGCATAAATCTTACACTAGATTTGATTTGATTTTTTAGTAGACTGGCTACTTCTTCATCAGATTCAGTCCCCAGAGTATTGTAGACAACTTTTTTGTTAGTCTCATTAAAGTTATAATTCTTTAACACAGAATATAATTCTTCACTTGCTCCTACTAGATAGTCAGAGTGAAAAGCACCAGAAACATTTAGTTTTATTGCTCTGATTTTTTGTTCTTTAAAGAGTTCTACTGCTCTATCAATAGATTCTAAAGATCCTGTAAGAACAATTTGTTTTGGTGAGTTGTAGTTAGCAATTTGTAAATTATCTAGACTAGCTACAACTTCATTAATTTTTTCTAAGTCTGCATTCATTACAGCTAACATTCCAGTTGTTCCTTGCGGAAGTGCATCTGCCATAATTTGCCCACGTTTCTTAACAATTTCTAGCGTGTCCTCTAAAGATAATACTCCTGAATATGCTAGGGCTGAGTACTCTCCAAGACTTAACCCTGCTACATAGTCTGCTTCTATTCCTTTTGATTTCAAAATATTAGCAATTCCTAATGAAGTCGCAACTATTGCTGGTTGAGCGTTCAAGGTATTGTCCAAGTCTTCCTTAGGCCCTTCTATAATAATATTTTGTAAATTGTCATCTAATTTAGAAAAAATTTCTTTGTAAGGAGCTTGTGGTAATAAGTCCGTTCCCATTCCTACCTTTTGAACTCCTTGTCCTGCAAATACAAATGCAATAGTCATATCTTACCTCTTTTAGTATCCTAATTTCTCATTTAATTTAGCAAATTCTTCTTTTGAGTGCGTCATTATTTCTTCAAAAATCTCTGCTAATGTTTTTTCTTCTTTTACAAGTCCTGCAATTTGTCCAAGCATTACTGAACCAGTCTTAACATCCCCATCTAATACTGCTCTTCTTAGTGAACCTAGTGTTAAGTGCTCTAACTCATCACGACTAGATACTGTTTTTTCTAATTCTAAGTACTCTTTTGTCATCTTGTTTCTTAAAGCACGTACTGGAGCGTTAAATTTACGCCCTGTTACAACTGTATCAATGTCTTTAGCCTTGATTACAGCATTTTTGTATTCTTGATGAACGATACATTCTTTAGATGCTAGTAATCTTGTTCCGATTTGAACACCCACTGCACCTAGAGCGATTGCTGCGTTAAATCCACGCCCATCTGCAATACCACCAGCAGCCACTACTGGAATAGAAACTGCATCTACAATTTGGGGGATTAAGGCCATTGTTGTGATTTCTCCAACATGACCACCTGCTTCTGTCCCTTCAGCGATTAAGGCATCTACTCCTAGTCTCTCCATTCTTTTTGCTAGAGCTACTGATGGAACAACTGGGATAATCTTGATTCCTTTTTCTTGAAGTCTTGGGACATAAGGTCCTGGGTTACCAGCTCCTGTAGTTACTACTGGTGCACCTTCTTCAATAATTACATCCACAATTGCATCACAGTGTGGGTTCATTAACATAACATTTACAGCAAATGGCTTGTCAGTTAATTCTTTACATTTTCTGATTGATTCTCTAACTTGATCTGCATTCATAGCACCTGTCGCAATCGTTCCAAGTCCACCTACGTTTGATACAGCAGCTGCAAATTCTGCTGTTGCAATATTAGCCATCGCTCCTTGAAAAATTGGATATTTAATATTTAATAATTTGTTAATCATTTCTTACTCCTAAATTTCTAAAATTGTCGCACCCCAAGTTAGTCCAGCTCCGAACCCAACTAGTAGCACCTTATCTCCACTTACTAATTTTTTCTCTTCTAGTGCTTCATCTAAAGCAATTGCTATACTAGCAGCACTTGTGTTCCCATATTTATTTAAGTTAATATAGAATTTTTCCTTGTCTTGTTTTAATTTTTTAGCAACAAAATCAATAATTCTCTTATTAGCTTGATGCGGGATAATTAATTTGACGTTATCTAAGTCAAGTTCATTCTGAGCTAAGACCCCTCTTACAGCTTCTTCCATAGCGGCCACAGCAAACTTAAAGACTTCTGAACCATTCATTTTTAAGAAACCTTCTTCTACACTTGTTTTATCAAGTTCTAAATTTAAATCACTTGCTTTTGCGTATAGATTCTCTTCTTGACCTAAACTCTTTGTGAAAAATTCTGTATTTTTTCCATCAGCTTCTAAAACTACTGCACCAGCTCCATCACCAAATAATACACAAGTATTTCTATCACTGTAGTCTATTATTTTACTTAAGACTTCTGCTCCAATTACCAGCGCACGTTTGTGATAAGTACTCAGCATTGCTGATGCAACTTTTAGACCATAGATAAATCCTGTACAAGCAGCATTTAAATCAAAGGCTGTAACTGAATCTGGAAGACCTAATTTTTCTTGAACTAAACAAGCTACTGATGGAAACTTATTATCTGGAGTAGCTGTTGCACAAATAATTAAATCAATAGAATTTTTATCAATACCAGCTTTTTCTATAGCAAGACTTGCGGCTTCATAAGCTAAATCTGATGTATTTTTTTCAGATATTCTTCTTTCTTCTATACCAGTTCGTTGAACAATCCACTCGTGACTTGTATCTACAATTTTTGATAAGTCATCATTAGTTACAACTTTAGATGGTAAAGATTTTGCTGATGCTAATATCTTCATTAGTAAACTCCTATTTCTCTATATTTCTTATATCTTTCATTTAATAAATTACTCTTCTTAACTTTCTTTAACTCTGTTAATCTAGCTAATAAACTTGCATCTATCTTGCTAATAACTTGTTCAAAATTATACTGAGCTCCACCAAATGGTTCTGTTATAATCTCATCAACTATTCCTTTTTCTTTTAAATCATAAGCAGTTAATTTCATAAGCTCACTCGCTTCTTTAGCTCTTGATCCATCTTTCCATAGAATAGATGCGAATCCTTCTGGTGATAAAACTGAATAAACAGCATTCTCTAGCATAATTATTGCATCACCTACTGAAAGAGCTAAGGCTCCACCAGAACCTCCTTCTCCAATTACTAAACAAATTACTATAGTATTTAGATTTGAAAATTCAAATAAAGATTTGGCAATCGCTTCTGCTTGTCCTCTTTCTTCTGCTCCCTTACCTGGGTAAGCACCTGATGTATCAACAATTGTAATAATTGGTCTTGAAAACTTTTCTGCTTGTTTAGCCAGTCTAATAGCTTTTCTATATCCTTCAGGACTAGCCATACCAAAGTTTCTCTTGATGTTTTCTTCTACATCGTTCCCCTTAGCTTGAGCAATTACTGTAACTGATATATCGTGAAATTTAGCAAGACCTCCAATAATTGCTGCATCATCTCCAAATGCTCTATCTCCATGTAATTCCATAAAATCTGTAAATAGAGCATCTATATATGCTTTTGCTTTAGGTCTATCTTTATCCCTTGCTATCTTAACTCTATCCCAGGCTGCTAGTTTTCCGTTAGCTAATGTTGATATTTTTTTTATTATTTCTTTTTCAAGACTTTCTACCGCTGCAGGATCATTTAATTTATCCTTGTTATCATGTAGAATTTTTAGTAATTCCTCGTATTTTTTGTCTTCCATTATTTTTCACCGTGTAAAGTCAACAGTTTATATATAGTTGACTTAAGATCTTTTCTTTCCACTATCATATCAATAAATCCTTTTTCTAAAAGGAATTCACTCGTTTGAAAATCTTCTGGTAATTTCTCGTTTATTGTTTTCTCTATAACTCTCTTACCAGCGAATCCAATAAGGGCTTTTGGCTCAGCTAAAATAATATCTCCAAGCATAGCAAAACTTGCACTAACTCCGCCTGTTGTAGGATCTGTTAGTAACGTTATATATAATAAACCTTTATCACTATGTCTTTTTAAAGCAGCTGATGTTTTAGCCATCTGCATTAAAGAAATTATTCCCTCTTGCATCCTTGCTCCACCTGATGTTGTCGCTACTAGTAATGGTAACTTTTTATCAGTTGCATATTCTATAGCTCTAGTAAGTTTTTCTCCTACTACCATTCCCATAGATCCCATCATAAAGTTAGAATCCATAACAGCTACTATAGTTTTAATACCATTAACTTTAGCTATACCACACACGATGGCATCTGTTAGACCAGACTTTTCCTTAGCAACTTGTAATTTTTCATCATATTGATAAAAATTCTCTGTGTTAGGACTTTCTACTTCTGCATCAAATTCTTTAAAGTAATTTGTATCCGTTAATTGAGCTAATCTTTCTCTAGCCCCTAATCTCTTATGGTATCCGCATTTAGGACAAACCTGCAAGTTACTTTGCCAATCTTCCACATGAACCTTTTCATTACAAACTGGACAAGCTAGAAGAATGTTATCAGGTATTTCCTTAGGTTCAAAAACTCTATTTTTATTTCTATAAATTTTTAATTTAGAAATTTTGTCTTTTCTTGTATTAAACAAACGCCTCATTTTCTTCTAACTCCTTGACAAATTTTTCTATAAATCCAGTGTTGTAAGTTCCTTTAACTACTTCTGGGTGGTGTAACATTAAGTATTGGAATTCTATATTTGTGTTAATTCCTTCTATAATTAATTCTTCTAAAGCTATTCTCATTTTCTTAATACAAGCTAACCTTGTTGGTGCATGAGTTATTATTTTCATAATCATAGAATCATAGTAAGGTGGGATTGAGTAACCATTATATACAGCTGTTTCTATCCTTACTCCATTTCCTGCTGGTAAGTTTAAAAATTTAATTTTCCCTGGAGATGGTGCAAAGTTATTTCTAATATCTTCAGCTGTTATTCTACACTCAATTGAGTAACCATTAATAAAGATATCTTCTTGCTTAGCACTTAGTTTCAGACCTGATGCTACCCTAATTTGCTCTCTAACAATATCAACTCCAGTAATCATTTCTGTAACTGGGTGCTCTACTTGAATACGTGTGTTCATCTCCATAAAGTAGTGATTTCCATTTTTATCAACTAAGAACTCAATAGTTCCTGCTGAATAGTAACCTAGCTCTTTACAGATTTTTACTGCATCATCAAGTAACTTTTGTCTTAAGTCATCAGAAATTCTATAGCATGGTGCCTCTTCTAAAACTTTTTGATTTTTTCTTTGAAGTGAGCAATCTCTTTCAAATAGATGTAAGACATTCCCATGTGTATCACCTAGAAGTTGAACTTCTATATGTTTTGGTGATTCTATAAATTTCTCCATGTATACACGTGGATCTCCGTAGTTAGCGTTGGCTTCTGATTGAGCTGTAACAATATTGTCAGCCAAAGCATCTTGAGAATGAACTATTCTCATTCCCTTTCCACCACCACCAGAACATGCTTTGATGATAATTGGATATCCTATTTCATCAGCTCTTTTAATAGCATCCGAAATATCTTCTATTACATCTTTAGAACCAGGAATAACAGGTACTCCTAATTCAATCATTTGTTTCTTAGCTTCTGCCTTATCTCCAAGTTTAGAAATTAGATTATAATCTGGACCGACAAATATAAGTCCACATTCTTCTACCAACTTAGCAAAAGTTGGATTTTCACTTAAGAATCCAAACCCTGGGTGAATAGCATCACAACCAGTACTACAAGCAGCTTGAATAACATTATTCATATTTAGATAAGAATGTAGCGATGAGTTAGGCCCTACACACACAGCTTGGTCAGCCAAGTTAACGTGCAGAGATTCCTTATCTCCCTTAGAATAGATAGCTACTGTTTCTATTCCCATTTCTTTACAAGTTCTAATAATTCTAACAGCTATCTCTCCACGATTAGCTACCAATAATTTCTTTATCACATTAATCTCCTATAAGAATAAGTTTTTGGTCATACTCAACCATTTCTCCATTAATACCCTTGATTTCAAGAATTTTTCCTGATTTACTTGCTTTAATTTCATTCATAACCTTCATTGCTTCAAGTATGAATAAAACATCTCCTTCTTTAACTTCCTGTCCTACTTTTACAAAAGGAGTAGCTCCTTCACTAGCAGCTGCATAGAAGGTTCCAACAAATGGTGCTCTTATCCATTCTCCTTGCTCTGCGACTTCCATTGCTGGTGTTTCAACTACTTGGTTAGTTACTGCAATCGGAGCAGCTACTGCTGCAGTAGGCACATAACTTTCTTGATATACAATTTCTTTATTCGCAGACTTCATCTTTAGCTTAACGTCTTTCATTTCGATAGACATTTCTCCAAGACCAGACTCCTTAAAAAGTTCTATTATTTCACTTATTTTCTTTAAATCCACTGTTTTCTCCCTATAATTAAAAGGCGGTCCAATATAATTTGTCCCAGCCCTTTATTAAAATATTATTTTTTGCTTTCTACAAGATTAATAATATCTTGAACTGTTTCTAAAGCTTCTAATTCTTCATCTTCAATTTTGATATCGAAAGTTGACTCTAACTCTAGAGATAATTCAACTGCCGCTAAAGAATCAATTCCTAAATCATCATTTAATTTTGCATCTGCTGTAATTTCCTCAGCGTCTAAATTTAAAGCTTCTACTAATACTTCTTTTACTTGTTCTAACATTTTTTATTCCTCCGAATTTAATTTGATTCACAAAAGATTTGACATTCAAATGATTTGATTACAAAATTAATTATAAGAAATATCGACCAATAAGTCAATAGTTTTATAGTCAAATTTTTAAAGATTTTTTTCTATCATTTTCCACTTTCCTTTAGCTAATTCATTGTAAACGATATATTCCAAAATAAAAAAATTTGGACGATAGATAAATCTACCGCCCTAATTTTATATGTTTATTGATTTTTTAGTAATTTGAGAAATTTTATAAGCTAAAATTCCAAAGATTATATCTTTTGGTAAGTACACTAAAAATAAATTAATAACCATGAAAGAAATTGGATATGATTTTCCGTTTATTACTGATTGGATGAAAGTAAAATACGGTACTCCTACAAGATAAACTAGAAGTATCCCTACTATTATTACAAAATATACATTTATTTTTTCTTTTAATGCTGAAATAAAATATACCGATAATAAAAATCCTAATAAATATCCAAAGGATGGGAATAAAAGATATTGTGGTCCTCCACCAGATGTAAATACTGGAAGACCAATCAATCCCATAACAATATATAGTAGAACACTTAAAAATGCCATTTCTTTTCTAAGTACTAATGCAGCTAAAATTACAAAAAATGATTGCATTGTCATTGGTACACCTAGCATAGGAAACTTAATAAATGCACCTACTGCAATTAAAGCAGTAAACATTGCTACTAAAACTAACTCTTTTATTTTTTTATTCATAAATACTCCTGAATCATTATGGTTTGATACTCAAATTAAAACATATTTAGGTTTACTTTGTCAAGAAGAAGTTTGACTAAAATATATAATATAAACTTTTATAACATAAAAATACTCTCTGAAATATTAAATATTTCAGAGAGTATCAAATTCTATATTCAATAGATTTTATAATTCTTTAACTAATTTAGATAGATTTTCTACATTAAATCCATACTTATCTATCACTGTTGCTGCAGGTGCTGATGCTCCAAATGTATCTATACCTAATACTTTCCCATCTAGCCCTACATATTTATACCAGCTTTGAGTCGCTGCCATTTCTACTGCTATACGACGTCTCACTGAGTTTGGTAAGATTTCTTCTTTGTACTCTGCATCTTGTGCATCAAATAATTCTGTCGATGGTACTGAAACTACTCTTACTTTTACTCCTTCTTTTGCTAGTTCTTTTGCTGTATTTACTGCTAGATTTACTTCTGATCCTGTTGCTAAGATTATTCTATCGAATCCTTCTTCTTCGTAAACTACATAGGCTCCTCTTGCTACTTTTTCGAAGTTTGTTCCTTCTTCTACTGTTAGGTTTTGTCTTGTTAATACTAGAGTCGTTGGCGTTGTTTCACTTGTTAATGCTAAGTGCCATGCCGCTTGTGTTTCTCTTGCGTCTGCTGGACGGATTACATTTAGGTTTGGTATTGCTCTTAGTCCCGCTAGGTGTTCTATTGGTTCGTGAGTTGGTCCGTCTTCCCCTACTGCAATTGAGTCGTGTGTGAAGACATATGTTACTGGCAGACCTTGCAGAGCTGATAGTCTAATTGCTGCTTTTAAGTAGTCTGAGAATACAAAGAATGTTCCTCCGTAGACTCTTAATCCTCCGTGGGCCGCTAATCCGTTTAAGATTGTTCCCATCGCAAATTCACGTACTCCAAATTGAATGTTTCTATTTGATGGATTTGTTGAGTCTTGTAACCCTTCTCCTTTTATGTACGTCATGTTTGAGTGAGCTAAGTCTGCTGATCCTCCTAAGAAGTTTGGTAATTTAGCTGCTGCGATGTTTAGTGCATCTTGACTTGAGTTACGTGTTGCTTGTGAGAATCCTACTTCTAATTCTGGGAAGTCTTCTGCTTTTATTTCTACTGGATCTTTTCCTGCTAAAATCGCTGTGATTTCTTCTGCTAATTCTGGATATACTTTCTTGTAATCTTCTACTAATTTAGACCAAGCTTCAAAGTCTTTTGCTCCTCTTTCTGCTACTTTTGTTTTGAAGTCTGCATATACTTCTTCTGGTACTTGGAATGGTTCATATGTCCATCCTAAGTTTTCTCTTGTTAGTTTTGTTTCGTCTGGCCCTAGTGGTGCTCCGTGCGCTGCATTTGAGTCTGCTTTGTTTGGTGATCCTTCTCCTATTCTTGTTTTTACTTCGATTAGGGATGGTTTTCCTGATGCTTTTGCTTCTTCTATTGCTTTACTTATTGCTTCTACATCTGTTCCGTCTTCTACTAGTGATGTGTGCCATCCATAAGCATTATATCTTGCTCTTACATCTTCTGTGAATGCATCTTTTGTTTCTCCGTCAAGACAGATATTGTTTGAGTCGTATAGTACTACTAGTTTGTCTAGTTTTTGGAATCCTGCATATGATGCTGCTTCTGATGCTACTCCTTCCATTAAGTCTCCATCTCCACAGATTACATATGTGTAGTGATCGAAAATTTTGTGATTTTCTTTGTTATATTTAGCTGCTAGGAATCTTTCTGCTTGGGCAAATCCTACTGCTGTTGAGATTCCTTGTCCTAATGGTCCTGTTGTTGCGTCTACTCCTGCTGTGTGTCCATACTCTGGGTGTCCTGGTGTCTTAGATCCCCATTGGCGGAAGTTTTTTAATTCTTCTATTGATACTTCTTCATATCCTGATAGGTGTAATAATCCGTATAATAGCATAGATCCATGTCCTGCCGATAGTATGAATCTGTCTCTGTTTATCCAGTTTGCTTCTTTTGGATTTATTGAGATATGTTTTGTGAATAGGCTATATGCCATTGGCGCAGCTCCCATTACTATTCCTGGGTGTCCTGATTTTGCTTTTTCTATTGCATCTATTCCTAAAAATCTAATCGCGTTTATTGATAAGTTTGACATAATAATCTCCTAAAATTTTATATTATAGTTTATTTTCATCATACAATTATTTATTAAATTAAGATTTTATTAAAACTTTTATTTCATGTCCTGCCATAACAGTTTCAAATGCTTCTCTTGCTTCAGCTACTGTAAATACTTTTGTTATCATTTTATCTATTGCAATTTTCTCTTTTGCTAATAAATCTAGCGCAAGTCTCCAAGATGATGGTTTTTGTGAACGACAACCAATGTAGTGTAATTCTCTTTGAATTATTGTTTCTTGGTCTAATGAATTGAACTTTTCAGCAAATAATCCTACTTGAACAAAATCTCCCATTTTTTTTACAAGTGGTAAGGCTGCATTTACTGCAACTATCGCTCCAGAGCAATCAAAAGCTTTATCTACTCCATAACCATTTGTTTCTCTTAATACTACTTCTTCTAGACTCTCTTTTAGGGTATCTACGGCTATATCAATTCCTATTTCTTTTGCTAGTTCTAGTCTTGGTGTATCTCTAGTAATTCCTGATATGATTACTTTAGCTCCGTTCGCTTTCGCTACTTGTGCTACTAGTAAACCAATTGGCCCAGGACCAATTACTAATACAACATCACCTTCTTTTACAGATGTTTTTTCCATAACTGCGTGTGTACAACAAGCTAGAGGTTCTGTAAATGATGCTGCCTCTAATGTTACATTATCTGGTAAAACGTGACATGACTCTTCCCTTGATAATACATATTTTGTCATACTACCATTTACTTGTGTCCCTATCCCTTTTCTGTGAGCACATAAGTTATAGTCTTTACTTTCACAGTAAATACATTCTCCACAAGTTTCAAATGTTGTTTCACTTGTTACTCTATCCCCAACTTTTAAGTTCTTAACATCCGGTCCTACTTCTACAACTGTACCTGAAAATTCATGCCCCAATGTTACTGGTAAATTCTTACTGTTATATTGTCCTTTAAATGTGTGAATATCTGAACCACAAATACCTGTAAATCCAACTTCTATTTTTACTCTATCTCCATAAACCTGTGGTTCTTCTACTTCTAATACTTCTAAATTGTCATAACCTGCTTTTGTTTTTACTACTGCTAACATATTTTTTCTCCTATAATTCTATTAGTACCTTGTTATATACTTCTTTTCTATTTAATATCATTTCAAATGCTTTATTAACTTCTTCCACACTAAATATGTGAGATATAAAACTTTCTACATCAACTTTTCCATTTTCAATTAAATGCAACGCATTCGACCATTCTCTTCCTGGAAATGGTGCAGAATATGAATTCCAAAATCCTTTTAAAGTTAATTCTTTTCTAAAAATACTTTCGAATGCTTCTTCTCTTATGACTACATCTTTATAAGCAATCCCTGTGTACCCAACTTTTCCTGCTTTACGTGTTAACAATAAAGCTTGTTCTTGGGTTATTGGAGTTCCTGCACATTCTAACGATACATCTACTCCTACTCCTAAAGTATATTCTGATATTTTTTCTTCTAAGTTTTCTTTCACTGAATTTACTGTATAATCAGCCCCTAATTCTAAAGCTTTTTCTAGTTTTGCATCATCTATATCTACCATAATAAGTTTACTTGCTCCTGCAGCTCTAGCTGCTTGCATTGTAAGCATACCTATAGTTCCAGCTCCTAAAACTAGGACGGTGTCTCCAAGTTGAATATTTATCCCCATTATAGAATGCATAACAACTGCCAAGGGTTCTATAAAACTGGCTTTTTTATAATCTAAATCTCCAATATACATTAGGTTTTCTTCTGGTAATGTACAATATTCTGCAAACCCGCCATAGAAATGTGTACCTATCATCTTGTAGTCATCACACATTGAATATAATCCTTGTTCACAATACAAACAATCTTTACAAGGAATAAATGGAATAGCTACAACCCTATCTCCTTCTTTAAACTTAGTTACATCAGAACCTGTTTCTATAACCTGCCCTACAAATTCATGACCCATAACTGCTGGATACCTATATTTCCATTTTGTTTGCATTTTATGAATATCTGAACCACATATACCACAAAACTTAACTTTGATTTTTACTTCTTTGCTACCACAAGTTATTTCTTCTACTTCCCTAGTCTCTATTTTATTTCCTTCATATAAAACTGCTGCTTTCATATTTTCACCTTCTTAATCAAAAGAGATGATTACTTGGCAGCAATCATCTCTTTATTTATATTCTTCTGACTAGTAGAATAATTGTGCAAATTTAAGGATTAGCCAGTTGAAGAAGTTTCCTCCCATGTCTAGTGAAGATAGCTTAGTAGCTCCCTCGAATCCTTCTAAAGTAACTCCTTGCATCATTTGAGTATGAACGTCTGTAAAGTCTGTTGCCATTAATAATGATAAAGCAATTACAAATGTACCTGCTATTACAGAGTGGAGAATGTTTCCACGTCTGTTAGCTACGATGAATGATACGTAGAATGGAATTGTTGCTAAATCTCCGAATGGTAACACTTTGTTCCCAGGGATGATAATTGCTAATAACAATGTAATAGGAACTAAAATTAATCCTGTAGAGATATTTGATGGGTGCCCAATTGATACTGCCGCATCAAGACCAATGTATAAATCTCTACCTTTGTATTTGTTTTTCATGTATTCTCTTACTGACTCCGATACTGGAATTAATCCTTCCATTAAAAGTTTAACCATACGAGGCATTAACATCATAAAGGCTGCCATTGCAATACCGGCTTTAAACACTGCACCAATGTCATATTGAGCTAATCCACCAAGAATCATACCTAATACTAGACCAACAATCATAGGCTCCCCAAAGATACCAAATCTCTTTTGAATTGTTTCAGCATCAATGTGAACATCTTTAATTCCAGGAATCTTAGATACTAACCATCCTATTGGAATACCAATAAATCCAAACGCTGCTGTAGATCCTGTTGGTAACGAGATACCTTTAAGACCGTAAACTTGTTCAACATCTCTTTGTGTTCTATCTGCCATAATAAGAACCATAATTTCATATAACGCTGAACATAAAATAGCAAACCACCAAGATCCACCAGATACTACATAACCAGTTGCTCCAGCAGCTATAAAGTGCCAGTAGTTCCACACATCAATATCTAATGTTCTTGTTAATCTTAAAGCAATCATAATAATGTTGATTGCTAAACTTATAGGGATAAGTACAGCGGCTACTGGAGATGCCCAAGATCCTGCTGCAGCACCTGGCCATCCAACATCAACAACTTCTAATTGTAATCCGTAAAGTTCTACAATTTTTTTAGTAATTGGACCTAAATTACTAGTAAGAATCCCTACTACTACGTTGATACCTACAAAACCTATACCAATTGTAAGACCCGAACGAATAGCTTTACCTAATGGTACCTTAAAAATTAAAGCTAATATAAATATCGCTAGTGGCAAAATAACCGTTGGTCCTAGACCTAATACATATTGCACACCATCGTATAATTTCTGCATATCCATGAGAAATCCTCCTTTTAAATATATTTGTTATTTATTAATTTATAACCTAAAATTATTGTAAGTGAGATAAAATCTCTTCTTCTAATTCTTCTTCACCGAAACCAGTAATATATGACGTTGCAATGATTGCTGGAATTGAATATGTTGTTGGCAACATAGTTGTTGAAACTATTAAATCTGCTTGGCTTTGTAAAGATGCCGCTTCAGAAATTTGAATTTGCTTTAAGTCTACATCTAAATTATGTTTCTTTACTAATTCCGTTACCTTATTTACTACTATTGTTGATGTTGCAATTCCTGCTCCACATGCTATTAAAACTGTTTTTGTCATTTTATTTTCCTCCATATATTTAGATTATTGTTATTTTTAAATTTTTATGACCTTATTTTGTTATTATGTTGTAAATCTCTTCTTCACTTGAGCTTTCCAGTATATTTTGATAACATTCAGCATCAGCAAATTGTTTAATAATTCCTGATAATACAGTTACCTGATCTTCATTTTTACTTATTAAAAGTAATAATAGTACTTTTACTTCTAACTCTTTAGAGTTAGTTCCCATATCTCTAAATACTATTGGATTTTTAGGTTTCACTACTACAATACTATTCGTATTAACATGAACTGAATCTGTGTGCGGTATCGCTATATTATATCCTGGGAATTCTAAACCTGTTGGAAATGTTTTTTCTCTCTCTAATACAGCCTCATAAAAACTTTCCTTAACTTTCCCTCTCTGTACTAAAGAAGTATTAACATTCTTTAAAATCTCCTCAAATGTAGTTCCTTCTACATCTAAATAGATATTCTCTTTACTAAAGTATTTTCCTTCCATACTGTGACTCCTAACTTCATATATTTTCTATCATTATTTCCAAATCTTTTTTGTTTGCTTTAAACATTTCTTCAACAAACATACTATCTAATAATTTACCTACTAATCTAAATGCTTTTTCCTTATCTTTTTCATGGTTCTCTTTGAGTAAAATAAATAATACTTTCTCATTAAAACCATCTACCCTTAAAACAATATTTTCTAAAGCGTTGTCTGTTATCAAATGTGGAAGATAAAAATCCTCATATATTTTTACTATTCCCAATTGTTCTCTTAACTTTAAATCTTCAAACAATTTACTAGCATCTGTTATTATTTGTTTTTTTTGTAAATAAATAGATGTTTCTTTATACACATCGTCAATACTTTCTAATTTTTTAATTTTTAAAATATCTGTCTTCATAAATTTTCACCAAATATAACATTATTTATTTGCTTAATATCTTCTTCTAATAATAGTACATTGACATTTATTACTTTCCCCTCATAGTCTTTATCTAAATTAACAGTCGATACTATATAATCAATTTTTGTTAAATCATATTCATTCAATTCTCTAGAAGACAATATATCTATTATATTTAATCTATTAAATCTTGTTTCCATCCTTTTTTTCAAAAACTGAGATGTTCCAAAACCACTATGGCAAACCAGAACTACATTCTTATTTGAAGTTTCTCCATCTAAGATTGATTGAATATATAATGTAAGATAGGCCACTTCATCATCAGAAATATCATTGTGTAGAGTTTCCATTGAAATATTTTTTACATCTGTAAAAATTTCTTTAAATTCTTGTTTTATTTTCTCTGTTAAAGGATTATTAATTGAAATCCCATATTTCAAACGTTTTATTAGCGCTCTTAAATGTAATTTAAAAGTATAATAGATGTGTTCATTATTTTTGAATTCAAATATCGTACTAGCAGATATCCTATTAAATAACTCTTCGGCTAACTTCTCTATATTTTTTTCTACAGAAATACTATTATTTTGATTTATAGTTCCTACACCTGTACTTACCAGGTATTGATATATGTAATATATCTCATTATCAGGTAGTTCAATATTCAATTCTTCTTCTAGTTCATTAGCGATATTCTGTGCTTCTACATAGTATTGCTTATCACTAGGTGTTATATGTTCAAAATATGAAACATAATTTCCGGCTCTCACTCTTTCAATAGAAATTAATATATGAATCACAAAATTCGTATAGTATAAATCTCCTATTGTATAAGGTAATCTTTTTTCATACTTAGTTATTATGTGTTCTACTTTTTCTAAATTAGCAATTCCAAATTTATCACCAAGTTCGGCTATAGTTTTACTGTCTATTCTTTCTGAATAATATTCTGAACTCTCAATATCATCAGAAATAAAATAATATTTATCAACTAATTCTGCTATCTTACGCCTGATATCTTTTTCTGAACCTATTATTTTGGTACCGTTCCTACTTCTTTCTAATATTAGATTATCTCCTAATAATTTTTGTTCTAGATATTTTAAGTCATTAACAATGCTCGATATTCCTACATAATACTTATAAGATAAATTTTCTAAAGAAGTATATTCATTAGAGTGAATTAACATTCTATACAACATTTTTATTCTTCGCTCTTCTATAGAATTTTTTGATAGTGCATTATTCTTAGACATTTCTTCAAAATGTGAAGTGGTAGTTAATTTAATCCCCTTACCTTTTCTCTTTTCAAAAATTAAGTCTGTTCTTTCGTTAGATATTTTCTCTATATCTCTAAATACTGTTTTAGTCGAAACATTTAGTTCATCAGCAATTGTTTTTACAGGTAGGTAGTCTTTTTTATCTGAGAGAATTTTTATTAAATTTAGTTCTCTATCATTTAACTTAAACATCAATTACCTCCTTGTTCATTATTGTATAACGTTTACATTTTTATGTTAATATTAAAAAATGTCCACTTCTATACTTAATTAATAGACATTTTATAAACATAACTTAGTACTAGACACATATAATCAGTTTTCAAAACTAATCTGTGTAACCTCTATGATATATATATATATATATATATTGTCAAGGCTTTCTTTAAAAACAAAAATAATTATCATTATACGTTTTCAAATAGAATTCTTAACTTATACTTCACATTAACACCCTAAAAATCGAATAAATAAAAAGAGACTACATTTTTCATGTAATCTCTTTTTGATATTTCTATTTATCTTATAACAATCCTGAGAAGTCTTCTTGTTCTCTAATTATTTCTTCTTTATTTTCTTCGAATAGACTTACTCCTCTAGTATTTACTAAATAAGTTTTAACACTAGAAATTGTTTCGTCCATTAATTCTGAATAATCATCTCTTGCTTCATACTCAGTGATTTTTTCTAATTTTGGTCTTGTTTTTGGTGCTTTTGGCGTAAAGATTGTACAACAGTCTTCAAATGGAAGGTTTGAAATTTCGTAAGTTCCAATTTCTTCTGCAATCTTAATAATATCAACCTTGTCCATTGTTAATAGGGGTCTTAAAACTGGCATGTTAGTTACTTCATTAATACAGTTCATTGATTCTAACGTTTGACTAGCTACTTGTCCTAATGACTCCCCAGTCGCTAATGCTAGACAATCTTCTTGCTTAGCAATTCTATCAGCCACTCTTAACATAAAACGTCTTGTTGATGTCATTGTGTAGTTTGATGGTATTCTCTTAACGATTTCTGTTTGTAATTTTGTAAAGTTTACAACGTGAACTTTCACTGTTCCAATTACTTTAGATAATTCTTGGGCTAATGAGAATATTTTGTCTAATGCTTCTTTTGATGTGAATGGTGGTGATTGGAAGTGAAGCATTTCTACTTCTACTCCTTTTACTTGTAGCATGTGGGCAGCTACTGGTGAATCAATACCACCTGATAATAATAATAGAGCTTTAGACGATGTATTAACTGGGAATCCACCTACCCCTTTGATAAAGTCTGTAAAGATAAAGATTCCTTCACTTCTTACTTCAACATTAATAACAAAGTCTGGGTTTTTAACATCAACTTTTAAGTTAGGATAGTTTGTTAATACGTGACTTCCAAAGATATTATTTAATTCATTAGTGTTGTTAGGGAAGTTTTTGTTTGGTCGTTTTGTTTGAATTTTAAATTTGTAATTTTTATCTAATCTAGTTTGTAATAATAAATCGATGTTTTTCTTAGCGTCATCAATATCTAATCCTGCTCTCAGTACAGGCGAGAAGGTGTGAATACCTGGTATTCTTTTTAGTGATGCTAAAATTTCATCGATATATTCATTGTTATCTAGATGAATATACATTCTATCTCTCTTTGTTTGAATGTGGTATCCTTTGTATTCTCTAAAGTTTAATTTAATATTTTTTGTTAATTTTTTTAAGAATTCATTTCTGTTTCCAGATTTTAGAGTTAATTCCCCATATCTTACTATTATGTGACTATATTCCACTTTCGATTACCTCCGCAAATTGTGTATATTTATCTTTAAATGCTTTTATAAATCCATCAATATCTTCTTGAGTTGTAAAGTAAGATAGACTCAATCTTATAGAACCCTTGATATTTTCTTCGCTTAATCCTCTTGCATATAGTGCTTCATTTACACTGAATTTTTTAGAAGAACAAGCACTTGTTGTTGACACCATAACATTTTCTTCATTTAATGAATTTATTATAGCTTCTCCCTTAATTTTAGGTAGAGAAATATTTATTATTGAATCAACGAATCTTTCATTTTTAGGAGAGTTTACTTCCACATATTTAAGACTTGATAATTCATTGATTATTTTTTCTTTAAAAGCTGAATGTTTTTCTTTAATTTCTGCTATTCTTTCATTATATAATCTCATAGCTTTGGCCATAGAAACTATTGATGGTAAGTTAACTGTTCCGCTTCGCAGATTATCTTCTTGCCCACCACCATAATTAATATTTTGCACTGCTCTTCTTGATTTTACATATAATAATCCAATACCTTTTGGTCCGTGGAATTTGTGAGCTGATGCTGAATAAGAATCTACTTTACTTAAATCTATTTTTTCTTTCATTACCCCTTGTACACCATCTACGTGGAAGTGAACTTTTGGGTAATCTTTTAATATTTCTATAATTTCTGCGATTGGCTGAATAGATCCAAATACATTATTAACTTGCATAACACTTAGTAAAACTGTATCTTTTGTTAATAATTTTTTTAGGTCTTCTAAATCTATTCTTCCCTCTGCATCAACCTTGACATAATCCAAAATAAATCCATCTTCTTCTAATGCTCTAAACGTTTCTAAAACTGATGGGTGTTCTATTTTTGAAACAATTATTCTATTACCAAAATCTTTTTTATGTTTTGCTGCACCTAGAATCGCAATATTATTTGATTCTGTAGCTCCTGCTGTGAAGTAAAGTTTATCTTTATCTACTTTTAGGATATCTGCTATTTGCGTTCTTGATGCATCTAGTAATTTAGCATTATTTTTTCCATAGTTATTTATACTTGCAGTATTACCATAGAATTTCTCATTAACTTCTACATAAGTGTCTAGTACTTCTCTAAACATCTTTGTTGTAGCAGCATTGTCTAAATATATCATTTTTTCTCCTTTAAAATACTTAAAAACTTAAGGTATATTTGCCTTAAGTTTTAATTTACGAACTCATTATTAACTACATCTTTTAGGATTTGATCCCATTTAGGTAAATACCTATCTATCCTTACAGCTCTATCGCTATCTGCTCTTAATACATTATGAGTAGATGTTGCTGTTATTATTATCACATCATCTATACAAATTTCATAAGCAAATGTTGATTTTACTCCTGAGTGTTTTATTAATCTTGCATACACACGAACTTCTCTAGGGCTATATCTTATATTTTCTTTTATTGACACCCTTGTTTCAGCATCTGCATAATAAAAACCATAGTTTTCTAGAGAATCAATATCAATACCTACTGATATTAGAAAATGTTTCCTCGCTATTTCTAACCAGCTATATACGTGTAAATTATCAAGATATGATGCCTTGTTAAAAAATTTCTTTTCTAATTTAAATTTTATTGATTTTTCGTACATACTACCTCTCCTTTTCTATTAGATTTTCTATTGATTTCATAACTTCTGCTGTTATTTGGTCATGTTTGTATCCAGCTTCTTTTAATTCTGCTGGGTTTATTACATCACCAATTACAATTTTTATTTCAGAGAATAGTCTAAAATGTTTTTTAGGAACAATAGCAAAGGTTAATATATTAGCTCCAGCTCTCGAAGCGATTAATGATACCCCACTGTGTCCCTCACCTAATTTTAGATCTTTAGTTTTCGCCCTAGTTCCTTCCGGGAAAATACCTATATTTTGACCTTCTTTTAATCCAGTAACTGCTGCGTTTATTGCAGCTCTATCAAATGCTCCGCGTTTTACTGGAATCATTTCTACTTTTTCTAGAATAGTTTTTAACACAGGAACTTTAAATAGTTCTTCTTTAGCTATAAATCTAGTTGGCTTATCAAACATTGTATACATTAATACAGGATCGTGATTACTTATATGATTCCCTGATAATACTACTCCACTTGAATTTTCAAGTTTTTCTTTATTTATAATAGTTATTTTATAAAAAGTCTTGTAATAAGCTCTTATTAATTTTTTTATAATATTATACACTTATTTCCCTCTAACTTTCCCAATGATTTCTTTTATTTCAGCAACTACTTCATCTATAGTCATATCACTAGTATCTATCTCAATAGCATCGTCAACTTTTACAAGGGGAGCTATTTCTCTATTTTTATCTTGATTATCTCTTGCTTCGATATCTTTTTTTAATGCTTCGATATCCACGACTTCACCAGCTTCAGTAAGTTCTTTGTATCTTCTACTAGCTCTTTCTTCTACAGAAGCAGTTAGATATATCTTAACTTCTGCATTGGGAAGTACTACTGATCCGATATCTCGACCATCCATAATTACATCACATGATTTTGCTAAGTCTCTTTGGGTATCAATTAGATAATCTCTAACATTTTTACTCTTAGCAAATAATGATGTGAAAGTTGAGACTTCATTACTTCTTATCTTATCCGTAATATCTACTCCGTTAATTTCTTGGTATTGTTTAAAATCTTCGAAATATACTTTTATCTTAGTATCTTTTAAAATTTCAGCTATTTTTTCTTCATCTAATTCTCTTAAATTATTTTCTAAAAAAGTGTAACTTAAAGATCTATATAAAGCTCCTGTGTCTACATAATTAAAACCTAAGTCTTTTGCTACTTGTTTTGTTATTGTAGACTTACCTGATCCAGCTGGTCCGTCTATTGCTACAGATATATTCATAAATGCACCTCTATTAATATTTATCTTAGATATTATACTATAAATATAATAGAATTTCTATTTATTAAATATCTACTTGTTCCATACAAACACCCTAAAACGATTACAATATGGAATAAATTTTACATTACTTGGCTTTTCTATTATAATTAGTATATTAATTATTAAATTTAAATTATAAAAAGAGGTTTTTATGGCTCATGCTAAAGCAATTTTCTTTGGGGAACACGCCGTAGTCTACGGAAAAAAAGGAATATCTATTCCATTAAACCAAATGAAAGTAAATGTAGAACTAAATAAAACTAATGTTATTCAAGAAAGAGACCCAATAATGGAATACATCGCCAAGGAATGTGGAATTGATGAAAATACAGAAATCAAAATCACTTCTACTATACCTTTAGGACGTGGTCTTGGTTCGTCTGCTGCACTTTCAGTCGCAATAGCTAGAGCTAACTCTTGTAATAATATTAAAGAAATTGCGGATAAATGCGAAAAATTTATCCATGGTAATCCTAGTGGAATTGATGTAAGTCAAGTTCTTAGTGATAAACCCCTACTTTTTTCAAAAGAAGAAGGAGCAAAGGAATTAGATTTTACACTAGATGCCTACCTATTAATTATTGACACTGGTGTTGTAGGTATAACAAAAGATGCAGTAGCTCGTGTTAAAGAAAACTATGAACAAAATAAATCAGCTATTGATAAACTAGGTGATATTTGTCTAGAAGTTATTGATCCACTGAAAAATAAAGATATTGAAAAAGTTGGATCTTATATGAATCTAGCCCACACTTTACTAGATAAGATCGGGGTATGCCACCCTAGCAACAATGAAGTAGTAGCAATTTCTAGAGAGTACGGAGCTGTTGGTGCTAAACTTACTGGTGGTGGTGATGGTGGTTGCTGTATCGCTCTTGCCAAAGAAAAACACACTGCAGAAAAAATACAAGAAAAACTTAAAGAGAAAGGATATTCATCATGGATAGTTACTCTATAGGATATGCAAATATTGCCCTTATTAAATATTGGGGGAAAAAATCAAAGGATCCTGTCCTACCTTTTAATCCAAATTTATCACTAAGATTAGATAAATTGTATTCTAAAACAAAAATTGAAAAATCAACATCAGGACAAGATGAATTTTACATCAACGATGAAAAACAAGGAACTGATGAAGTTACAAAAATTATTTCTTTTGTAAATAAATTTGTGCCTCAAGAAAGAGAAGCAATTAAAATTATTTCTTATAACACTGTTCCTACTGCTGCTGGTTTATCATCATCTTCTTCTGGAACAATGGCTTTAGTACTAGCTTGTAATGAATATTTCAAGTTAAATAAATCTACAGAAGAATTAGTACAGATCGCTAAAGAAGGTTCTGGTTCTTCTTGTAGAAGTTTTTACAAAATGGCATCTTGGTTAGAAGATGGTTCTGTTCACGAAATAAAATGTGATTTAGACCTAGCTATGATGGTTCTAGTTGTTGATGAAGGAAGAAAGAAAATTTCTAGCCGTAATGCTATGGAAAGCTGTGTTCAAACATCTTCGTCATTCGCTGACTGGGTAGAACAAGCAAAAAAAGACTATGTAGAAATGCTTGATGCATTGGCTGAAAATGATTTTACTAAGATTGGTAAACTAACAGAATCTAATGCTTTAGCTATGCACTCTACAACAGAGTACGCTGAACCACCATTCTCATTTTTAGAAGAAGATTCTTACCTTGCAATGGATATCGTAAAATCACTTAGAGAAAAAGGTATTGAAGCCTACTTCACTATGGATGCAGGACCAAACGTAAAAGTTTTATACCTAAAAGAAAATCAAGAAAAAATATACGAGGAAATTTCAAAAGTATGGAAGAAAAAAATCATACTGTGCACGGAGTAGCCTACGGTAAGTTATATCTTGCTGGAGAGTACGCTATCTTAGAAGATAATGCAAAAGCACTAATAACATCCGTGCCTAAAAAAATTACAGCCCAAATCAAAGCTGATACTAGAACTACTATTAGCGATAATGTTTATAATACAAAAGTTGAGTTAGACCAAGAACACAAAGATTTTACAACAATACAAAATTTAATCAAGTTTGTTCAAAACTATTGTAATATATACACGCCTTTTTCACTGGAAATCGACAATGAATTAATAGCTGATAGTAAAAAATATGGATTTGGTTCTTCTGGAGCTGTTTTAGTCGCTATTACAAGAGCACTTTTATTATTTTATAAACAAAATTTTGATAACTATAAAATTTTCAAAATAGTAGTTTTATTTTCACTTAAAAATGGAATGTCTGGTTCAATGGGTGACGTTGCAGCTGCTTGTCAGGAAGGTATCACCTACTATGAAAAATTTGAAGAAAAGCCAATTAAAGAATATATAGAAAAATATTCTTCTAAAGAAATTATTGATAACTTAAACTGGCCAGGTCTTGTTATAGAAAACATTGAAGTAACAGCTCCTGTGGAAATAGTAGCCAAGTGGACTGGTGAAGTTATCGACACTAAGATTCACGTGAAAAAATGGGCACAAAACAAAAAAGAAATGAATATGCCTTCCGCTAATTTGAGAGAGAAAGTAAAAAGAATTTTAGAAAAAAGAAAATATAAAAAATTTATTGATAGGTCAAACCAATTAGTACTTAGACTAAAGAATTTCTTACAAGGCTCTAATCCGGAATTAGTAACTCTAGTAGTAAAAGATATCAGAAAAAATCTACTTTATTTAGAAGAAATATCAAACATTCCTATGGAAACTATTTCTATGAAAAAGTATATTATGACCTTCCCTGCTGGAAAACAAAGTGGTTCTGGATGTGGAGATATGGTTTTAGGATTCAGAACTAATACTTGCGACAAATTCACTATTACTCTTGACCTTACAAAATTATAAAGGAATATAGCAATGAGAAAAATAGATCATATTAATATAGCCTTACAAGACAAAACACATTCTACATCACTAGATGATTACAGAATCGATTATCATTCTATTCCCCTGTTTGGAATTAGTGATGTAGATACTTCCACTATAGTTTGTGGACACAAGTGGCAATACCCCTTCTTTATCAACGCTATTACTGCTGGTGGAGAAGACTGTAACAAAATTAATAAAGATTTTGAAGAAGTATGTCAAGAAATGGGGATAGAATTTTTCCCAGGTTCATACTCTCCTGCTTTGAAAAACGAAGAAGATAAGGCTGCTTATCCAAAAGAGCGTTCTGTAAATCTAGGACTAGACAAAACTGTTGAACAAGTATTAGATGCAGTAGAATCAACTCAAGCTAAATATCTACAACTTCATATGAATCCACTTCAAGAAATGATAATGCCTGAAGGTGATAGAAACTTTGAAGCTTGGCTTAAAAATTTAAAGGATTCTAATGAAAAATCTCCAATACCAATAATCCTAAAAGAAACAGGTTTTGGGACAGGTAAGTCAGTTTTTGAATTAGCTATTACTATGGAAAATATAAAAGCTGTTGATGTATCCGGTAAAGATGGAACAAACTTTGCAAGAATCGAGAATGGTCGTTCTTCTAGCCCGTCACCTTACCTTGAGGAAATTGGTTATACTACAGCTCAGTCATTAGAAATCGCTAAAAATTATAGAGACAAACTAGACATAATCGCTAGTGGTGGTATAAGAAATTCTCTTGATGTTATAAAAGCTTTAGCTTTGGGTGCTAAAGCTGTTGGAGTTTCAAGAAATTTCTTGGAAATATTATTATCATCTGGGAAAGATGGATTAAGAACTGAAATAAAAAAATGGCAAGAAGAAATCAAACATTTAATGATTCTTACTAACGCTAAAAATATAGATGAGCTTTATGGGAAAGTTCAAAAAATAAACAAGTAGTGGATAATAATCCTCTACTTGTTTTATTTTTCTATTGTCTTTCCTCATGTAACTTATCTATTTGTTTTGCAATATCAGGTATTACTACTGTTGGATTTGGTAATCCCTCAGTATAAACTAGTAAAATGTAGTCTCCTTTATCTCCAAATACAATAGATGTATCGTTTGAATAATTTGGAACTTGTCCATATTTAGAAGCTATCGTTTTATTAGGTATTCCTTGTTTTATCCAAGCACTCAATCTTGTATCTCTTAGATATTGTAGTAGCTGCGGGTATTTATCTTGATTTTTATATAAATGTAACCATACTTTTTCTATAGATTCTGGCTGCATTTTATTTGCTTCTAATAAAATTTGATCTGTACTGATACCTAGATTTGCATATACTCTGTTAACGATATTCATCATATTTTCATTAGAGCCTTCCAAGAGAATATTCGTTGCAGTATTATCAGAGAAAGTTATCATATTCATTATTACAGTTTCTAAATCATAAGATTTTTTCTTCGCATTATTAGTGATATGTCCATTTCCTTTAGCTGCATAAGAAGCCTTATATGCTAACGGAGCATTAGGATCCATTTCTCCACTAGCAATTCTATTATAAGCATCCATTGCATATATAACTTTAGCTGTAGAAGCTACAGAGAAGTATTCCTTATCATTATATCCGTATCTAAATCCTGTTTTTAAATCATTGTATACTACTGAAATTTTAGCTTTACTATACTTAGTTTCATAAGTTGCTATTACATTATTAATTGCACCTGTCATTTGCTCATTATTACGTTTTTGTTGTTCTGAATTTGTAGTCGTAGTTGTCGTTGCAGGTGGTTCTTTAACTTCTGTTATTGCTTGATCTGTTACTTGTGTTTCATTATTTCCTAATCGACTCACTATATCATCATAAGCTGCTCTCGCTGTAAAGACCGAGAAAATAATGAAGAGAACTACCACTAACTCAACCATTCTCCTAAAATTTTTATTTACTTTTTTTCTTTTTTTTATGGGTCTTTTTCTCGCTTGTTTATCCATTAATTTTTCCTTTATAAGCATGTATTTTCATACAGCTACTATTATCTCTACTCATAAAAGTTACGTATTTTATTCATATCTTTTTATTATAGCATAAAATTTATTTTTTTTGGAAAAATAAATAAGAGAATTAGCAAGTTGCTAACTCTCTTATTTATTATTTCCATAAATCTTCTAGTAAATGAGTTTGATTTCTATCTGGTCCTGTAGAGAATACAGAAATTTTAACTCCTACTAATTCTTCTATTCTTCTTAAATAGTTTTTAGCATTTTCTGGAAGTTCATCAAATGAAGTTATCCCCGTAATATCTTCATCAAACCCTGGTAATGTTTCGTAAACCGGTACACACTCTTTAATGATATTTTCATTCGCTGGGTACTCAGTTAATAATTCTCCTTTGTAGTCATAGGCTGTACAGATTTTTAATTCTTTTAGACCACTTAGAACATCTAGACAGTTAACTGATAAGTTAGTCATACCTGAAACTCGTGATGAATGACGCATTACCACAGTGTCAAACCATCCTATACGACGTGGTCTTCTTGTTACCGTTCCGTATTCATTTCCGATTTCTCTGATTCTATCTCCAATTTCATCAAATAATTCTGTTGGGAATGGCCCATCCCCTACTCTAGATGTGTATGCTTTACAAATTCCTAATACTTTGAAGCCTTCACTTGGAATAAATCCATTACCTACTGTTACTCCACCCGCACTTGGGTTTGATGATGTAACATATGGATATGTACCGTGATCAATATCTAACATTACCCCTTGAGCACCTTCAAATAAAATGTTTTGTTTTTCATTTTTCGCATCTTCTAGTAATTTAGCTGTATCTGTTACATATTCCGCTAATTTTTTTCCATACTCAAAGTATTCAGCAAAAATTTCATCAACAGTAAATGTAGGAGCTCCATAAATTTTTTCAAATACTTCATTTTTTTCTAATAGATTTTGTTCTAATTTTTTACGGAATAAATCAGCATCTAGTAAGTCCGCTACCCTTATCCCACATCTCTTGTACTTATCTACATAAGCTGGTCCAATTCCTTTTTTAGTTGTACCAATCTTGTTTTCTCCACGTCTTTCTTCTTCTAATTCATCAAGACGTAAGTGGTAAGGTAATACGACGTGTGCTCTATTAGAAATTCTTAAACCTTTACAAGTAACTCCTGTTGCTTGTAATCCTTCGATTTCTCCACAAATCCATTTTGGATCAACTACTAGTCCGTTTCCTATAATTGATAATTTATCTTCATTAAAAATTCCTGAAGGTATTAATTGCAACTTGTATGTTTTTCCATCAAACTTAATAGTATGCCCTGCGTTATTACCTCCTTGATATCTAGCTATAACATGAGCATCTTCAGATAGGAAATCTGTAATCTTACCTTTTCCTTCATCTCCCCATTGTGAACCAACTATTACTATTGTAGACATTTAATTGCCCTCCTAAAATTTTTTACTCCTTTATTATAGCAGCTTAAGTTAATGTTTGCAATACACTGCAGAAAACGTTGTATTTTTGTGAAAAAACGAATAAACCTAAGTAAAAAAGAGCTGCTTCAGCAAAACAACTCTCTATAGTTCGTTTTTTAAGTATGAAATTCTTGTTGATATTTGGTCAAACCCTATTTTTTCGTACATATATTTAGGTGTATCATTAGAATCTGCCACTAAAATAATGAATTTTTTTTCAAATTTCTTAATAGCATATGAAATTAGAGTCGATGCTATACCCTTTTTTCTATATTTTTTTTCTACATAAAGATTATCTATTTCAAAATGATCTTCTGATAATATAATATTCACACTAGCAATTATTCTATTACCATCTTTAGCGATAATTTGAATAATTTCTTCACCTCTTATGTCATCATACATAAACTCTCTATTGTGTTCTGCCCACTCTTTATTAGCATATTCTAAATCAATTTCATAAATAAATTGCATATAATTTGTGTAATCTTCTTTACTTAAAATTTCTACTGTATATTCATCCGCAGTTTTCAAATTTGCTTTAGTTGTTTCTAAACAATATAACTCTAATTCATTTTTACGGAAATTCTCTTCTAATAAATACTTTTCAAGTTTTTTATCCAACTCCGCATTTTCTGCTAGAGCTATATTTATAAAATTAACTCCCATTTCTCCAAAAAATGCTTTATTAGCTTCTATATAATATTGCATTTCTTCAATACTTGTTGGTAAAACTTTTATTTCTAAATAATTATCATTATAAGATAGTTTTGATTTAATTCTTCTTCTTATCAAGTATTTGTCCGTTTCAAAGGCAACTTTTGATTTTTTATATAAATTAATAAATGAGTATGACATATATTTTTTCCTTACTTAAAATTCAAAAATATTATATCATACTCATTCAAATTATTCTAAAAATTAACTTTTATTTTGCTGAATTTAATTCTCCTAAAACCAACTGAGCCGACTGTTCTTTCCCATCTCTATAATAAGTAATATTTACCGAGTCTCCTACCTTAGTTTTCTCAAATAAATACTTTCTTACTTCAGCTACAGTTTTAACATCTATATCATTAACCTTCACGATGATATCTTTTTCTTTTAAATTTGCTTTTGCAGCAGCCGAATCTTTTTCCACTGCTCTTATGATTGCACCTTGTTTTGAAACATCGTAGTTTAACTCTGCTTTTACACTTTCAGAATTCAATGTAGATACAGAAACTAATTGCAACCCTAATGCCGGTCTTTTTACACTTCCTTCTTTTTCTAATTGTTCTGTTATCCCCTTCACTTCGTTAGATGGTATAACAAATCCAATTCCTTCGGCTGTTACCGAAGAACTGACATTAGATATCTTCAATTGATTTATACCAATTAATTGCCCCGAACTATTGACTAAAGCTCCACCACTATTACCAGGGTTTATTGCTGTATCTGTTTGGATTACCGTTTGATACCAGTCTGGAGATCCATCTTCATCTATATCCATAGGAACCTGTCTTTCCGTCGCAGAGATTATTCCTTTTGTTACGGTATTAGATAAACTTGTCCCTAATGGTGATCCTATGGCTAGGGAATCTTGACCAACTACTACTTTATCACTATCCGAAAATTCCATCACAGATTTAACTTTATCAGATGAAATTTTTAACACAGCTAAATCTGTCCACAGATCCTTACCTACTACACTCGCTTCTAAACTTGTTCCATCACTTAAAATAATTTCAACCTTTTCAACACTGTCAATAACATGATTATTAGTTACTACATAAGCTGAACCTAATTCTTTTTTGTATATTACTCCACTTCCATTAGCTACAGCTCTCATTCCATCTTTTGTTTGAGTATTTTCATTAGTAGGATTTCTAAATAAACGCGATTGTAAATTAGTTGAATTCTTCGAATATCCTACCACCGAAACAACAGACTCCTTAGCTACAGCTGCTGCATTTATATTAGTCGCTTCCGTTTGCGTAGCGACAAATCTAGTTTGTGGTGTCCTATCTCCCATAAATTTATATGCAAATAACCCACCTAGAGAAAATGCTGCTAGAAAAAATATTACATATTTTAAAATAGATCTTTTTTTCTTAGTAGGATTCTCTATTTCATTATAACTATTTTCATTATTCTCTATCTCTAAATTTTTTTCTTCTAAATTCATCAGTTACTACCTCCATAATAAATTATTCTTTAGTATAAAACATTTATTTCAAAAAATAAAATTAAATGAGTTTATTTTATAGTAAATGTATAGTATAATTATATAAAAAATTGTGGGAGTTCTTATGGTTAAATATCCTAACGGAAAAAATAATTTTACACAAAAAACTAATTATGCTGGCCGTGGTATGCAACTAGAGTCAGATATAAATTTTGCAAATAAATATTATCTTAATAATGATATTGCCATAATCCACAAAAAACCTATACCCATACAAGTTGTAGAGGTTGATTATCCCAATCGACAAAATGCTATGATAAAAAAAGCTTATTACCAAACCCCCTCAACTACTGATTACAATGGTATTTGGCAAAAAAAATACATAGATTTTGAAGCTAAGGAGACATCCTCTAACACTTCGTTTTCTTTATCTAATATTCATGACCATCAGATTGAGCACATGATTAATGTCTACAAACATGGTGGTATTTCTTTTGTTATAGTTAGATTCAAGAAAATCGATAGAACCTTTGTTATGTGTATAAAAAATATTTTCTATTATTATAATAGATCTAAAAACGGAGGTAGGAAATCAATTTCCTTAAAGGAATTTGAAAACACTGCTTTTGAAATTGAATTCAATTATAAAAATAGATTAGATTATCTTAAAATAATTAAAGAAAATGAGAGAGAGTTTTTATAATGCTGAATAAATTATTAAAATTTTTCAAGGCACTTAGTGCTTTTATATTCTTCTCTATTACTGTTGCTGGTTTAGTGGTTACTGGTTTCCTATTTAGAGAATTTGCAAAAGCTCCTGAAATAACCAAAGATCGTCTTATGGATAATCTTACTTCTAGAATTTACGATAGAAACGGTAATGTTATAGCAACTTTAGGTAATGAAAGACGTGAATTTGTATCAAGTAACGATATTCCGCAACTAATTAAAGATGCTGTTCTATCTATCGAAGACTCTAGATTCTATTCACATATAGGAATAGATCCAAAACGTATCGTTAAAGCTATGATGGTAAACGCAGCTGCAGGAGACACACTTGAAGGAGGGTCTACAATAACTCAACAGGTTGTTAAAAGATCCCTACTTACATCTCAAAAATCATATGAAAGAAAGATTCAAGAAGCTTATCTTTCGTTACAATTAGAACAAAAATATACTAAAGAAGATATTTTGGAAATGTATTTAAATAAAATCTTCTATTCTGACAATCAATATGGAATAAAGTCTGCTGCTAAATATTTTTATAATAAAGAATTAAAAGATTTAACTATTCCTCAGGTTGCCTTACTTGCAGGTATTCCACAACAACCTGTAGGATTTAATCCATATGATAACCCAGAAGCAGCAAAAGAAAGAAGAGATACTGTTCTTTACGCTATGTATAACAATGGAAAAATTTCTAAAAAAGATTATGATGATGCCATTGCTTCTTCAATTGATGATGGTTTAATCATGAAAGAACATACAGATAGAAAATTAAATAATCTTGTAAATCCTAAATATTCTGCTTATATAGACTTTGTAGAAAAAGAAGTCAGATCATTACCAGAGTTTGCTGGAGAAAATGATCCATTTTCTCTTGGTTTACAAGTGCACACTAATATCAACGGAGAATTACAAGAATCAATCCAGACTATGCTAGATGAAGGTACTTATCCAATGATTCAGCATGAAACGCAAACTGCAATTGTTGTATTAAATACTAAAAACGGACTTGTTGAAGCTATTGGTGGTGGTAAAGACTATACATATAGTGGATTTAACTTTGCAGTCGATTCAAAATTACAACCAGCTTCTGCTATTAAGCCTGTTTTAGATTATGCTCCAGGTATTGAATACTTCAACTGGGATTCTGAAACACAATTTGCGGATACTCCTTATTCTACAGACGGACAAAGTTCTTACATTCATAACTGGGATAGACAATTTAGAGGGAACATTTCGATGAGAAGATCTGTTGCTCAATCTTACAACATTCCTGCAGTTAGGGCTTGGGATTCTCTTGGATTTGATAGAGTTAGACACTTTGCTAATAAACTAGGGATTAATGTTACTTCTCAAAATCCTACTACAGCTATCGGAGGAAGTGAAGATACTGTAACACCTGTTCAAATGGCTGGTGCATTTGCAGCATTTGGAAATGAAGGTAAATTCAATAAACCATCTGCAATAGTTAAAATTCAAGATGGTTCTGGAAACGATATCCCTATTAATAGAGAATCAAGACAAGCTATGAACCCTTCAACTGCATTTATTATTACAGATGTGCTTAAAGATGTTTTAACTAATAGAGGAACTTCACCTGAAGGTGCTGTTTCTGGATACGACATCGCTGGTAAAACTGGATCATCTACTTTTGATTATAATCAGGCAGTAAGTCTAGGAATAGACCCAGAGAACGATACTAAAGACTCTTGGTTAGTTGGATACACTACTGATTACACAGTCTCAGTATGGCAAGGTCCAGATATAATAGATTCATATCTTAAAGCATTAAAATATCATCAAACTCAATCTACTGATAGAATTTTCGCACACGTTATGAGATTAGCTCATAATGGAAAAGTTCCTGAGCCATTTAAAAAACCAGATACTGTTGAACAAATTAATGGTGTTTACTTCGCTAAAGATAGAAATACTGAAACTGATTCTATGTATGCTGGTACCGCACAAGATGCAACAGTTCAGGCCAAATCTTCAGAAGAAAGTCGTGCATTAAGAGCCGCTACTAAAACAGCTCTTGCTGCTGTTACTTCTCGATCTAATAGTAATTCATCATCAACTTCTTCTGCAGTAAGGACTAATAATAGTAGAACTGCTGCTGTTAACAATACTGGAAGCCGACGTGCTACAGTTGCTACAAATAGAAGAAGAACTACTGCAGCTTCAACGACGAATAATAGGAGAGTAACCGCTACTTCTAATACAAGAAGAACTACTGCCGCAACAAGAAATACTACTAGAACTCAAAGAACAAGTAGATAAATTAGATTTTCTATCAAATACGAAGGATAAAAAATACCCAGCAGAACACTGTACTGCACCCCAAAAGTTAGACAAAAAACTTTTGGGGTGTATTTATTATGAAATTAAAATATGAAGACAAAAAAGAAATATATAGAAAGTGGAAAAATGGAAAAGGAATAAAGAAAATAAGTGAAGAATATTTAGTAGATGAAATGAGAATAAGATATTTACTAAAGTATTTAGATAAGTACGGAATAGAGAGCGTAAAAAAAGGAAAAACATTAAGTATAGTAAAGAATTAAAAGAAGAAATAATAAATGAAGTACTGCAAGGAAAAGGTTCTTTAACAGGAATCTCATTAAAGTATGAACTACCTAGTAGAGGAATGTTATCGAATTGGATTGCAACCTATAAGAAAAACGGTTATACTATTGTGGAGAAAACAAGAGAACGGCCTAGAAAAATGGGAAGAAATGATAGAATTAGAAAGACTAAAAGAAGAATTAGAATTTCTTAGAACAGAGAATGCATATCTAAAAAAGTTGAGAGCTCTTCGTCTGAAAGAAGAAGCAGAAGAGCAAGAAAGACAGAAGTTATTAGAGAAATGGTCAGAGGAGGATATAGACTAGATATTCTTCTAATATTAGCTGAATTATCACGTTCATCATATTACTACAATTTAAAAAGATTAGATGTAGAAGATAAAGATATAAAACTAAAAGAAGAAATAACAAAAATATTCAAAGAACATAAAGCAAGATATGGATATCGTAGAATTACAATGGCATTAAGAAATCAAGGGATAGTTGTAAATTCTAAAAAAGTAAGAAGAATAATGAAAGAGTTAGTACTACGTTCAATAGTTAAACGCAGAAGAAAATATTCATCATATCAAGGAGATATTGGAAGCAAAGCTGATAATCTAATCAAGAGAAGTTTCTACGCAGACAAGCCACTAACTAAGTGTTATACAGATGTTACTGAATTTAACTTACCAAACTATTTGTAAATTATACCTATCTCCTGTCCTCGATGGTTTTAACGGAGAAATAATTAATTATTCTGTTTTCAAGGTCTGCAGACTTTAATCAATTACAAGAAACTCTTACTAATTCATTTACCAACGACTACTATGGTAATACTATCTTACATAGTGATCAGGGTTGGCAGTATCAACATGAATATTACCATACTATTAAATCTGAGATGTTTTATGGTTTTGAATCTACTTTTAAATCTCTTAAAGATTTAGAAAGAGCAATTGATGATTATATCTTCTACTACAATAATCAACGTATTAGATTAAATTTAAAAGGACTTAGTCCTGTCCAATACAGAACTAAATCCTTCTCTTAAAACTTATTTTTTACTGTCCAACTTTTTGGATGCAGTACACTCCGACTACGGCTATTTTTATATTTAGTAAACAAATATTATAGTAAATTTACTAAATATGGTATAATGTAATATATATTTATTATATGAAAGGCTATTACGCTTATGGATAAACAAGAAATTAAGAAAAAAAGTAAAAAACGATTCTTTTCTTTTAAATATTTTTTAATCTACTTAACTTTTATCGCTACACTAATTACTGGACTAGGTATCGGATATTTCGGTAACTTAGTTAAAAATCAAAAAATTCTTACTGCTAGTGATATGGAGACTGAGTTCAATAATATTAGTCAGAACAGTGAAGTCTACTTTGCTGATGGATCAAAAGCTGCAACTATTAATTCGGAATTAATTAGAAAAGCAGTCCCTCTGTCTTCCATGGGAGAAAATATTAAAAATGCTATTATAGCTAGTGAAGATTCTAGTTTCTATTCAAATAATGGTGTAGATTTTACTGCAACTATGAGAGCCACTTATAGTGAAATAACTGGTAACTCCATATCAGGTGGTTCTACTCTAACGCAACAATTAGTAAAAAATCAATTACTTGATAATTCTAGATCTTATGAAAGAAAAGCCAGAGAAATACTACTTGCAACTAAAGCAGATAAATATTTTTCTAAAGATGAAATTCTAGAAAAATATTTAAATATGGCACCTTTTGGTAAAAATAAATTAGGTCAAAATATTAGTGGTATAGAAACTGCTTCTCTAGGAATTTTCGGAATAAACGCTAAAGATTTAAATATTGCTCAAGCCGCTTATTTAGCTGGTTTTGTTCAATCCCCTTTTAGATTTACTCCTTTCGATTCCGCTGGAAATCTACGCAGTGATGAGGTGATCCAAGATGGATTAAACAGACAGAAGTATGTATTAGATAGAATGTTAGATGAAAACTACATAACTAAAGATGAGTATAACGATGCACTAAGTTTTGATATCAAATCTTCTTTCTTAACTGAAATGAAAAATGATTATACAGACTACCCTTATATAACTAGTGACGTTACACTTGAAGCGACAAAAATCTTTGCTGAAGATATTGCTACTCAAGAAAATTCACTAGATAAATTTAAAACAGATTCTGAATATAAAGCTAATGTTATGGAAAGAGCTAAAATTAAATTCCTAACTGGTGGATATAAAGTTACTACAACAATAAATAAAGAATTATACGATACCCTTGAAAAAGCAAAAAATTCTTACGGTGGATTTATCACTCAAAATGGTAAACAAATGGAAATTGGAGCTTCTGTTATAGAAAATAATTCTGGTAAAATTTTAGCTTTCATCGGTGGACGTTCTTATGATACACAACAATTAAACCATGCTAGTCAAACATATAGATCACCCGGTTCTACTATTAAACCTATACTTGTATTTGGACCAGCTATGGACAAGGGATATATAACACCTAAATCTAATGTACTGGATAAAAGATTTAATTACTATGGTTGGCGACCTGAAAACTTTGCCAAAACAGAATCAGGGATGATGACAGCTGAAGATGCATTAGCTAAATCACTAAACTTGCCTACCATTAGATTATACTCTGCTTTCTATCAAGAAAATCCAATGAAAGAGTACCTTATGAAAATGAATTTTGATGGAATTAGAGAGGAAGATCAAACTAATTTAGCAGCATCTATTGGTGGATTAACTGGAGGTGTTACCGTTAATCAAAATACTGCTGCCTTTGCTACTTTCGCTAATAAAGGTGTTTACAAACAAGCTTATATAATAGAAGAAATTAAAGACTCTAATAATAATATTGTGTATAGACATGCAGATTCTGGAATCCAAGTATATTCTGAAGATACAGCTTATATGATGGTAGAAATGCTTAAAAAAGTTTTAGCCCCTTCCGGTACTGCAAACGACATCGCAAGAGCATTAAAATTCAATAATTCTAACATATTCCTTAAAACAGGTACATCAGAATATGTACATGACCTTTGGACAGTTGGAGGTACAGCTAATATTACCTTTGGATTATGGACTGGATTTGATCAACCACAAACAATAAATGGTATATTCCACTCTCATACACAATGGGCTTACTTTATGAATGTTATTAATGACTATGACCCTAACTTAGTATCAGCATCTACTTCTTTCGAAAGACCTGCTACAATTAGAAATATGTCTATTAACCCTATGAATAATACTGGTGGTTCTAGAGGTGATATCGTTCCTTCATCATTTATTCCTTTGGATAATGCTAAAATGCAACGAAAATTCGGTTCTAATATAGATAGATCTGCTTTGAGCATATCTCCAACCGAACAACCTCAAAGAGAAAATAATAATAACAACGATAATCGAAGAACTTCAGTTACTAGAGAAAATCCGAGAGAGTCTACTACTACCCGAGCTCAATCAGAAACAAGTTCTAATCGAAGAACTTCAGCAACTCCTGCAACTGTTGCCACTACTCGTGGAACTCAAGCTG
Source organism: Gemella sp. (assembly GCA_030529855.1). Classification (GTDB taxonomy): domain Bacteria; phylum Bacillota; class Bacilli; order Staphylococcales; family Gemellaceae; genus Gemelliphila. Next base: position 192,342 of record JAUMWC010000001.1, read on the forward strand.
TAGCTCAACAGCCAAGAACACAACAAAGAACTCCACAACAAGCAGTAACAACTAGAGCTCCTAGTAGGTAAAAAAAGAAGAAGCAAAATTGCTTCTTCTTTTTTTTATTTTATTTTTCAAAATATGCTTTTTCAAATTGATCAATCTTCTTATCAAATTCTGCAATTGCTCTTTCGATAGCTTCTGATTTAGACATATCTACTCCTGCATTTTTTAGAACTTCTATTGGGTAATTTGAGTTACCTTTTGATAAGAACTCATCAATATAAACCTTAGCGTTCTTAGAGTCTTCTAATATTAAACTAGATAAGGCTTGTGCCGCTGAGAATCCAGTTGCATATTGATATACATAGTAATCATAGTAGAAGTGGGGTACTCGTGACCATTCGTATTTGATTTCTTCTTCAATGGCATCAAATGCTGATCCGTGGTATGCTTTTACTAATTCTAAATATTTTTCATTTAGGAAGTCTGCTGTTAATACTCCACCTTCTTGAATAGTTTTATTCATCATGTGCTCAAATTCAGCAAACATTACCTGACGGTAAAGAGTTCCTACATATCCTATTAACTCTTGGTTTAAAACCTCTAACATCCCTGCTCTATTACCCTCTTCTTTGAATTTATTGTATAGGTAATGTGCTAATAACGCCTCGTTACATGTAGATGCTACCTCTGCAACAAAAATTGAATAACTTCCATATGTTTGTGGCTGATGTTTTCTAGTATAGAATGAGTGCATTGAATGTCCTAATTCATGGATTAAGGTAAATACATCACTTAAAGTTCCATCGTAGTTCATTAAAATATATGGATTTGTGTTATATCCTCCTGATGAATATGCTCCTGAACGTTTACCTTTATTTGGTTGAACATCAATCCATCTTTCATCAAAGGCTTTTTTCATATCATTTACGTACTCTTCACCCATTGGTGCAACTGCTGCTAATACAAGATCTTTAGCTTCTTCAAATGTAAATTTAGGCGGTTCTGCATCTACCATAGATTCTCCACGGTCATACAGTCTAAAGTCATCTGTTTTTTGAACTTTCTTTTGTAAGTGGTAGTATTTATGCAACACTTCCAAATTCTTATTAACAGTGTCGACTAAGTTATCGTACACCTCTTCTGGAATATGATTATTTGATAATGCTTGATGTCTTGTTGAATTATACTTGTGCGTATCAGCATAATATTTATTAGCTTTTAAAGCACCAGATAGTGTTGAAGCTAATGTATTGATATGTGCTTGATAAAATTTATACATAGCAAAGAAAGTATTTTTACGTAAAACTCTATCTTTACTTTCCATATATTGACCATATGTACCATAGTTTAGTGGTAATACATTTCCATCTTTATCTTCAACAGTACCAAAGTCTACATCAGTATTATTTAAAGCCGAGAATGTTTCGCCTGATGCTGATAAAGCTGTTCCAGCCATAGAAATGATCTTTTCTAATTCTTTATCTAATGTGTGAGGGCGTTTTTTATTAATTTTTTCTACATAAAATTTATATTGCTCTAGTTCATCCAATTCATTTAGATACGTATTTAATACTTCTTCATCAAGCTCCATTAATTCTGGAGTTAAAAATGACCACTCTGTAGATGTTCTTACATATAAATCATATGCTTTCGAGTGCATTTCTTGATAAGTTGACTCTGATGTATCTTGGTCATTTTTTAAATGAGAGTAAATATATAAATTTGATAATCTAGCTTCATATCTTTCTGATTCTTTTAAAACTTCTAGTAAATCCTTAGCAGATTTCGCTAATTTATTTTGGTACTTAGTGATATTGACTAAATCCTCTTCTGCTTCATTAAATGACTTCCAAAAGTCTTCATCAGTAGCAAATATTTGAGTTAAATCCCAAGTATCTTCTAGTTTTACATCTTTTCTTAATAATTCTGACATATTAAACTCCTTTATTAAATATTTACTTAATTATAACGAATTTTCAAACATTTTTCAACTATAACTTATCAAATAAAAAAGAAGACTTGCTAAAGCAAATCTTCTTAAAAATAATTCTTATTTTTCGTCAACTACGTATGGTAATAGAGCCATGTGACGTGCTCTCTTGATAGCAGTTGTTAACATTCTTTGGTACTTAGCTGAAGTCCCAGTTACACGACGTGGTAAAATTTTTCCACGCTCAGAAATGAATTTTTTTAGTAATTCTGTGTCTTTGTAGTCGATTGATTCTACGTTATTTTTTGTGAAATAACATACTTTTTTACGACGACGCATGTTGTTACGACGGTTGTTAAATTGTGCCATTGAAATTCTCCTCCTAAATTAGTCTTTGAACGGATTTACTACATCCGCTAAGAAATCATCATCTAGATTAGATGGGAAATCTTCCCCAAAATCAGAGAATGATGAATTATCGTTCATAAAATCATGCATTGCTGCATTGTTATTACTCGGTACATTGTTGTTATTAAAGTTTGAGAAATTGTTTTGTTGCGGTGTGTTATTAAAACTCATTGCATCAAAACCATTATCTTGGTTTCTATTCGTATTAGATCTAGATTCTAGATATTGAATATTGTCTGCAACTACTTCTGTAGTGTAAACCATATTTCCATCTTTACCTTGATAATTTCTAGTTTGAATTCTTCCTGTAACACCGATTAAGCTACCTTTAGCAAGAAATCGAGCCATATTTTCAGCTTGTTTTCTAAACACTACACAAGATATAAAATCAGCGTTTCTCTGACCATTTTGATCAGCGAAAGTTCTATTTACAGCAATTGTGAAATAAACCATTGGAAGATTAGAACTAGAATATCTTAGTTCAGGATCTTTCGTTAAACGACCTACTAATACTACATTGTTAATCAAGATACGTTACCTCTCTTATTTTTCTAATCTTACAACCATGTGACGGATAATATCAGAGTTGATTTTTGCTAAACGATCGAATTCTTTTGTAGACGCATCAGTTGATGATGTTAATTCTACTGTGTAGTAGAATGCATCTGAGAAGTCTTCAATTTCGTAAGCTAGTTGTTTTTTACCTAACTCTTTAACTTCACCGATTTCTGCACCTTCTGAAAGAATATTTACGAATCTGTCAACTAAAGCTTTTTTAGCTTCTTCTTCAATACGTGGTTGAACAGCAAACATTACTTCATATTTTCTCATTATGTGTTACCTCCTTGTGGTCTTTGCGACTCTCTAAAATGAGAGTAAGGAGTAATAAAATTACTCATTGGTTATTATATCAATTATTATTAATTTATGCAATAAAAAAGAATAAAAATTAGAAATAATTTCTAACTTTTATTCTTTTGATAAAACTAGTCTAGTTTAACATCTCTTCTTGAATTAACTAAGTAAGAGATCGCAAAGAATATCAGTGTATACACAACTGCCATTATTAATAAGTCATTTGGACTTAATTTGAATGTTTCTTGTGTGTAAAATCTTGATTCAACATTATCAAAATATCCACCTATAGCTTGAACATTTGTAAAGAAATATTTAATATACTCAAATTTAGGTAATATCAACAGTGTTAATTGGCTTATTAACGATCCACCCAACAACATTACTAATACTACTATTACAGATAAAATTTGGCTTCTAAATACAATACAAATTAAAGTAACTAGCGAAATATAGAATATAGTCGTTAGCAATAACATAATAAACATAATTATTAGGTGATCTGATAATATCCTAGAATAGTTTGTTTCTCCAAGCTGAGTTGATAATATAGAACTTAAATTCATTCCCTTATAGAAAACAAATTTCTTAAGTAACATATCTACTACAAATGCAATTACTGTAAAGAAAACAAAATTAAATATTGCTAAAAGTATTTTCGACGTTAATATAGATGATCTCGAATATGGTTTTGAATATAAAAATTTAATAGTTCCTTTTGAATATTCTTGTGAAATATTATTAGCTAACATTATTAAAATAAACACATATGATAATGTTGCTGCAATTCCAAGACTATCAATAATTAATGTAGCTGTTTCTCCTGATGATAATGCTACTGCCTTATCTTTACCCCAAGTATTACCTATGTTAGGTATTACCATGATAGCGATGATTAAAAGCATATATATCTTTGTAGATATTTTTTTATAATCTTTTACAAACTCATTAATAAATAATCCCATCTTACAGTCCTCCTTTTCCTGTTATTTCTAAGAATCTGTCTTCAAGTGATTTCTTCTCAGCATATAAAGAATCAATCTCTATATCATTATTTACTAAATACGTTACTAAATTAGACTTATCTTCTTTAGAAATATTTGGTAATAAAATTTTATCATCTTCTAACTTGTGCTCAATATCTATTTCTTCAAGCAAGTTAGATGCGACTTCATTGTCAGATGTTACTAAAACAGTATTAACTACTGTATCACCAATTAAATTATTGATGTTATCATCAGCTACTACTCTTCCTTTTTCAATAACAATTATTCTATCTGAAACTTTCTCAATTTCATCTAATAAGTGAGAAGAAATTAAAATAGCTGTTCCTTGAGAGGCTATCTCTTTTAATTTATTACGGAAATCTTGTACTCCTTGTGGATCTAGTCCATTAACTGGTTCATCTAAGATTAGAAGTCTAGGTTCATGTAAAAGTGCCTGAGCTAAACCTAGTCTTTGTCTCATTCCTAGTGAATAAGTCTGAACTTTTTTCTTAGCTACTTTTTCTAAACCTACAAATTCAATAACTTCTTTAATTCTATCGCTAGATATTTTTTTACCGCATAATCTTGCAATTTGTTTCAAGTTTGAATATCCTGATAAATAGTTATAAAACTCTGGTGATTCTATCATTGAACCGACTTCTTTTAACATTGCAGTTTTTCCGAAACCAAGTTCCTTTTCAAAACAGTAAACATCTCCGCTAGAAGCCTTAGTTAGTCCTACTAACATTTTCATAATACTTGTTTTACCAGCACCATTAGGACCAAGTAAACCTACTATTTCTCCAGCATTAATCTCAAAAGAAACATCATCAACTATTTTCTTACCACCAATTTTCTTAGTTAATCCTAAAACTTCTAAAACTACATCGTCATAATGTCCAAATTTTTTCTTCTCTCTTACATCATCCCTAGTGTAGTCCTTTTCACCAGATAAAATAGCATTAGTTTGATCTTCGTGCTTTAATAATCTTTCTTTAGAAAAACCAGAATTCTCTAACTCTTGTGATTCAGTTACAAACTTTTCACTTCTTTTGAATTCAGTAGTTTCTTTTATAGAATTCACATCAGCATTCTCATCATCTATTTCTTCGATAATTTCTGAATTTTCAATACGAACTAAGGTATCATCTGAATATAAATTTCTTACAGAATCATCTTGCTCCACATGTTTTTTTATCTTGGCTAATAAGTCACGATATTCTTGTTCTTTTTCTTTTAATTTACTAGTTAGTTCAGCTTGATTATTTTCTTGTTCTCTATTAGTCATGTCTGTTCACCTTCCTAAAATAATTACTTAATTATACCACTTTTAGGCAATTATAACAATTTCAACAGTATATAGATTTAATAAAATTTTAACAAATCTATCTATGAAATCTCTTACATTTATGATATAATAATCTTGAGAAAAATAATCAGGAGGTTTTGTTATGCCAAGAATAGTAACAAGAGGAATCAAAAAAGAAGACGTAAAGGAACTAAGTACAGTTTTACTAGATACTATTGAAACAATTATCGATAGACCTAAATCTGCATTTACATTAGAAGCTGTTGAAGCTACAAGTTACTTTGATGGTGAAGAAGCTCCATTAGTATATGTAGAAGTATCATGGAAAGCTAGACCAACAGAAGTATGTAAAGAAGTGGCAGAAGCTATTACTCCTTTAATAAAAGATAAAGGATATGAGAAAGTATTTGTTTACTTTAAAGAATTAGACTTAGAAAAAGAATTCACACTATAATAAAATAAAGCAAGTAGATATTGAATCTACTTGCTTTATTTTATATTATTTACTTTTTGATTTTTGATTTTACAAAACCAGCAACTATTGGGATTAAACTTACAATAATAATTCCGATAACTACTAGTGAAAAGTTATCCTTAACAAATGGAATATTTCCAAATAAATATCCTGCTGTTAAGAATGAAACACACCAAGTTATAGCTCCAGCTAAGTTGAATACCATAAATCTCTTGTATTCCATGTTTCCTGCTCCTACTGTGAAAGGAACGATTGTTCTAATAATTGGGAAGAATCTAGCTAAAAATACTGATTTTCCACCATGTTTCGCAATAAATTTCTCAGCATCTTCTATATTCTCATCTTTTACTACCCTCTTAAACCAAGATTTTGATTTCAGGTAACCCGAGAAATATTTACCAATAAAGTAGTTACATCCATCTCCTAAGAATCCAGCTACAATACATAATAATACTAATAAGAATATATTGTTACCTGTTGCTGCCCATAACGCACCAGCTGCGAACAATAATGAATCCCCTGGTAAGAATGGCATTACTACTACACCAGTTTCTACAAATATAATTAAAAATATTATTGCATACATCCACCAAGGACCATATGTTGTCATCAATTGTCCTAGATGATCATCTATATGCAAGATGAAATCTATTAAAAATTTTATCGTCTCCATTTATTATCTCCTAAATATTAATTGTTTTATATTATATCATATCAAAAATTCTATGTCTAATGAACTTCAATGAGCTTAGCTAGCACATACGAATAAATATATTTCTTAACTTGTACATTTCCATAGTACTTGATTACAGAATCTGCATAAATATCAAGTTGGGGCTTATGTCTCTCAATCAAGACTTGTTCCCCATTTTTCTTAAGAACTCTATCCGTTTTATAATCAATAATTACATACGTTTCATTATCAAGTTTTATTAGTAAATCAATAACACCCTGTAATATAATCTTATCATCTGCCGCTTCTTCACCAACATTATCATATATCTCTGACGTTTTCTTCATACTAGTGAAGGCTATTTCTGTTCTTACACTGCTAGAATTTTTAACTAAATCTACTAATTCTTCACTTATAAAACTTTCTATCAGTTTTATATTCTTTTCATCATTTATTACTCTATATTCTTCTTCACTTAGAATTCTTTTTTCCCTAACATTTTGGAATATATCACTGACTCTCTTTAAAGAATATAGGTATGTTTCTATAGAATCTATAACTATACCACTTCTAATATCATTAACTATTCTTTCGAATATCTTGTGTATAGTATTTCCTAATAATATCGCTTCTTCCTTACCTTTATTTGTTTTAGAATTAGCATATTTTTCTAATTCAAGGTCTCTTTCATTTTCATCAGGATTATTTTTAATCGCTACCCCTTCATTGTATCTCTTCATTTGTGAATAAGATGTTTTTATTGGATATGCATCTTTCTCTACATACTTTGGTCCTATAAATTTCCATTGATCTGCTATAAATTCTTCAGTTACTTTTGAATCTATACTTTTAATTTTTTTATCCCAATCCTTATCAGTATTGGCTGCTTTTTTATTCGACTCTTCTTCAATCGCTTCTTCTCGATTATCTACCAATACAAAATCTTCAATCTTAGTTCCGGATTCTGTAATGTCAGTTTCATCAAGACTCTCATATTTTCTAAAAGCCATCTGTAACAAATCAGCTAGCGATTTTTCTGAATTAGGTTCATCTGTTTCAACTAAATCTAATTTACCACTAGTACATATATACAAGGCATTCTTTGCTCTAGTTAGTGCTACATAAAGATTACGTATTTCTTCTTCCACAGATTTCTTTCTAATAAGATTTGAATTGAAAATATATTCTTTATTCACACCAAACGAATAACCATTTTTATAAAACATTGACTCATCTATCGCTAAAGCTAATTCAGGAGTAAATAATAGCTTATCCTTATCATCAAATTTAAAATCACCATCTAAACCTGTCAAAAATACATATCCATATTCTAAACCTTTAGAATTATGAATTGTGGAAATTATTACTGAATTTTCTGGAGTACGTCTAGCACTCTCGAATATTTTGCCACTGGCTATAGTTTTCATTTCTGAAACAGAATAAGATATATTAAAGTCTTCTTTACTAGCCTTTCTTACAATTTCTAAAACATTCTCATAATAATCTATCTCAGAATCTTCCACATCTAGACTTGCTAAATACTCATGTAAGTTTTCTGTGTGAGCTACTTCCATAACTATGTCGTAGGCATTATTATCATATGAGAATCTTATCCATTTTTCTATTTTTTCTTTAACTTCTACAAATTTTTTTAAAGTCGTTTTTTGAAGTTTTTCATATAAATGTCTACCTTCTTCTGCAGTAAGTTCATAAATATCATCATAAGATATCTTTAAAATCATTCTTAATACTACCAATAAACTTGCTTCTCTAGTCTGATTATCTAAGAAGTTTAGCAAATTATACACTATATTAAAGGCATACGATTTTACCAAACCTTCTCTTTCCCTATAGTAACTAGGTATCCCATGTTTAGCTAGAATATCACTGTATATTTTCATCTCCTTACTTGTTCTAAGTAATAAAGCGCAACTTGAATATCCAACTCCAGTTTTTTCTAATCTTACTATTTCCTGGGAAATTTTCTCCGCTAACTCTTCCGCTGCTTTGCTCTTAGATTCTAACGATTCTACTGAGATTATTTTACTAGGAATAAATTCTTCATCCTCCTGTTTTTTTCTTTTAGATTCTGGATAATAAAGGGCTGAATTTTTATCATAAGATACCCCTGCTCCACCGTATCCCATCAATCTATTAAATACAAAATTAGAAGTCTTTAATACATTTTCATAAGACCTATAATTTTCTTTCAATACTATACAGATGCCTTGCTTACCAAATATATCTTCGAACTCATACTCCTTATTAATATCATATTCTTCATCAGAAATAAAATCTGTTATGTTTGAATATGACTGATATTTTTCTTCAAATAAATCAGGGTTTGAACCACGGAAACCATAAATCGATTGCTTAACATCTCCAACTCTAAAATAATGCGTTGTTTCAGACTTAACCAAACTCAAAATATATTCCTGTAAATCATTATTATCTTGATATTCATCAACATAAATTTCTTTAAATAGATTTTTATAGTATAAACTAGCTTCTGTATCTTTTCTTTGTCCATCAACTACTTTTTCTAAAGCTTTAATTGCCAAATGACTTAGATCTGAAAAATCTAGATAATTCTCACTACGTTTTTCTAATAAAAACTTAGTATCTACTTCTAATAATATTTTTTCCAAAATTTTTCTAAAATTATATATATTTGTTTTGAATTCAAAATATTCTTTAAGCATTAAAATCTTTGAAAATTCTAAGTTTTGCTCAAGTAATTTTTCTAATTCAGATTTAGGAATAACTTTCTTTCTTGATTTTGATGTAGTTTCTGCATCTCTTTTAAATAGTACTAGTAAGTCTTCAATAGTATAAGCATAATTCTCGTTTAATATGTCTGTTATTAAATTCTTAAGAACAATCTTATTGTTCAAAGTTTCATCAAATTCTATTGAAGAATCAACAGATTCCAAGAAGTTTTTCCTAGAATCACTTATCTTATAATTAGCTACACTCTTTTTTCTAGACCTAACAATTTTTTCTAACCTTGTCCTAATATTTTCCACTACATCTTTATAATTATTAGATGAAAGTTGCTGCATTTCTTCTAGAATATCAGAATAATCTTCTGCAAATATATTAGAAAATAATTCTTCTTTTATATATTTTTGATAATTAGGTATAGTTAACATTTTTTTATATAGTGCGGTTATCACAGTCATAATATCTTCTTTTGTAGAAAAAACTTCAAACAAAAGGTCTAAAGATTTTTTATCAGATAAGTATAAATCTTCTAATACTTGATCAATTGCCTTATTTAGATATTTTGTATTATCTTCTAGCACTTTGAAATTTGGAGATAAATACCTTATTTTGCCATCAATCTTTTCTTCTACTAAATAATAGAATTTTTTTAATACATTGGCACAAAATGAGTCAATCGTTGTTACTTGAGCATCATTCATAAGTAATCTTTGCATTTTTAATTTCATGTGAGACTCGTCTGTATTAATATCTAATAATTTTCCTACCATTTTTTTCTCAATACGTTCAAGCATTTCCTTGGATGCTGCTTTAGTAAATGTTAATACTAGGACTTCATTTATATTCCAATCATCATTCACTATTTTTCTGGCAATTCTTTCAGATAGAACTTCTGTTTTCCCTGAACCTGCGGCTGCTGAAACTAAAATGTCAGCACCAGTTAGACTTATAGCTTGCCATTGTTTCATACTCGGTGGATATTTAACTGCTTTTGCTGCAGCGTCCATTGCTTTAATTTTTATATTTGTCATAATTTTCTCCAAAATATAATACTTAACTACATTTTAACATATTATAAGCATAATATTAAACTATGAATCTAGAATGAAAATTACTATATTATTTTAAACGAGAAATTCTTGACTTTACTGATTGATAGAAGTATTATTTACTTACACAACAAAATTGAAAAGGAGAAAAGTATGTCATTACTTGCTACTATTGGTGTTATTTTTGCCATAGTCTTTATTATTTATTTGACTACAAAAGGTCTACACATTGCAATTGCTGGTCCTTTAGCTGGTCTTATCGTAATCCTTTCTAATAATATGAATATCTTTGATAGTCTAATTGGAAAAGATAAATCTTATATGTCAGCCTTGGCTGGTTTCTTAATTAACTTCTTTGGATTTTTCCTACTAGGTTCTATTCTAGCAGCCTACATGGAAAAAAGTGGAGCTACTGATAGAATAGCCCAATATATTTTAGATAAAGTAGGAAGAGACTCTCCTATGAGGGTTATGATTGCAATTACATTAATTGCTTCATGTTTAACTTACGGTGGAATTAGTATTTTCGTAGTAATTTTTGCTATTATTCCTCTATGTAAACCTTTATTTAGAGAACTTAATATTTCTTGGGAATTATTTCCACTTCCAGTATTCTTAGGAGCTTCTACTTACACGACGACTATGCTACCAGCAACGCCGTCTGTTCATAACACTATTCCAACAAAGGTTTTAGGAACAACTCTTACAGCTGCTCCATTACTTAGTATTATTGGATCTATTATTATTTTCTTATTTGGTCTATTCTATATGTCTTATTCTCTAAAGAAATCATTAAAGAATAATGAAACATTTAACCACGAATTAGATGGTAAAATTACTCAATCTGATAACAACAAAGAAAAACCAGGTATTTTCCTAAGTGTATTACCGTTACTTACACTTGTAGCTACTATATCAATATTCTCCACTGTAAAGAACATCGCTTTAATAGCACTTGTAGTATCAATCGTTTTATCTGCTTTAATATTTAACAAATACATTGATAACCAACAAGCAACATTAAATAACGGTACTATGGGTTCTATAATTCCAGCCTTTGCTACGGCATCATCTGCAGCATTTGGATCTTTATTAGCTGGAGCTGCTGGATTCGAAGTTATCCGAAACTTCTTAATGGGACTATCTGATTCTCCACTAGTTGGATTATCTCTAACTACGGCTTTCTTAAGTGCTATTACAGGATCTTCTTCTGCAGCTATATCTATTATGATGACTGAATTTGTTCCTAATTTTATGGGGATGGGACTAAATCCTGAATTATTACACAGACTTATAGTAGTTGCATCAGCAGCACTTACAGTTGTACCACAATCAGGAGTTATGATTACATTCAACGCTCTTGCAGGACTAAGTATTAAACGTGGATTCAAACACGCATTCGTAATAGTAAACTTCGGACACATTATTACGCTTATCGTAATGTTAATTCTTGCAAGTTTACTATACTAATAAAAGACAGCCCAGGCTGTCTTTTTAATTTGTGTTATAATTAGTATAATTATTAATATTTTAGGAGAAATTATGAATTTAAAAGAAAGAATTGCCCTTACCATATTATTTTTATCATCATACTTACTACTACCAACTATCGTATTAAACTATAATGATGACCTATCAAAAGCCGCCTTTATAATACTATTATTAGTTGCCTTCATGTCTTTTGCCATCAACATGCTAATAACATATTTCAAAGGTAAACACATAGAAGTTCCGATTTTATCTGTACTATTATCACTACCTTTATTCTATATATTTAATAAAAGTGCTGTAGTTCCAGTTGTTATAATCGCAGTGCTATCATTCCTTGCTTACTTCCTAGGCGGTATATTTACTATTAAAGGAGAAAATGATGATACTAACAGCAACGGGACTAATTAGAAAAGATAATAGACTACTTGTTCTAAAGAAGAAAAATAAACCTAGTCATTACATCTTACCTGGTGGTAAAATCGATAAAGGAGAAAGTCCTGAAGAAGCTCTTATCAGAGAATTGACAGAAGAATTAACAATAGATATAGAAAAAGAAAATATTTCATTATTCAAAATAATTGAAACTCAAGCTCAATTTGAAAATGATACAATCAAGTCGCACATATTTAATGTTAACTTCTCAGGTCAATTTCAAATCAATAGTGAAATTGAAGAATATGCCTGGATTGATATAAAAGAACACGATGAAAAAGAATTAGCAGGGCTTCTTAGAAAACTTAAGAGCATATTATAAAAACCAGCAGACTTAAATCTGCTGGTTTATTTTTTATTTTCTAATAAAGTGGATTCTTTCTTTATTATGTAAGTTATTTTCTATTTCATCTACTAGTGCTAAAGCATAGTCTGCATATGAGATAGCTGATTCTCCTGATTCATTTTCAGTATATACTTCACCTGCTTTAATATATTCACCAGTTACTGGGTAATCTAATTCAAAATCTGCTGCCGGACTAATAAATAACCAGTTCACATCTTCAACTTTTCTAAGTAAATCTAGTTCATCTGTCATCGCTTTAGCTAAAGGATAAAATTCTTTTGGAAAATCTTCTGTATAAACTAATTGAGTTGTTTTTGCTTCATCTACATAAAGACTTCCTGCTCCTCCAACTATTAATAATCTTGTTGAAGTTCCTGCTAATATATTTGTTAAGTGTTTTGCCAAGTCGCTGTGTAAGTGTAATAATTCATCTTCAAAAACACCAAAAGCATTAACCACTACATCAAATTCAGCTAAATCTTCTTTTGTTAAATCAAATAAATCTTTTTGTATAAATTTTTGTGCTTGTGATTTATTTTCTCCTCTTACCACTGCAGTAACATCCATACCTCTTTTTAAAGATTCAGATACTACTAATTGTCCTACTCCACCATTGGCTGCCAATACTGCTATTTTCATTTTATTTATCTCCTTATATATAATTTTTTATTTTATCGTTGTAATTTATTTTGTTACAATAAAGATTATATACCTTTCTAGATGTAATGTCAATTGTTACGACCGTGATTTTTTAGTTATTTCCAATTGTTTATAAATGCTATAACTACAACTTTTACTGATAAAATTATTATTCTTATTATTACCAAATATTGATAAATTACGTATATTTTTTCGTATACATTTAACTAACTATCAAATTTACGTCTCGTATACATCGTATACATTTAACCACTACGGCAAGATAGAGGCTACCTATTGATTTAGGTGGCTTTTTTATATTTGATAAAATCATCAATATTTATCATTTAGGTTATAAAACATCTTCTGTAAATGGAAAATTTAGGCTATTTTTCCAATAATAAAAACACCTAACAAAAATGTTAAGTGTTTCTTGCTTCATTATTTACCTATGTAGCGTTTTAATGCTTTTCCTAAATCTACATCATCAGTAAATGTTTTTAAATATGGCGTTCCTGAAGTCACTTGTACCGATAAATTTCTTGGAATATTTACAAATTCCTCATAACTATCAAGTAAATCGTAATTTCCGTCCATAGTGTTTTTAAAAATTTCATTATACTTATTATCTATTTTTTCTACTTCTGTTAAAAATCGTTCAATTACTTCTGTTAACTTTGTTTTGTGTTCTACTCTCACAGCGTGTGTATCTTTTATACTGCTTCCAAGCTCTTCAATTAAAGCTGATTCTACTTCTTCTGTTACAAGTTTAGTATTTTGAATAATTTCATTTTTTACTGCGTTTAGTTCTTCAATTTCTTTTTGATACTGCAGTCTTTTTTTACTTCTTTCAAAAATATCTTCAGTAGTATCATTTTCTATTTTTTCTTTTATCTTTAAGATTTTAGCTTCTACTTCTTCTATTGCTTTTTTTAATTTCTCTTTTTCTTCTCTAGCTCTATTTAATAATTCCATTATTTCCACGCCCTCTCAAGTTCTTCTTTTGCTAATTTTTCATATAACTCTCTATTGTTGTTACGTAATTCTTGTCTTTCTCTTAATCCCATTTTACTGAAATTCAACTTTGACTCCTCTTCTTTTTTTCTTTCCTCTGCTCGTTGCTTTTTATACTCTTCTTGTACGTTAGCAACATCCATTTCAACACTGTCTTTTATTAGTTGGTTATGCCTTTCAGATAACCCTAATGCTGATAATACTTTATCTAAATTATTCATTATTTTGTCCTTTCTTCTAATTCGTTTAATCTGTGCTCTAGTTCTTCCACTTCATAACCTTTAAATCCAAACTCTAGCAATGTTCTTGCACTCTGTACCCTTGCATAAGGCGACTTCGTTTTGTCACTAGCTATCTCCACTAGTGTTTCTATAGCTACATCACTATAATACTGCAATTTAGTAGTTACGTTTCTCATATAGGCTTGTTTAAGCCTTCTATATTCTTGGTTAAATAGTGGGTCTTTTAAATATCTGTATGCTGTAGATTGAGATATTTTTGCTTGTTTTATAGCCTCTGTTTTGGTTGGCTCATTTATTAAAGCAAGTAAAAATGATTTTTGTTTACTACTTAAACTGTCACTCATCATCTCTCCCCCTCTGTTGTGTACTCATCCCTTACCCAGTCCATAACACTGGAGAATTTCTCGGGAATCCTTGGCCAACCTTCATCATCTGGACTATCCCAGTCTACGCAAGCGTTAAAAATAATAAAATTACAATTTTTGTATGTTCTCCTAAAATCTAAAACATCTTGTGGAGTACTGCATATTGTTTTTTTGCCTTCTACTTGGAAGATTAAATTATCTTGTTCATCTACTTCGATAAATAATAGTAGAAAACCCTCAATGTTATTCTTTATTATTTTTTCTTCTAATCGCTTTAATCTTTTTCTAAAAATACATCTACTCTATACCTCCATTCTAAAAATAAAAAAACCTAGAGCATATAAGACTATTAAAAATCTATATACCCTAGGTTGTTCCTTTAGTATTCTTTATATTTCTGTTTTTACTGTGCTAGTTGTTTCAATTGTCACAACTTTACCGTTTTGTATATGGAAGGTAACTCTCCCAAATAATGGGGCTTCCACTGTCTTTATTATATCATTTTTTGTGTATGTGAGTAAAGTTTTTTCTACTTGTTTTGTTTCTTTCTCTCTCATTTATTCCCTCCTTTCGTACTTTATTCATACTTTAATAAATCGTGTAGTTAACTACTGCATAGAATCTAGCTACTGGTTTCCCATAGTGCATTTTCCCTCTTTCATCTTCAAAGGAAGTTACATCTTGGTAACTATCAATCTTAACATCATCTATTGAATAAACTTTTATTTCTTCCTTTTCTTTTTCAGCAATTTCATCATAAAACTTATTTAATTGCTCCTCTATATTTAATAATGAATATCCTGTAATTATTTTTGTTCTTTTCATTCTGTTTTTTCTCCTAAATTTTTTATAATTGTTAAAAGTTGTAATACTTCACTACAACTGGTTGTAATAATTTTTATTTTCTCACTACCTACAAACTGCATTGTTATGCTTTTGGGGTCTCGGTTGTAGTAAGTTGTAATAATATTTGAAAATTCTCTCATATATTATATAAATATTACTCTACTACATCTATATATTTTTTTTATTTATAATATTAAATTCATAATAAAATACTACAACCATTACAACCAGTGTGTAAAAATATTACTGTTATGGTAATTATTATGGTTGTAATAAAATATTTTATATTACAACCCAATAACAACTATTACAACTTTTTTTAATCTACTCTTACTATCATAGGACAAGTATAGGTCGGATAATGTTCATCTAATCCATAATTAAATTCCACGTATTTAGACGTTCCTTTTATTAATTCTTCTAACTCGTTGTAATATTCATTAACCTTTTTTTGATTTTGATAATCATATCTAAACGGCAAATCATTCTCTTTCACATAATCTTTTAATAATGTGAAAAACTCTTTCCCGATATTTGCTCTTGGTGGTACATTAATACTTTCACAATAATTTTTATATAGTGCGTTTAGTACTTTTGTAGGTACTCTCCTAGCTGTGTGTAATTTTCTAGGGATATATGCTTCTACTAAAAACGAATATAAACTGTCATTACTTTCTTTATAGTCATCTACTGCTCTTCTTACTTCTTCTGTTTCAATAAAGTGTTCAAACTCTGGTAAATTCAATGCTGTATATAGCACGTACTCCAGTACCCTTTTATCTCTGATTTTCTCATCTTTAATACTCTTATCTTCTTTCATTCCGTGAAAGTCTGCATTAAATGGGATTATTAGCAATCTATCAAGTAGAGCCTTACTCTTATCATTGATTTTAGGTATTCTATTAGCACTAAACAGCAAGAATAATTTTACAGTTATGGCTTGTGATTCCTTGTTCTTAACATCTGCTGTTATTGTCTGCCCACTTGTTATTGATTTGATAATATCTACATCTTGTAAATATAAGTCAGAAATATCATCACCTATATTACATACTTTTCCTGCTAATTTACTTACCATAAATTTATTGCCTGTTATCTGGTCTAGTTTCAATGTAGATACATTCTTCCTACCTATTAGATTAATCAGTAAATCTTGAAAGGTTGATTTTCCATTTTTACCCTCTCCTAATATTATCCCCATTTTTCTACGTGTATAATTAGGGTTTATTGCTTCATTTATCAACTGCCATATTAGTAAGGTAACATCATTCTTTTCTACTGCTAACGTTTGAAAAAAGCTGTCTACATCAAAATAATCTACTGGATTAACTGCACTTGGGGTATAATCCGTTACTATTTTCGCTGTTATGTAATGTTTATAGCTAAACGGCTCAAGTACTCTAGTTTTTAAGTTAAATAACCCGTTATTAACTGGGATATATTTTTCTAAATACTCGGGAGTTTCCTCAACGTATTCTATTTCAGTTTTTAATTTGCTAGTAACTTCTTTATATTTAGACGGCTTGTATCTGTATTCTAGGGCATTAATCCACCTATGGATTTCTAGTTCACTATGCTTATATATCCCGTCTTTAAAATCATAGTAGTAAATGTTAGATATATCTTGAGTTTCTCCCAACAGAATTAAAGGTATATGCCTTTTTATGTATCCACTAATAATAGTAAATCCCATAGGTGGAGCTGGAATAACTTCCCCAGTCTTTTCATTTATCTTGGTGTTTTCTTCTCTCCAGTTATCCCCTATCTCTTGGAACATCTCAATAATATTGATATCGGGGTTGTTTTCTAATACATCAAAATAATTTTTATATCCCGTAAAGTCAGTAACTGGATTAGTATAGTTTTTATTCCATAACTGAGCTAATTCCTTACGCTTTTTCCCTTTTTCTGCTTCACTAATACAAGCCCTAAATCTATCTTTAAACGTGTAGGTTGTCCTTATATAATTAGGGTTAACTACTGCTTGTTGTTTCTCAGCATTGTACTTATCAATATTTCCTTTGATATATGCTTCATTATCATAAGCTAGTAAAGTAACAAAATCTGATGCTGTAACAACATCAATAGTTCCTGCAATTTCTTCTTTTACTATTGTTTGAATTACTGATAAGGCGTTATTATAATCATCTATTAAATTAGGCTCATCTAATTCAAGATATAACTCAAACATTGTCCTTAAATCATTAGAATTTAAATTATTAGCTGTTCTCTCTATGTTCTTCCTACGTTCAGTAACTTTCGCTTCACTTACTGGGAATTTTTCCCCAGTGATATGAATAATCTTATAATTATCGGCTAGTGATTTTCTAATTGCTGGTAACCCTTGTAATTGTCCTATTTTTTCACTAGATTTATCGTGAGCTAGTTCTATTTTTTCTTTTCCGTTCTTTAATATTGTAGTTTTTGTAAGTCCTATTTTATCAGCTACATTCAACACGGTGTGTTTATACTCTGCTTTATTTGCTGAACGTTCTAGGGGTAAAACTAACCTATATCTTGGCTCTGCTTCTGTATGCCTAACAGATGGATATAAAAGATATTCATATCCTTGTAATTTATCGGCAACTAAGTTAATAAAATCAGCATTAGAAATATCTATCTCATCATAATCTAAAAAAGCATAATCTCGACTAATGATATTAACATCATCTCTTATATACTGCCCTTTATCATTAGGGTTAATTTCTCCAACTATAATATATATAGCTTCTTTTGCTTTATACTCTTTTTTTAATCTAGTTTCATCAATTACGATATCATCTTCAATTATTTCAAGGTCGTGTTCCTTTATCATTTCAAATAAAGGTTTGTCACTATTTACTTTTGTTAATATTCTTCCTTTATAACCTTGTTGTTTATATATTGCCATTTAATCCCTCGTTTCTATAATTTAATAATTTATGATATAATTTATCTATATATTGTTTAAAAGTTTTAATCACTCTCAAGACCCTGCATTTTGTAGGGTCTTTTATTGTGTTTTTAACTTCTGCAATATATCTTGCTGTGGTATTTGTATTTTATCTTTCTACTACGGGTTTAATTCCCATTCCTTTTAATAATTCATATATAAATAATCTTCCTTTTTGTGTCCAGTAAGTATGTAATACTGATTTTCTACCACCATTTACATCACTAGTTTTAGAATGTGTATAACCTTTATCAGAGTGTTCTGAATATAATAACCAAGTGTTTCCTTGTTTATATTGAACCTTCTTATTTTTAAGGATTTGATTTAATTTTTTACCACTCAATCCAAAATCTTTAGCTATTTTAGTAATACTAATTAATGATTCATTCTGTAAAACTAATTCATAGTAAGTTGCTTTAGGTTGCAATTCTTGTAATTGCTGTTTTTGTACTGCGACTGTTAATTGAAGTTGTTCATTTTCTTCTATTTGATTTACTAGAGAAATTAATGCTTCTTTATATGTTGAAGGTAATTTTAGTTTATTTTCTAATTCTTCAATATATTTGATTACTGCTTTTCTAACTGCTTTACTTTCTCTTACTAGAACTTGTTTAGCTTGTGATAGTGTTAGGTTGAACATCGGTCTTGACTCACCTTTTTTATCTTTGTATTCAACGGCGGAAATTTTTCCTTCGTTAATTTCTTCTTCAAATTCATTTTTCACTATCTTTAATAAATCGTAATGCTTTAACTCTGCTTTACCCTCAATATCATTTCTAAAGAAATTGATTTGTTCTAATAATTCTAATGTTGTAATTGATTCTTTTGTTCTAATTTTGTTAATTCCATTTTGTTCTCCTTATTTTTTCATTGATTCTAATACTGCATAAACTTCGTTAATATCAAAATAGTTAGTTTTCTCATTTAACGGCACGTATCTCAATCCGTTCTCTCTTAATTTAGTCAAGGTCTTATCCCCTATTCCTAAAAATTCTACTAACTCGTTACGTTTATAGTATCTTTTTGTTGGTCTAATCTTTTCTTGTTCTTCCTTTATAGTCTTTTGAATTAGACTTCTAAGACTCTCCTTTAATTCTTCTTGGTAGTTGCTACCTAGTACCACTTCCATTATTAAAGTACCTCCTCTTTTTCAGTAATATCATTTTGTAAATTTAATAATTCTGAACTTGCTAATTTTAAAACATTATTTTTCTTACTAATGCTGATAATAAAATTAAGTGCTTCTTCTGGATTACCTAAATTCTTAACTCTAGTACCTTCTTCAATATGTTCAATCACTTCGTTTAGTACTTCTCTTACTACATCTAATTTATCAAAAATATATTTTTCCATATTATTGCTCCCTTACTATATTTTTAATATTTGCATCTAATGATTCAACTTTATCTCTAGCCATTTTTAATACTGTATTGTATCTTTGTGTAAAAGTTACTAGTCCATAGCAAGAAAAAGGATCGTTTAAATCTGCTTTATGCTGTTCATCAAAAAATTCTATTACTAACGTTAGAACTTCGTATAATTCTTCTAAAGCAAATCCTGTGCTTTCTAGTTCCATTACTAAATCCCAAGCACTTTTCTTTTTTGCTACTTCCTTAATTTCTACTGTTTTTACTTTTGTCATCTATAATATCCTCTCTTTATATATGTTTAGATTTTTGATATAATAGATAAATAGATTATTTTTCTAAATATCTATCATATTACTTAACTATCAACGTACAGTCTGCAAACTAAACGCGTTGGTAGTTTTTTATTTAGTCTGTTTTAGTCGGTTTTATTCCAAAAAAAAAGATAATCTATAGTTAAATCTGTATAGTATGGTTTAATGTACTCATACACTTTCAACATTTCATAATCTTTAAAGGGATTCACTCCACTTTCCTTTTTACTATAAGCTTGTGAAGATATATTTAATAATTCAGCTAATTCTTTTTTAGTGATTTTAGCACCTACTCTTTTACCAGCTAGTACATTTATAGCAGTGTTCATTTTCCCACCTCCTTCCATTAATTAAGGTCGGTTTTGGTCGACCTTATAGAATAAGTTTAACATTACTTTTTTATATTGTCAATACCAAAAAGTCGGTTTTAGTCTGAAAAAATGTTTATTTTTTTTACGTTTTGGTATATAATCAATATTGTAATGAATAAAATAGAGGAATTGAAATAATGAAAATACAAGTAAATAAACAAAATGTGGGGCTTAGAATAAAACAATTCAGATTGAATAAGGGATATACCCTTGGTGAATTTGGAAAGTTCTTTGACACTAGCGACAGTATTGTATCAAGGTGGGAAAAAGCTAAAGCACTCCCTAACAAGGAACGTATAAGAGCAATAGCAAAATTTATGGATATTACAGTCAACGAACTACTTTACGGTAGCGTTGAAGAATTCGCTAGAGAGAATTTTGAATATATGCTGTCGATGTCTAGTGATGTAAATTCAAATAAAGATTTATATGATCATCTAATGCAACATAAAGAGGAAATTCTAAAAAAAATTTCTATATTATATAAAAATTCTCCTAAATTAATATCAAATCTAAACAATTTGATCCTTAAGTTATACGATGAAGTTATAGTTGAGTATATGGTGCCTGTTATTATTAGTTCTAAGGCAAAAGATATTTATTCTCCTGAATGGCAGAATCATTATCTTGACCCAATTCTTGAAAGAATACGTAAATCATTCGGTGAAGAGGCAGAACGTTTATTTTTCCTTACAGTGTATATGCCTGAACCATTAAAGATTGAAATATTAAATAAAATCTCTGAAATAATAACCCTACAACTTAAAAAAGAAAATTCTGAAGATTACAATACTTATCTAATAGAAGTATCTGATAAGATAAATAGTTTATTATATTCAATAAAAAATAACAAAAAACAAGATTAACATATCAGCAATACCTACCCGTCCATTTTTGGGACATCAACGGGCTGAATTTTTAGCTCGTTAATTTCATTCCAAAAAAATATTGGAGTGAGGACGGCAATATATTCTACTCAGCTAGGTACAAACACCCTACCCTATAAAATTTGAAGCCTTAGGGAGCTTCTATATAACCCCTTATTAGCGTTCACTTTTTAGAGTGATACAAATTATCAATTTAATTATTTAAACGGCTAATATATAGCCCTATGTTTTTAATTTCTGCAATATATCTTGCTGTGGTGGTAGATAACTGAAAGGAATTAAAACAGATGATTAAACAATATATAAAAAACAATAAGAAGCTATATATGATAAATAACTTGTACTTAGGAATCAATCCTATAACTGGTAAGGAAGTAAGAAAAACTAAGCGTGGTTTTGAAAGTAAAAAAGAAGCTGAAATATACATCGCTAGACTTAAAGTCGATTTTGAAAAAGGATTACTATTTGTTAGCAATAAAAAACATTCTTTTGAGGATATATATAATTTATGGCTAGAGGAACATAAAAACACCATTAAAGAAAGTTCATTAAACACCTATTATAAAATATCAAAATTAGTTTTGAAGAAAATAGGAAAAGTAGATATAAAGAAAATGACAAGAATTGAACTTCAAAAATTAGTGAATGAATGGAGCACCATCTATAGCAAGAATTATTTATCGGATATAATGAAACTTATTAAGATGGTTTTTGAATATGCTGTTCTTAACGATATATTAAATGCTAATCCTATGGATAAAGTGAAAAAGCCTAGAGTTGAAGAAAAAGAAAAAAACGAACTGGAAGAGTATTATACAAAAAGTGAATTATTAGAATTTCTTGAAATACTAGATAAACACTATAGCCCTACTTTTCAGATGATATTTAGGCTATTAGCTTATACTGGTGCAAGAGCTGGGGAAATATTAGCACTAGACTGGAATGACATTGACTTCAATGCTGGAACTTTGAATATTAATAAAACTCTTGCTACTGGTTTAAATAATTCTAAAATCATACAGACACCAAAAACAAACAGCAGTAAAAGGGTTATTGACCTTGACCCTTCTACCTTACATAAATTAAGAGCTTATAAACTAGCACAGAAGGAATTGCTGTTTAAATTAGGGTTTGTAAATAAGGGTTACCTATTTGTAAATACAAAAAATAATCACTTCAACCCAAATAATGTATATGGGAAATTAAAAAGTATTCAGAAAAAACATAAATTAAAAGGAATAAGTTGCCACGGCTTTAGGCATACTCATTGTTCTTTATTATTTGAAGCTGGTGCAAGTATACAATCAGTTCAAGTTCGTTTAGGTCACTCCGATATTAAAACTACTATGAACATCTATAACCACGTAACAGAAAATATAAAACAAAAAACAGCACTTCAATTTGCTGAATATATGAGCATTTAAAAAAAGGGAATTTTCCCCCTTTCGTATGAATTTTCGTATATAAATTTAAATAACCCTTGAGATAACAGCGTTAATTGTAATTTGCTGTATTATACATAAAATACCAAATCGTATAGATTTCGTATACATTTTGATAGTACCTTCTCACAAGCCTTATTATAACAAGGATAGATAAGACTTGATTGTAATGTCAATTATTACAATAATTTTTTCTTATTTTATATATTTTTTTCTTATATTTTATGTTACACTATTAAGGAGAGGAGTTATATATGGCATATTCTAGTAAATTAAGTACTTCTATCCACATCTTACTAGCAATCGTAAGATTCGGAGAAGAGGAAAAACAAACATCAACAGCTCTAGCAGATAGTATTAACGTTAATCCTGTAATAGTTAGAAATCTATTACAAAAATTAAAAACCGCTGGTATAGTTTCTGTAAAAGCAGGTGTAGGTGGTGCTTACCTTGACAAGTCACCTAAAGATTTTACACTATTGGATATTTTCCAAGCCGTCGAAACAGGAAATAAAGACGTTTTTAAACTACACGAGAATCCTAACCAAAACTGTCCAGTTGGAAAAGTAGTTCACGATGTAGTTATTCCTAATTTTGATCAAGTAAAAAATGAATTATACCAATCATTAAAAAACATTACTTTCCAAAGTCTTGTCGATGATATGAACGATAAATTAAATAAAAAATAAAGTCGTACAAATTTGTACGGCTTTATTTTTTACTTATTATTTTTTCAAATATGAAATCTGCTGTATTTTTATCTCTATCAAAATTAATAACTCTAGAGATTTTATAACCACATTTATTTACATAAAATACTGTATTTAGTAACACTTGACTAGGAGTTATCAATGTAAATTTCTTAGCGTTTGAAAAATATCTTTCAACCATATTTAATGCTTGCTGACCTATTCCTTCCCCTTGATACTCTACTTTTATAAAAAATATTCCTATATCATAAATATCTTCTTCCTTTTCTTCAAGCATAACTCCACCTATAAATTCATTTTCATTTTTTATAGATAATATTGTAACCTTAGGGTGATCAAACAATTCACTAGGATCATATTGTTTCTTTTCATTTTCTTGTTCTGTTAAACCTTCTTCAAAATATTTTGAATGAACATCAAAAGCACGTTCTTCTTCTATTTTAAACAAATCTATCTCCTCTTTTTTCAAAATTTCTAATTTCAAATTCATTTCTCTACCTCCATAAAAAAAGCCCGGTTATTCATAGTAATCTATGAAATAACCGAGCCTACTCGGCACCTTATCCAACATTTGTGTGCTAGGGCACATGTCCTCCGGTGACCTGTTATTCTATTTTATATTTAATAAGTTTAGTATAATATTAAATTTGTGTCAACAAAAATAATACTTACTCTTTAGTACTAATTAATTTTTTGTTCAAATATTGAAGTATTATGAAAAATATATTCTATAAAAACAATAAACTTAATAAGGCTAGTATTGCTAAACCACCTTGTTTTAAGATTATCATTTTATCACTTGTTAATCCACCATAGATAGCTACTAAAATAACATAACCTAATAATAATCCTAGCCAAGTTGTACTTGGAGCAACGAATAAAGCTACTAAGATTAGTAATCCTATTAACAGATTGTAAACACCTTGATTTTTAAATAGAGTATTTAAAGAATCACGTTGTAATTCTTCTTTACTCATTTTAAATACTCTAGCTGTTGAATCAGACGTTGTTGCTATAGTTTCTAAATAGAAAATATAAACAAATTCTAAAGCTACTAATGTTGATAAAATTGTTGTAATAATTGACATAAAAATTTCTCCTATTTATTTCTTTTTGTTAAAAATGTAATTCCCGTAATAAATTGCCAGGCCGTTATCGGATATACAGTAAGTCGTTCATAGATTGCCATAACATTTTCTAAATTAGCAGTTATAGCATTTTGTAAAAAGTATACTGCCGAAAATCCTACAATAGCTAATATAATACTTATACTTCTATATCCTAATCTTTTTTCAGGTAAGAAAATTCCTGTTAAAAGAAGCGTTGCATTTCCCATTAAAAATGACAGTCTCGCTCCAAGTCCGTGCAAGTCATCTTGTCCTGGCACTCCACCTTGATATAAACCTACAAGTAAACTTCCTACTCCAAAACTTAAAACAATTAATAATAAAATATAAGCTCTAGCTTTACTAACTTTTTTCATTTTAGGGAAAATTAATAGTAAATAACTAGCTACAAATCCTAGAGCAGTTACGATAAATCCAATATTCATTACAATGGCCCACGATGAAAAGTTTTCTGGTACCCCTTCTACTACCTGACCATTGTAAACCCCTAATGCACTAATAAATTGTCTTGCATAAACATAATCTAGTGGATATCCTGTACCAAGGGCAGCGATAAATTCTGTTAGTAAATAAAAACTAGCATTTAATATAAAACCTATAGCTCCATATCTTGCAATTTTAGAACTACTCATTATCTGCACCGCCTTGCAATACTCTTACTGCTAATTTTCCTAACTCTCTAGCTGATTGCGGGTTTTGTCCAGTAAGTAGTCTTCCATCTAGAATTACATGAGGAGTGAATGCTTTTACAGTTTCAACATTTGCTCCTTTATTTCTAAGCTCATCTTCCGTTAGGAAAGGAACCATCTCTAAAGTTCCGTTAAGTGTTTCTTCTTCATTTGTAAATCCAGTAACTTTTTTCCCATCTATTAAATTATTTCCATCTTTATCTTTGATTGGTAATAATCCTGCTACACCATGACAAACCGCAGAGATATAACCACCGTTATCGTAAATATCACTAGCAATTTTTCCAATCTCATCAGCATTTGGGAAATCCCACATAGTTCCATGACCACCTGTATAATAAATAATATTATAGTCTTCTGGATTAATTTTGTCACTTGTTAAAGTGTGAGCTAAAGCTTTATTTCTAAAATTCTCATCTGTATAATATTTCATATCAGTCTCATCAATCATAGCTAATGAATGTGGATCTAAGGGTATATATCCACCATTAGGGCTTACGAAATCTGCTTCTATTCCTGCTTTTACTAATTCATCATAAAAGTGTGTTAATTCCGCTAACCACAATCCTGTCAATCTATTTGATGATTCATACTTTTCTATATTAGTTACTACTATCAATGCTTTTTTCATTTTTTCTCCTATCTCGATATTCAATCGCATACGATTAATTATTTTAATTTAAATTAATATCATTGTCAAGAAAAAGAATATGTGCTACTATTGTAACTAGAAAATTTGAAAGGTAGTACAAAATGAAAGAACACGACTTATCACAACAAGTTTGTTACTCTTTTTATCAAGTCAATAAGTTATTCAACCAATTCTATATGAAAAATTTACAAGAATTTGACTTGACTTATACCCAGTATTTAAGTCTAGTTGTTCTTTGGAAATCTTCTCCCCTTAGCCTTAATAAACTAGGAAACGAATTGGATCTTGCTAGTAATACACTTACTCCACTACTTAAGAGATTAGAAGAAAAAGAATATATAAAGAGATACAAACCAGAAAATGACAAAAGACAACTATACGTTGAACTAACAGAAAAAGGTAAAAACTTAGAACATATATTGGAAAATAAACTTCTATCTTGCTTCAGACAGATTGATAATCTTAACTACGAAACTTCTAAAAATTTTGTCGATTTAAATAATGAACTAGCCAATAATATAAAAAAATATTTAGACAAAAAATAAGGACTACACTATTGTAGTCCTTATTTTTATTATTTTAGTCTATACTCAACCATACTTCCTCTAAACTGTGCAATTACTTTTCCTTTTTCTACAGTATAAGAAGGTGGATTCATATTACTCTTCCAATTAGACGGCATTAAACTTAGACTTCCACCGCTAGATTCTACATCAACAGCCATAGCTTCACCATCTACTATAAATTCTCCGCTACTACTTATTGTAATCGTGCTTCCATTAGAACCTACGTAAGTTCCGGCGTAAGCTGACAATCCATTTCCTTTTGGAGCAGCCTTAGTTTGAGTAGTTTCTACTTTGGTTGTTGCTTTTGTCGTTGTTGTAGTTTCTTTTTTAGGAGCTGATACTTTTGACAGACTTCCTGTTGCTGCTTTCCCTTGAACATCTACATAGTATTTGTATTTAGAAGCTCCGCCACTGTATGACTTGTTATTCGCTTTAAGTCTTACAGTTTCTCCTCGAGTATTACCTGGTTGCATTATAGTAGGAACTACTATTGTGTCACCTTCTACCTTCCATTCTGACCTCTCAGCAGCTTCTAAACCACCCATCGCACCTACTCCACCATTTGAGTAAGCAAATACAGTTTCATCTCCTGTAAAATAAACAACTTTATTTACGCTACTTCCTACTAATTCTTTAGCTTTTGTTAAATCAAAGTTAGAGTCTACTACTGCTATATCTCCTGCACCATTCGCAAATTTCTTAATAGCATCTTCCTTACTTACAGTACCTCTCTCTAAAGCATTATAAACATCTACTAGTTTAGCAACACTTACCTTGTGTGATAAAGTTGCACTTCTATCTAGTTTTTCACCAAATTTATCACTAAAAGTAAATAAATCTGGTATAACCTTAGTTCCAAAATATAATTTTAAGATTTCTTCAGCTGCTGCGTAGTCAATTGTGTCAACCTTTGTAGATGATGTATTTTCTACACTTGTATTATTAGATGAATTAGAATTTTCTTTACTTGTTGATTCTTTACTACCACTTGTAGTACTTTCTACATTCACAGGTTTACTCTTTACTGGTTCTGATGTACATCCAGTCAATACCACAGCTAAAGCTGATAATGTTAATATTTTTTTCATTGTAAATTCTCCATAATTTGTTATATACGATTATTGTAATATATTAATATTTCAAAGTAAATAGTATGATTAGAAATTATCTCTAAGATTTCTTAACTTAGTAAATTCTTCTACGTCTTTAGCCATTAATAATAGATTTATATTTTTCTCCACTCCTATTGATGATGGTAAACTTGGTATTCCTTTCTCTAAATTGGATTTAGTTTTTTCAAAGTGAGATTTCACCACTTCACTTTCAGTTTGTGACATAGCAAACCTTAAGTTTGTTAGTGTATATTCATGTCCAGCATAGATTTTCACATCATCACTTAAACTTCTGAAAAATTCCATAGACTTGTACTGCGCAGCATAATCTCCTGTAAATACTCGGCCACATCCTGCAGAAAATAATGCATCCCCACATAATAAGTGTTTCCCATCTACTAAATATGAAATATGTTCTTCTGAATGTCCTGCAGTTAAAAATACTTCAATCTCAGAACCTAATAATTCAAACTTATCTCCATCTTCCAAAACATTATCTACTAGATGACTAACTTCTTTCGGTCCGTAAGTCTTTACATCAGGATATTTAGAAACAATTTCTCCTATCCCATCAACGTGATCAGAATGAACATGCGTTATTAAGATAGTTCTTGCCTCTAAATTATTTTTCTCTAAGTAATCTAAAACTGGTTTAGCCTCTCCTGGATCTACTATAATTGCTTGGTTACCTACATTCCAAACATAGATGTAGTTATCTCCTAATGCTGGTAATAATGTAATTTTCATAAGTGTACTCCTTATATTTTCTTAATTTTATTATATATCAAAATTTTTAATAAATAAATTTTATTTTCTTAAATATAATAATAAAGCCAAGCATTCACATTTGTTTATCTCATTTCATATCTATATTAAAATTTTTCTTGCAAATTATTTATTTCCCTGTTATAATTTAATTCTACTTAAAAAACATTAAGAAAGAACGGTAAAATAATGAAAAAACTAACTATTTTAGGAACTATGTTCTTAGCAGCAGGATTGTTTGCAAATACACAAACTGCCTCTGCACAAACAACAGCTAATCCAAGCTATCAATTGGATATAAAACAAGTGACTAACACAAACGAACTAACAATAAATGGTGTTCAAACTGGTACTCAATATAAAGTGCAGGTTTCAGCTGACAATAAATCTTGGCAAGAAGCTAAAGTTGTTAATGTTAGAAATAACGGAACAACTAGCACTCTTAAATTTGACCGTTACTATAACATCCGCTATATTAAGGTAACTGCCTATGGTAAAACAGATAAATTAAATCCTACTGGTCAGGCAACTGCAACTGTTAAAACAGAAACTGTTTCAACTCCACCAAAAACAACTACAATTGTAAAACCTACTAAAGCTCAAGTTACTAAAACTTATCAGCAAAAATTTTACGTAGCAGCTTTACGCAAACACGTTACTTTAAATGTAAATGTTAACAATTCAAAAAAATATCAAGTAGCTGTATCCCGTGATGGTAGAAACTGGAAGACTGTACCTGTTTCTTCACTTCAATCTAAAGGGAATATAACAAATGTAACATTCCAACAAAGTCAATACGCTAATTTCGTAAAAATTACATACACTAACTAATTAAAAGATAAAACTCTTAGCAGGAATTTGTTTTCCGTGCTAGGAGTTTTTTTATTCTTGTCAAATTGTGTTGGTGGAGAAAAATATCAATCTGTAATACCAATAGAATATGGTCAATTAAAAAGCATTATCTTAAATCAGCCTGAATGCTAATAAGTTGTCGACAATATTAGATTGTGTTAATAGATATGTATTTTATTTTCAAATAAAAAAGTCAAACACAATTCTAGGTGTTCGACTCATTTATATTAAGGTATAGTTACCGGTGTTTTTACAGCATTTTCAAATCCATTTCTACTAGATATTTCTAAGATTGCTTGCTCTATTTCTTTATTTGTAGCATTATCTAACGACTTTCCTAGGTGTTCTTCAATTACTAATCTTACTTGATATAACCAACCATCTCCAGGTATTGCTCCTTGCAAATTAGCATACGTAATTGGAAATAGTAAGGGAACTGTTATTCTTTTATCTATATAAAATGTAAATATTGTTATTATAAACTTTAATCCTATTCCCACTCAATTGTTGCTGGTGGCTTAGATGTAATGTCATACACTACACGGTTAACGTGAGCTACTTCGTTTACGATTCTTGCTGAGATTTCTTCTAATACTTCAAATGGAATGTGTGCCCAAGAAGCAGTCATACCATCGATACTTGTTACAGCTCTTACTACTACAGTGTAGTCATACGTACGAACATCTCCCATAACACCTACCGAACGAATGTCTGGTAGTGCTGTAAAGTATTGCCATACAGCTCCTTCAAGTCCACGCTTAGCGATAACATCTCTTAAGATAAAGTCACTATCTCTAACGATTTCTAGTTTTTCTTCAGTAACTTCTCCAAGTACACGGATACCTAATCCAGGTCCTGGGAATGGTTGACGCCATACGATTTCTTTAGGTAATCCTAAAGCTTCTCCTAAAGCACGTACTTCATCTTTGAATAATGTATTTAATGGCTCAATTAATTCAAACTTCATGTCTTCTGGTAATCCACCTACGTTGTGGTGAGACTTAATTGTTTGAGCGTGTTTTGTTCCAGACTCGATAACATCTGTGTATAAAGTTCCTTGTGCAAGCCATGGTACGTCATCTAACTTAGCACATTCTTCATCGAATACATATACGAATTCATTTCCAATAATTTTACGTTTTTTCTCTGGGTCAGAAACACCTTTTAATTTAGACATAAATCTCTCACGAGCATCAATCTTAATAAGGTTCATTTCAAATTTCTCACCGAAAGTTTCCATTACACTTTCAGCTTCCCCTTTACGTAGTAAACCGTGGTCTACGAACATACAGATTAACTGGTCTCCGATAGCTTTGTGTAATAAGGCAGCAACTACTGATGAGTCTACTCCACCTGATAGGGCACATAATACTTTATCAGTTCCTACTTGCTTACGGATTTTCTCTACGTTTTCTTCTATGAATTTATCCATAGTCCAGTCACCTGTACATCCACATACCTTACGGATAAAGTTTTCTATTAAGTCTTTTCCATACTCAGAGTGGTTTACTTCTGGGTGGAACTGAACACAGTAGAAGTCTTTCTCTAAGTTTTGTACAGCAGCTACTGGACAGTTTTCACTTGATGCTACTAATTCAAATCCTTCTGCAAGTTCTACTACTTTATCAGAGTGACTCATTAATACGTTTTGAGTAGCAGGAGTTCCTTCGAATAATCTAGCTCCATCTTTAACTTCAATAGGGTGAGTTCCATACTCACGGCTAGTAGCTGATTCTACTTTACCACCTAATTTGTGTTGCATAAGTTGCATACCGTAGCAGATACCTAATACTGGCACACCTAGGTTAAATATTTCTTCATCAACTGTCATAGAGTTTTCTTCATAAACAGAGTTAGGTCCACCTGAAAGAATGATTCCTTTAGGGTTCATTTCCTTAATTTTTTCTATTGAAATTTCGTTATCGTGTAACTCTGAGTAAACACCTAATTCACGAACACGACGAGTTATAAGTTGGTTGTATTGACTACCAAAGTCTAATACTAAAATAAATTCATGATTATTCATTGTAATGCTCCTATTTTCTTTATATTGTTATCTATTATAACAAGTTATTTGTATATTGTAAATGGAGAACCAAAACACATTTTTTTATTTATTTTATCAAATAAAAACTTCGTATTTTGAATACAACAACTTTTAATTTAAAAGTCATCATAAAACAAAACACGAAGTTTTATTATTTTCTATTTATTTCCACCTAAAAATTCTTTAATGTGAATTAATTCAGTAACTAAATCACAAACTGGTGTCGCAATATTGTGTTTTCTTCCTAACTTAGAAACCATTCCATTTAGGTAGTCAATCTCTGTTAGACGTCCATTTTTCATATCTTGAGTTAGTGATGGATAGTGAAGCCCAGCTAACTCTGGTGGGAATATACGACTGATATTACCTGAAATTACATCATACTTAACATCTACACCTTCAGCTTTTCCTACTGCAACTACTTCATTAAGAATCATATCAGTAAGTCTTTGGTGCCCTTCATATGAACCGTACTCCCCGATGTTACAGTCGATGATTGTACAGTATGCGTTGAACACACAGTTAAGCCCTACTTTATGCCAAATTGATTGGTAAACATTATCCGAGTAAACCATGTTTAATCCTGATTTATTTAATACTTCAACAATTTCTAAAGCTCTAGAGTTATCTTTTTCTTCAACTTGCTTAATCTCTGTTTTCCCTGTTCCGTGTGCGTTTAGAACCCCAGGTCCACCTAATCCACTTGTCCATAAAGTAACACCAATTAAAATGTTCTCTGGATCAACATATTTTTTCAGAGTATCAACATGCCCTAAACCATTTAAAATACAAATTACTTTTGTAGTTGGTTTTAGTAAATGTTTAATTTTTTCCATCATTTCTGGCAGCTGCATGGATTTCGTTGCTAAAAATACTACATCATATTCACCTGAAACTTCTTCTGGATAGAACACAGGAATTTTGTGATTTCCTAAATCTTTATCGTCAATAATTACTTTTAATCCATCTTTCTTAATTGCTTCTACATGCTCTTTCCATGTATCAATCCAAGTCACATCTTCCCCGTTTTGATGTAACATGAAACCAAATCTAGCTCCTAGAGCTCCTGCTCCTGCAAATAAAAATTTCATAATAATTTCTCCTTAAAAGTAAATTCTTAAACTTATTATATCATAAATTTTTATTTTTTAAAGATATATTTAATAAAAAGTTATAAATATTTTCAGAAAATTCTACTCTACTCCTTTTAGAGCTTCCACCATGTTTATAGATTTTAATCTTCTATGAACAATAATCATTAACACTATGAGTATAACTACAGTTATTGCACTTGACAGGACATAGACCCAAATTGATGGATTAGATTCAAACATCATACTTCTTGATGCTAAGTCTAAAATTATTTTTTTGTAAAGAAGGTATCCGACATAATTTCCTAGTGCTATTCCTATTATTGATAGGTATAAAACTTCTCTAAATACATAAGAAGTTACTTCTCTTGGATAAAATCCTAATACTTTTATTGTAGATAATTCTCTGATTCTTTCTGACACATTGATATTTATCAAGTTGTATAAAACTACTAAGGCTAGAGATGTAGAACAACAAACTATTACTAGAACTATCAGGTCTATTCCTTCTACCACGTTTTTCAGTATATCTTCATACTTACTTGTGTTTTGAACATTAACAATTTTTTCATTAGTTAGTAAGTCTTTCTCTATATCACTAATAGCAGCATTATCACCATCAGCCTTGATTAGATATGTATTGTACTCATATTCTTTATTAAATACTTTCTTATAGTAGTCATCTGTCATATATACATTATGTCCAAAATAGTTTCTATTAATATCTGCTACTTTGAGTTCATATCTTTCTTGATTCCATACTATTTCAAAAGTATCCCCTACTTGTAAATTATGTAGGTAGGCTAATTTTTCATTAATAACCACTCCATCATCTGTAAGGTTAATACTTCCGCTCCCCGTATACAAATCTAAGTAACCTGTTAATTCTGTATCTAGACTATATATATTTATCTGGTCTAAGACTGTATTATCTTTTTCTATTGTAGCTCTTGATAAGTTTATCTTCTTATAATCACTACTCTTGTCATCTATATACTCATCTAATTTATCCACTTCTGATTTTGATATATAAGGATTATAACTAGCCGTTAGTTTATAATTATTAATCTTATTAAATTGTATATTGGATATATCTTGAACCCCGTATTTTATACCAAATCCTATAAACATAAGTGCAAGTGATCCCATAACTCCAAAGATAGTCATAGCCATCCTTACCTTATATCTAAATATATTTCTAAATGTTACCTTTCTTAAGAAAGATAATCGTGACCATATAAATGGAATATATTCTAATAATATTCTACTAGCAGCTTTGGGAGCTTTTGGTCTTAATAAGTAAGCTGCTCTTTCACTTAGGATTTTACTAATTGGTAAATATACCGCTACTAAAACACAGGCTATAACTATAGCTAATGATAGTATTA
Source organism: Gemella sp. (assembly GCA_030529855.1). Taxonomy (GTDB): domain Bacteria; phylum Bacillota; class Bacilli; order Staphylococcales; family Gemellaceae; genus Gemelliphila. The sequence continues at coordinate 226,426 of JAUMWC010000001.1, forward strand.
TTGTTGATGGAGACACACTTATTAGAGCTTTCTTAAATATTAAGAACTTTGCATAAGAATCATAGACTAAAGGAACAATAATAAAGTAAGAAGCTACTAAACCTAAGATTCCCCCACTTATAGCCGATAAACTAGCATATAGATAATACTTTTTAGCAATAGCCCAAGAACCAAATCCTAGTGATTTTAGAGTTCCTATATTAATCCTATTCTCTTCTACCATACGGCTAATAGTTGCTAGAGTTACTAAAATCGACACTGCAAATAAAAATACAGAGAAGATATTGGCAATAGATAATAGTGAGTCCATTGAATCAATAAACTGTTTATAAGATGCATTATCTTTTATATTATCTACCTTATATTTAGGATATTTATAATCATCTATTTGTTTCTTAGAAATTTTCAGTGCTTCATCCTGTTCTCGTATCTTAGCCTTATTAGTATCTAATTCCTTCTTAGCTGACTCATATCTGTCTAGTGATATATTTTTAAGCTGCTCAATAGATTTTTCACTATCTTCAAGTTGCTTTTTAGCAGCACTTAGTTTTCTATTATTTTCTTGCCAAGTCTTGGTAGATTTTTCCTTAAAGTCTTTCGACTCCTTATCACTTTCCTTATCGAAAGCTGTGATTAATTCATCTCTTACTTTATTAACTTCTTGATAGTAATTTGGATTACTATAATCAGACTTATCAATATTAGATAAAGAAATGTTAAGGCCAGTAAATCTATCAGATTTTACATTATCTTCTGTGACATAAGCAAAGAAGTTAA
>JAUMWC010000016.1 GCA_030529855.1 Gemella sp.
CAAAACCTTTGGTGTGGGTTCGATTCCTGCTATCCCTGTAGTAAAGTAGTAAGATTTAGCTCTTACTACTTTTTTTATTTCTTGTTAGGAGTATGGAATTTTCTATTTGATAAGACGTTATGAAGAGTAAGGAAAGAGAGTGCTAAGTGACGATGATTCTTGAATAATATTCTTACACAAAAAATGTTAGAAAAAATAGACTAATATTATAAAATATAAGTATAGATGAACAAGGGTGAACGTCTTATTCCTTCAAAAAAATATGGCGATGAATGAACAAGGGCGAATGTCTTATCTCTTTCAAAAATATAGCAATGAATTGACAAAGAAAAGGGAATAATCTCTTTTCTTTTTTATTTTACAAAATTAAGATGTTAAGATATGAAATTTTACTTTACAAATGTTTATACAAAGTATTAAGGAGTGATATAAAAATGATTATTCAAGCAGAGCAAACAGTATTGAAAGAATGGGGCAATTCTCAAGCTACGAGAATTCCTAATAGTATAATAAAGAAATTAGATTTGCAAAAAAATCAAAGATTTTCTATATCAATTTCACCTAGCGGAGAAATAGTGTTAACGCCAATTAATGATCAACCAAAAACTATTGAAGAATTATTTAGTAACTGGATAGATGATGGTTATAGAGCAGGAGAATTAGATTGGGGAGAAGATGTTGGGAGAGAAAACATATGATAAAACAAGGTGATGTTTTTTATGTAGATTTCAATCCAACTAGAGGTCATGATCAGAAAAATAAAAGACCTGCAATAGCTTTAAGTAATAATTTAGTAAGTCAGTATACTGGTATGACCTTAGTTACCCCAATATCTACGACAGATAGAAATTTCCCAACATATCATATGTTAAGAACAACGAGTAAAGTTAAAGGTAAAGTTTTACTTGATCAAGTAAGATCTTTGGATTTAGAGGCTAGTGGAGTAAGTAAAGCAGAGGAGAAATTATCCAAAGAAGAATTTGAAGAGATAATACACAAATTTAAACTCCTATTAGATATATCATTGTAGTAAAAAAACTAGCGTAAATTTTTACGCTAGTTTTTTTACTTTATATGCTTTATTTTTTTCTCCCATATCTAAACTGTGAATACATAACTACAAATGCTCCTATAAGGACAGGGATGTAGTAAACTATAGCCTGATTTACTAGAGCAGCTTTATTGATTAATCCCAGTGGAACTAGTATAGAGAAGAAGGCTATGTATAAGTATTCACTAATTCCAACACCTCCAGGGATAGGTAAGGCTGATACGCAAAATAGTATCAAGGCTTGGATAGTGATAAATTTTATGATGCTTTCTGTATCTAGATTCATAGCTAGGGCTACCACGTATGTTATAGAGAATCTAGTGACTAGTTGGAAAACATAGATTGCAATTATGCTTCCTAGAAGTCCCGGTCTTTTTTTGAATAGTTTAGAACACTCGTGATAGTCTTCTATAATTTCATCTATTTTTGCACGTTTTTCTTTTTTATTTTTAATAAATTTAATTTTGGCTAGGATTTTATTAAAGATAAAGTCTATTATTCTAGGGAAGAATTTTTTAGAAAATACAGCTCCAAGTATAAATCCTAATAGTACAAAGTTACTTATTAGGGCGACTAGAAATAATAATTTAATCTCATTATTTTGTCCTAGGACTAAAGTATGATTTAGTAAGAATGAAATTACAAACAGAATTATTAAGGCTATCTGATATCCCATTACGCACAGCAAAACTGCTAGTGATGATTTGGATATGTTTATCTTATCTTTTTTCATAAAGTACATCTGCATAGGTTGACCGCCTGATGCTGATGGCGTGATGGCAGAAAAGTAGAATCCGATAAATGAATATCTTATTAGCTGTAAGAATTTAGTTTTTTGACCAAGTCTTTTGAAGATTATTTTAAAGGATATACTTTCGCATATTATATAAATAAAAGCTAGGATACTACCGATAAAAAGATAGCCATACTTTAGACTAGATAGTATACTGTAAAGTTCACTAGGTGAGTAATCTTTTAGTAAGAAATAAAAGGTTATACTTATTAAAATAAGGAAGATGGCTATATATTGTAAGGTTTGTTTTTTACTTAACATAGGCTAACTCCTTAATTTTCTGAACATAGTTAATATCTAGGTCAGCTTTAATCTTATTCATATTTGCTGACATTGCTTCTAGTTCATTATTTTCTAATATTTTATTTACTAAATCATAAGGATTTTTTGGATTATCCCACATGATTTTTGCTGAACCCATTTTTTCTAAGTATTTGGCATTGTTTGCTTCTTGCGGAAGGAAGGGAACATAGGTAACAATAGGAAGTCCTGCAAAGATGGATTCGAATGTTGTTATTCCGCCGGTTTTGGTGATAAGTAAGTCAGCTTTTCTAAAGTAGTCATCAATTTTGTCTGTAAATGCTACTGAGTTAATATTAGGGTGATTGTTTTGTAAGTAAGTGTATAACTCTTTATTTTTTGCACAAAGGACAGTGGTTTCTATGTCTTCTCTTGCTTCTATTTGATTATAGAATTGTTTATCAATTGGGATATTTCCTAGGCCACCACCCATAAGGAGTAGTTGGAATTTATCGCTTTTGATTTTTTCGAATTTATAGAAGGCATCTTTTACTGGGACACCACTGACTATGATAGTTTCTTCTTTTATCCCGCTCTTTACTAGGTAGTTTTTTACGTCTGCAGTAGGTGCAAGGTAAAGGTCACTTGCTGGGCAAACCCACTCGTAGAAGTAAGTTATATCAGTAACGCAGGTTACTAATTTTACATTTGTTTTGTATTTTTCTTTGTATAGGGCGAAGGATTTTGAGATTTCTGGCAGAGTAGAGATTACTATGTCAGCTCCTTCTTCTTTTATTATTTGGTCTAGTTTTTTTACCATCTTGTAGGCTGCTGCAGGTGCAGATTTATTATTAGCTACAGTAGGATAAAAGTGGGCAAATATTTTTGGTATTTTTGTTGTTAATAATTTGAAAGATGAGTATAGAAATTTATGACTAATAGGGAAGGTATATTCTACAAAATCTACTAGTTTAATTTTTTCTATATCATTTTCTTTTTTTAATTGTTCTTCTATGGCTCTGGCTGCCATAAAGTGTCCCATACCGTATTTTCCGCATAGTATTAATATTTTCATACAATCACCATCCTGATAAAGATTATAGCATATTAACCCTTAGATTTCTATTATAATTAAGGTTTAGGCACCTTGTTTTTTATGCTTTTGTATGGTATTATTATAGAGTAGTACTGTGCCAGTATGGCGGAATTGGCAGACGCACTGGACTCAAAATCCAGCGAGGCAACTCGTGCCGGTTCGACCCCGGCTACTGGTATAACTTAAAGTAGCAAAAAAGCCTTGATATTCAAGGCTTTTTTGCTACTTTCTTTCTACTCTGTCCCAAATTTTGTCCCAATTAAATCTGATTCATAATTTCTTCAACCTCTTTGAATTCAGTATCTATTCTTTCAGCCATAGTATGACCATAAACTTCAATTAATATTTGTATGTCTTTATGTCCCAATATTTTTGCAAACACGCCCATATCAATATCATTATGAAGCAAATATGAGCCATAGGTATGTCGTAGGCCTTTGGTTGTTATTATTGGTGTGATACCTAGCTCTTTGAGTATTTTCTTTAGTGCTTTATTCACGCTTGCGGCTGATGGGATTCTATGTTCAAGTCCATAATGAAAGAATAGAAAATGTTCTTCATTTTTTATTTTAAGTGAACTAATGATTTGTTCTCTTTCAGCTTTCATTATCGTTATAACTTGTATTGTTTTCTTGTCTATCGGAGTAAATTTTTTGATGTCTCGTTTTTTTGCATTAGTCCATTTCCATGTGGATGTGTTGTATCGTCTATGTGTGTGCAAGTAGTGGTCATCCAAATGTGTATCTTCATCTGTCAGTCGGAAAGGTAAAAGAAGAAAGTATCTTTCCTGATAACTATGACAAAAAAATCCTATCGCTGCCTAATCAGCGGATAGGATTTTTTTTCTTATTTCATTGCTTCAAGAACTGGCACACTCTCGACAATCTGGGTAAACTTAGCTACCTTATGCTCGCTATTAAAGACATAATAGTGAACGAAGTCTGCCACAAACGATTTTCCGGTTGCTTTGAAAGTACCACTGTACTGGCCATAGACCATGACTTCCTGACCATTGAAGGTGTAGGCTTTTGGTACTGCCTGATAACCTTCCCATTCTGTACCTAACTTCATGTGGACATTTTCAACAACAGCGTCTGGTCCGACATAGGTCCCAGCGTATGGAAATCCTACACTCTCTGTCCAGACCACATCGTCTGCTAGATAGTTTTTAAAGGCTTCCAGTTGACCTTGAGCAGTTAGTTGATAGGTTTCATCTAAGCGTTTTTGATAGTCCATACTTATCCCCATTGCATCTCTCCTGTGATAACCTTAGCACTCAAAGCTAGTACGCCAGTGTTTAGGTAACTAGGGTATCGATTTTTCATGGCATCAGCAAAGCTGGTAGAGTCGCTAACTTGGTCCAAGACCTCGAGGCTAGCTTCCAGGTAGTCGGCTGTTGCTTGCAGCGCAGCTTTATCAAAAGAGGCAGAAGCATCTGCATGGCTAGGAATGACTAGTGCTGTATCTAGGGCTAGCAATGAGTTAAGACGGCTCCTCCAATCCTGTATCTTTTCTTTGGTCGCGGTGTCTGCAAGGAAGACGTGGGTTTCATTGAAGGTATCGATACCTCCAATTAAAAGCCTGTTTTCTTTGTTATAGAGACTAAGGCGGTGCTCGTCGTCACCAACAAGGGCAAAGTCTTGACCTGCAAACTTGATACTTTTTTCAGTGAAGGCTTTAGGAACCAGTACATTTGTTGGCGCATTGTCACCTAATTGAGGTCCCCAGACTGCTAATTTTTTTTGTACAGTGTGCAAGATATGATCAATCGTGTAAATACTTGCATAGACAACTACATTTGGGAAGGCCTTTTTAATGGTCTCAAGTCCGAAGTAGTAATCTGGATCACCGTGAATCACATAGATTTTTTCAAGTTCTAAGTCTTTTTCAGTGATATAATCCACGATTTCTTGGCTGTCTGATTGGGTAAATTTTCCATTGACCAAGAAAGCTTTTTGGTTATGTTCGATAAGGGTTGCAGTTACTAAGAAGCTATTTTCTGCTGATGTAAATACAGTAACGGTAAAATCTTTTGTTTGAAATTGTTTCATGATTGTCTCCTTTTATGTTCGTAAGATTCGTTGATAGTTTGCCTCTAAATCGGCAAGGGTATAGGCATTTTGACGTAAATCATATAATGTACCATCCTTTTCGGCGATAAGGGTTGGGTAGCTCGTCACGCCCATCTGTGCAGCTAGGTTAAAGTCCTCTTCAGCAAGGCTATAGTTATCCCAAGAAGCTGCAAGTTCTTCGTTTAGGATTTCCGGGAGTTGATAGGTTTCGATTAGTTCCGCATAGGTTCCCAGGTCGCTTAGGCTTTTACCTTCTTGGAAGAATTTCTTCTGCATAGCATAAACAAAGGCAACGTGGTCTTGCGGTGCTAAGTATGCTTTGATAAGACTATAAGCGATGGCTGGGTGATTAGAATTGATTACCATTTCACCCTTATTTAACTGGCTATTGTAATCTTCAGAAAACACTGCACCGTAGATTGATTTGATTTGCTCGTTGCCAGATTTCATAAAGTCGTAGTTTGATAGTGGCTTGATACGATTACCTGTAAACAAGCCACCGGATGTGATGTGAACCTCCAATTCAGGGTGTTTTTCTATAAAGGGCGTGAAAATCCCTTCAAAACCATAACACCAACCGCAGTATGCATCCCAGATGTAGTAAAGTTTCATTTGATACCTCCTTTAATTTATAGTCTCATTTTACAAGTGTACAATATATTTGTAAAGTAGTTTTTTTTTCTATGGTTACTATCTTTTTAGATAGAATTGTGTCATATCAATCGATGATTTCAAAAAAATTATAAATTAGCATTGAATTTTTAGCTTACTTTACTTTTTATAAGTATCTTGTTATAATATCGTACACATAGAAAGGAGAAACATGGCTACATTTACAAAACATACCGTTCCAGACTGTCCTTATGTGACTACGCAGAAAGTTCTCTCGGGCAAGTGGTCTATTATTATTTTGCATTTATTGGAAGAAAAAGCTGTGCGTTTCAACGAATTGCACCGCCAGATTGAGGGTATTTCTCAAGCGACCCTGACCAAGCAGCTCCGTCAGCTGGAAGAAGACGGACTCATTACTCGAAAAGTTTATGCACAGGTTCCACCAAAAGTGGAGTACGAGCTTAGCGACCTTGGGCAGGAATTTATTAGTGTCCTCGACCAGATCAGTATCTTTGGGAAAAAATATATTGAATTTGTCAAAGAAAAAGAAATTTGAAGTCAGAGGAATACATTGATATGGAATACTCCTTTTTAGATTCAATGAATCAAGAATAGGATAAGAGATTATCTACTGAACTAATTTCTTGGAATAATGGTAATTGAATAAGATAGCTAATGTATAAATGATGAATTATCATTAATATACGTTGTCAAACTGTTTTACTGGTCCATGATATAAATTGTTAGGAATTATTTATCTTGAATTCTATATAATATAATGGGTAAGAAGTTAACTGAGTTGATTCAAATTACCTGAAATTCAATCACATTTTGATAAAAATAAAAAGTATTTAAAGAGCGTTATTATAGCTTTATTTAATAATTTGAAATAATGTCCTGCCAAACCAGGTTTTAAGAAAAATTGTAAAGCTTCACAATTATGTGTTATTTGTTCAAATTAGATTGGAAAAAGATTTTAGTTTCCCAAAATATCTCCCAAAAATATTCGAAAAATAAAGTTTCATACGAATCAAAAGTTGTGCAAATGCTTTAAAATTTAATAAATTAATTCAAAGGGGAGTCAGTTATTACCGGCTACTGGTATATGAAAACCACAGATTTCTGTGGTTTTTTATTATATAGTAATTTAATAAAAATTAAAATTTACTATAAATAATAAAAATATTTTTTATTATGATATTGCTAAATGCTTGATATTATAGTATAATTAGTACTAGTATAAGTATAATATATTTGTTTGTATAGGGAGTGTGATTGCTGGTGGTAGTTACATTATTTACATCCCCTAGTTGCACGTCTTGTAGAAAAGCAAAAGCATGGCTAGTGGAAAATAATATCGAATTCAAAGAAAGAAACATTTTCTCTGAACCACTTACGATTGAAGAAATACGAAATATTCTGTCTATAACAGAAGAAGGAACTGAAGATATAATTTCTTTCAGATCAAAAACGTTTCAAAAGTTAGATATAGATATTGATTCATTATCAATGAATGAATTATATAAAATAATTCAAGATAATCCTGGTATGCTTAGAAGACCGATCCTGGTTGATGAAAAGAGACTGCAGGTAGGTTACAATGTTGATGAGATTAGAAGATTCTTACCTAAGGAAGTTAGAGAGAATCAATTAAGACAAATTAAGAATGGTTATTAAGTAGTGATACTTGCATACTGCTTTAATACTAATTTTAAAGGTTGATGTTTGTATCAGCCTTTTCTTTATGAGAAAATTAAGAAATTAAGTGAGGACTTTATGGAAAAAGAAAACAAATTTTTAACTGGGGAAGCCCATTTTATAAAACTTATTGAGAAGAAATCATCTTCTCTATTATTCGAGACAGAAGATGGACAAGAAGTAGCTTGTAATGAGTCTGATGTTGAATCAATGGACGATTATGAAGTAGGAGAGGAATATTCTATGTTTATTTACCCATCTAGATCGGGTAAATTATTCGCATCTCCGCACTTGCCAGAAGTTATGGTAGGGACTTATGGATTTGCTAAAGTCGTTAAGGTGACTGATGAAGGTGCTGGTCTAGATATCGGTATCTCAAGAGAGATTTTATTAGTTGCTGAAGATTTACCAGCAGTTCGTTCTGTATGGCCATCTGAAGGAGATGAGTTATTCATTACTTTAAGACGTGATTATTCAGGTCAGTTATATGCTAGATTAGCAACTGAAACGATTGTAGAATCGATGTTTACAAAGGCTACTAAGTCATTATTCAATACAGAAATAGTCGCTTATCCATACCGTTTAATGAGAGTAGGTTCATTCTTACTTTCTAAAGAAGGATATAAGATTTTCGTACACGAATCTGAGCGTAAAAAAGAGCCTAGATTAGGTCAAGAAATATCTGTAAGAATCATCGGGGTTAAAGATGATGGAACTATGAATGGTTCATTCTTAGCTCGTGCCCACGAGAGAATCGATGATGATAGTCAAGCAATCTTAGACTATATTGAAAACAATAATGGTTACTGTGAGTACGATGATAAATCTAAACCAGAAGATATTAAGGCTATCTTTGGTATGAGTAAGGGAAGTTTCAAGAAGGCTGTCGGTAGATTATTTAAGAGTAAGAAAATAACTATCGAAGAAGATGGACTATATAAGAGAAAGGGTAGATAGTATTTATATACTAGCTATTTAAGTTGATATGAGACTTACATTTTTAGGAACAGGTGCAGGACTGCCATCTAAGAATAGACACACCCAGTCAATGGTTTTTAACTTTATGCAAGAACTTAAAGAATGTTGGATGTTTGATTGTGGTGAGGCTAGTCAACACCAAATTATGAGAACTACAATAAGACCAGGTAAGATACAAAAGATTTTTATTAGCCATATGCATGGAGATCATGTCTTGGGTCTTATAGGATTCTTATCTTCTAGAACATTCCTACTTAATGAAGATAAGTCTAATCTTCAGATTTTTGGACCTAAGGGTATTAAGGAATATGTCGAATTAAATCTTAAAATGATTAAGGCTTATCTTGCTTATGAAGTAGACTATGTTGAGTTTGATTCTTCGGAGATTATTTACCAGGATGATAGAGTCAAGGTTGAGACTTTTGCCTTGAATCATACGATTGAATCCTATGCATTTAAGATTTCTTTTGTTAATAAGAAGGGAAGTCTTTTGGTAGATAAACTTAAAGATCTTGGAATTATGCCAGGAGCAATGTATAGGGATATTAAGCAAAATGATACTTTCGAACATGAAGGAGTAGTATATAAATCTAGTGACTTTATGACTGCTGATTCAAAGGGGAAAGTTATTACGATATTACCTGATACTGTTTACTTTGATGAAATAAATGAGTTTTTAGCTGGGACTGATGTCTTAATTACAGAGTCAACTTATTTATCAGCTGATGATAAGGGGCTAGCTAATAAGCATAAGCATCTGTCTATTGAGGATATTTATAATTTTAGAGATTTTAATAAGTTTGATAAAATGTATTTAACGCATATAAGTTCTAGATACACTTATGACTTTGTGAAAAGTCTGCAGGAAGAACTTGATGAAAAAAATATGTATATAGTTAATGATTTACAGGAATTTGATATTTAAGGAGAGACTTATGACGAATTTTGAAGAAAAAACTATAAATAAAAAAGTAATTTTTGATGGTAAGGTATTGAAGTTAGAAGTTCACGACGTGGAACTTACAGATGGTTCTACATCTATGAGAGAACTTGTTTACCACAAGGGAGCAGTTGCGATACTTGCGGTGACTGATAAGGATGAAGTTTTACTTGTAGAGCAGTACCGTAAGGCTGTTGAACAAATGACTCTAGAGATTCCTGCTGGGAAACTTGATCCAGGTGAAGAAAGAATGGAATGTGCTATTCGTGAGCTTGCTGAGGAGACGGGTTACCATGCTAAGAAGGAAAATGTTAAAAAGATGTATGATACGCATCTTGCTATAGGGTATTCTTCTGAGCTTATTAGTGTCTTTGTTGTAGAAAACTTATCTGATGAAGATAGGGGAGAGCTTGCTTTAGATGAAGATGAATTTATTAATGTTAAAAAGTATAAGTTAGAAGATGCTTTTAAATTATTAGATGATAATGTAATAACTGATAGTAAAACGCTGCTTGCTTTAGAGTGGCTGAGAAATAAGAGAAGAGTTTAGGTAATGAAATTAGAAAAGAGTGAAAAATTTTTATTATTACTAGCTAATATTGTTTTTGCCTTATATATAGTTTTTGTTTCTGTTTGGATAGAAGCTTTTAGAGAATATGCTAGTAAGGATTATCTGAGAACTAAGATGGTTGATCAAATTAGAAATCAAACAAAACTTACAATGGATTCGGCAAATATTTCTAGTAAAGATTTGGCTTATGTTTTAGAAATAATGGGTCAGCTATCTTATGTTTATTTAGCAGTGTTTATAATCCTTTTTATAGTAGCTATATGGGCGCAGTTGAAGCTAAATAATCATTATATATTTGGTTCAATATTGTTAGTTTTTTCTATATTTTTAACGGTATTTTCTTTAGGAATATTATTTATTACTTGTTTAATATATTTCTTTGTAGGAATGAAGATTATTATTCAGAGATCATCTAGGATAAAAGAAGACGGGATTTAGGTCCTGTCTTTTTTGTTTTGCCATATTTTTGTAATGGTTTTGACTATTGACCAAAAATTTTTAAAATATTATAATAGTAGTAATTGTAAATTATTATAGAAGGGGGAAGTGGCTAATGAAAAAATCATATTTACTAATGACCTTATGTTTACCATTTGCATTGTCTTTTACTAGTGATTTTAATATAGCGGGTGCTAATGAACAGAGTACCACAATAACTTCATCCCAAAAAGAAGAAATAATAAGCAAACTTATTATTAAAGAAGAAAATAAAATTGTCTATACTGGAGAGATAGTTATCAATGAAGAATCTGATGGAGATAGCTATGTTATAGATGTTGATGACTTAGAGAAATACAGTGTAGACCGTTACTATACTTATGATAATGTAAAAATAGAAGTTGATGGCAAGGTTGTCACTGTAGAAAATGAAGTAATAAAAATCCCAAAAAATTCTAAAGAAATAGTCCTTAATTTAGCTAAGAGAAATGAATTATGGAATAAGGTGAAAGTAACTTATCCAAAAGAACTTGCAAAAGGTAAGAGAGAAGTCGAAGTAAAAACTTATTCTACTTTTGAAGACTTTAGAGTAAATAATCAAGCCATGCTTAATAGACTACCTAACCCTAAGGAAAATTATACTTTTTCTCATTATGCAGTTGGACAAGAAAATATAAATACATATAATAATGTGATAACGTCTGACTTACATGTTAGGGGTATTTATAATACTAAAATAGTTTTTAAAACTTATAACAATAGTCTAGATACTTACTACTTTAAAACTGGAGATAAAATAGATGTAAACCTTGCTAGGTATGCGAGAGCTGATTACGATATAGTTTCTTATGATATTATAAATAATCTTACAAATAAGCAGGTTGCTAGTATAAGCCAGGAAGAATTAGGAAAAATGTTAGTAGAAGATAGTATTACTATTGTTCCTAAGTATGCACCTAAGAAGAATAAAGTTTTAGTAAGACAGGATAATTACAATAAGAGATTCGGTAAGGTTGATGAATCGCTTGAAAATTATGATGCAGAATGGGAAGCAACTAAGCCGATATCTGGATTATTAGATGAATTGAAAAAGAAAATAAAGCCAAATGATGGGTATGAATTGCAGTTTAGGATAAATAGAAAACCTGTAGATCCTAAACAATTTGTTAAAGAAGAGACTTTATTAGAGATATACTTCAAGAAAAAGGAAGGCTCTTGGGTAAATGTTAAGTTTACTGGAGAAGGAATTGATAAGTTCTTATCTGATGGACAAGAAGTTCTGGCAGGAAATAGAATAGATTCTATAAACTTACCAACTAGTCAAGGTTCTAGTAAAGAATTTGTGGGATGGACTGCCAACAAGGATTACAAATATCAAATTGATAACAAGGTACTAACCAAAGAGAAAGACTCTATAATAAAAACTGTGGATTTACCACATGTTGTGACTACTAAGGATCAAGATTTAATTTTCACAGCAAAATACTTAGAGAATTATACTATAAGAATTAGTTCTAATGGATTAGGAACAGCATTACTAACTGATTCAGATAATAGTTTTACTATTAAAGAAGGAACTGTAGTTAAAGATAGTATTGGAAATAGAAGGTTACTTATGGTTCCTAATTCTCACTTCCAATTTTCTCATCTAACAGCTGATCATGCTGTTATGATTAGAGATGAGCAAGGTGCAGTGAAATTAGTTAGGGCTGGAGAAAAAATTTCTCAGAAAGATTTCTATAATATTGTAGTGCATAGGGATCTTAATATTAAGGTCAATTTCACTTTCTATGATGGAAGAACTTCGTTTGATAAATCACTTATTGGAAATGATGATGTATTGTCTTTAGAATTGAAGAAAAATTATAACAGTAGATTAGAAGATGCTCTAGGGCCTCTGAATTACTTACGTTAAGGAGTATAGAATGGAAAATTATTTAGATAAGGTATTGAAGGATAAAGCTAATACTTATTTTATGTCTGTTGTTGATACAGTCTTAGAGTATAAAGAAATGATGCTTGCTTATGACTGTGCAATTAGAGAGATTCGTACTAAATTTGATATATTAAACTCGGAATTTAAGATTAGACATAAGAGAAATCCTATTGCGTCTGTCAGTACAAGATTAAAGTCTAATTCTTCTTTAATGGAAAAGATTAATAGAAGGGGACTGTCTGCTGATGTAGATACTATTGAAGAGTATATAGAAGATATAGCAGGGGTAAGAATTATCTGTAATTATATAGATGATATTTACAAGATTGTAGATGCTTTTACTAGTCAGAGTGATGTGGAACTTCTTAAGAAAAAAGATTATATTGCTCATCCAAAAGAAAATGGATATAGAAGTCTTCACCTAATCGTAAGAATACCTGTATTCTTCGCAGAAGAAGTGAAAAAAGTAAAGGTTGAAGTTCAAATTAGAACTATTGCTATGGATTTCTGGGCTTCTTTAGAACACCAAATGAAGTATAAGAAATCTAATTTAACTTCTTCAGTAGAGTTGTCTGAACAACTTAAGGAGTGTGCTGAACAAATCGCTAAAACTGATAAGCAGATGCAGGCTATTAGACAATCTATTGAAAGTATCACTTTAGAAAAAACAGAAGAAGAAAAATTTGTAGAGAAACTAAAAAAATTAGATATTTCTATAAATTAAAAAGACGAGAATTAATTCTCGTCTTTTTTATACTTTTTTAATTTTTACTTTACTAATCATAAGATATGCAAGAATTAACATTATTGCAGCTAGTATAAGTTCATTTATTGAGAAATAACTTATAGAAAGAAAGGCTAATAGACATCCTGCAGCAGTAATCGGTACTCCTGAAAAGCAGCCATCTTTCATTGTTGATATATTGAATCTTGCTAGTCTATAAGCACCACATGCTACATATACTGCTGCGATAAGAGCAATGATAATCAGAATTGAGAAATTAATATCTACATATTGAGCCTTAGCATAAACTAAAAATGCAGGTGCAGCTCCAAATGAGATTAAATCGCAAAGAGAATCTAATTGCTTACCAATTTCTGATTCAACTCCAAGTTTTCTGGCTATGATTCCATCATATCTATCAGCTGTAACAGATAATAATATAAATAAAATAGCGAAATCAAATAATTTATTTGATGTCATAAGTAGAGATAAAAACCCAAAAATTCCGTTACTCATAGTAAGTGAGTTAGGGATCCATTCTTTATTCATTGTTTAATAACTCCTTAATAAGTTAGATAAATCTATTATAGTATAAAATTAGGTGGATGTCTAAGGAATTTATTGTTTTTAATAGAATATGTTGTTATAATATTTATAATTGATAGAGTATGGAGGCTGTATGTTAAAAAATTTAGACTATAAAAAGCTTGTTAAAGAATTGATTCTAATTTCTTTAGGATGTGCAATATATGCATTTGCCTTTACTCATTTTATTATGCCAAGTAAGATGGCTGAAGGTGGAGGAACAGGGATTGCCTTACTTATTTACTATATGACTGGTTTAAAGGCGTCCATAGGAACATTATTAGTGAATATTCCTTTATTCATTTTAGGATATAAGTTACTTAATAAAAAGACAATGATATATACCTTATATGGAATATTTATGATTACTTTTTGGATTGCTACTTTTGAGCAGTATCAAATTCCGATAGACTTAGGTGGAGATAGATTGTTAGCTGCCCTATTTGGAGGAATCATGGCTGGAGCTGGTCTTGCTGTTGTATTCTTAAATGGTGGGTCCACTGGTGGAGTAGATATTTTGGCAATTATTATTAATAAATACTATAAAATGCCAATAGGGATGGCTATTTATGTACTTGATGCCATTATTATTTTTGGAACTCTATTAGTAGTTAAAGAGTTTCCGCCAATTTTATATACGTTGATATATATTTATGTTTTAGCTAAAGTTTTAGATTATCTATTAGAAGGTGGATTACCAGGTAAAGCAGTTATGATTATTTCTCCGAAAATAGAGGAGATTTCTAGTAAGATTTCTGATGAGATGGAAAGAGGAATGACTTTCTTAAAAGGGGAAGGTTCATATACTAGAAAGGATATGAATATAGGTTACTGTGTAGTATCTCTTAAAGAAATTAAAGAGATAAAAGAAATAATCTATTCTATAGATAAAGAAGCTTTTGTTACGATAAATAATGTCCACGATATTATGGGAGAAGGATTCTCATTTAAACCTAAAGGAAAATATGGAAGATAAAAAAACAACTTAGAGCTATGTAGCTTTAAGTTGTTTTTTCTTATATTATAGTGACTTAATGTAGATTTCTCTGCAGTCTTCTACAGTAAGAATTTCCATTCTTCCTAATTCTTTATGGATAGCTTTTAGGATTGCATCAATATCAGATTCTTTGATGTCTCTTTCTGCAAGAGTGATAGGTGCTCCGATTGATTTCCAGAATGCTTGAAGTTTGTTGATTCCTTCTAGAGCTACTTCTTCATCAGATTTCCCTTCGGTAGTAACATCAAATACATTTACTGCGAATTTTTTGAATTTAGCCACGTGTTTTGGCATAACGTGTTTCATCCAGTTAGGCATTAGGATAGCTAAACCTTCAGCGTGGGCGATATCAAATACTGCAGATACTGCGTGTTCTAAACCGTGAGTAGCCCAGTCACCATAGAATCCCCATCTCATTTGACCATTAAGAGCGATTGTACCAGCCATCATAATGTTAGCACGTGCTGTGTAGTCTTCTGGATTTTCTAAAGCGATAGGTCCGTAGTGCATAATTTGTTTTAGAAGTCCTTCCATCATTGCATCGTGAACATCAGAGTTGTCTGCTTCGTTGAAGTATTGTTCTAAAACGTGACTCATCATATCTACAATACCGTTAACTGTTTGGTTTTTAGGTAACGTGTAAGTATAAATAGGGTCTAAGATAGAGAATTTTGGATATACTAATGGAGATCCCCAACCAACTTTTTGTTGAGTTTCTAGGTTTGTAATAACTGATCCTGAGTTCATTTCTGATGCAGTAGCAGCTAATGTTAAGATTGTACCGAATGGTGTGGCTTTAGTAGGGAAGTGTTTACCCATAACGATATCCCAAGCATCTCCATCATAGTGAGCTGCTGCAACGATTAGTTTTGTACAGTCAATAACTGAACCACCACCAACTGCAAGTACGAAATCAATGTTGTTTTCTTTGATTAAATCTGCCCCTTTTTGAGCTGTAGTTACACGTGGGTTTGGTTCTACACCATCAAGTTCAAAGATTTTGAAGTCTTTTAATTCAGCAAGAACTTGGTCGTAAAGTCCAGTTCTTTTGATTGAACCACCACCATAAACTAGAAGTACACTTTTTCCGTAGTTAGCTACTTCACTAGCTAGGCTTTTTATTTGATCTTTACCGAAAATTAATTTAGTAGGGTTATGAAATGTAAAGTTATTCATTGTATAAAACTCCTTTTGTTTTTGTTATAATAATTTTAGCATAGGAAATTAGGCATTTCAATTTAAAGAGATTTTTAATAAGTTAACTCTAAGTGGAATTGTGATAGGAGATAGTTTTTTGAAAGTATTAAAAATAAATGAAGATTTAGAAATTTATGTAACTAAGAGAAAATCAGCAAGAAATATGATTATTCGAGTCGATAAGAAATCTAGACTTTGTGCAAGTATACCATATTCTGTAAAGTATGAAGAAGTAATGAAGTATGCTTTGGCAAATTTAGAAAAAATCTATAAAATGTTAGATAGTAGAAAAGATATGTATAAGGAATATAATTTATCTTATGCAGATGGAGAGATTCATTATCTTTGGGGAGAAGAGTATGAATTAAGTATTGTTTCATCATCATCTAACAGGGTTGTAATAGGAGATAGATTAGAAATATATACAAAGTCAGCAGAAAAAGACTATATAAAAAATATTTTAGATAAGTTTTATAAAAAAGAACTTATGGAAATGATAGATGCTTGGAAGGAAGAAGCAGAGGATAGACTGGGAGTTAGCGTCAATAAATATAGGATTCGTGATATGACATCTAGATGGGGGACTTGTAATATCACTAAGAAAATAATCACTTTAAATTTACAATTAGCTAAGAAGGAACCAGATTGTTTAGAAGCGGTATTTTATCACGAACTGGTGCATCTTTTGGAGACAAATCATACGAAGAGATTCTATGATTTGATGGATTATTACTACCCGCATTGGAGAGAAGTTGAAAAACGTTTACACTCAAGTCCTTATAAGCTTGATTAGAAGAAAATTTGACAAAAATATAAATATAGTATAAAATGTTGGATGAATGTGTTTATATATTAAATTAAGTTGAGGAGAAAATTAATGAAAAAAGTAAGAAAAGCCATTATTCCTGCTGCAGGATATGGAACAAGATTTTTACCAGCTACTAAAGCTATTCCAAAAGAAATGTTACCAATTATCAACAAACCAACTATTCAATATATAGTTGAGGAAGCAGTTGCTGCCGGAATTGAAGATATTATTATCGTTACTGGTAAGCAAAAACGTGCTATTGAGGACCACTTTGATAAAAACTATGAGTTAGAGTACGAGTTAAACAAAAAAGAAAAATATGCTCTATTAGATAAAGTAAAACAACCATCTAACTTAGCAAACATTCACTATGTACGTCAAAAAGAAATGGCTGGATTAGGAGATGCAATCTTAACGGCTAAATCTTTCATCGGAGACGAGCCATTCGTAGTTTTACTAGGGGACGATATCGTAATGAACGAAATGGGAGATCCAGCTACTAAGCAGTTAATCGACCAATATGAAAAAACTGAGTCATCTATCATTGGTGTTCAAACAGTTGCAGAAGAAGCTACTCACCGTTATGGAATTATTGACCCCGCTTCAAGTGAAGATGGATTATACGAAGTTACTAAATTCGTAGAGAAACCAGCTCCAGGAACTGCACCATCTAACTTAGCAATCTTAGGACGTTACTTATTAACGCCTGGAATCTTCAAACACTTAGAGAAAAAATATGTAGGTGCTGGTGGAGAAATCCAATTAACAGATGCTATCCAAATGTTAAACGAAGAAGAAAAAGTATATGCTTATGACTTCAAAGGTAACCGTTATGACGTTGGAGAGACTGATGGATTCATCAAAACAACAATTGATTTTGCCTTAAAATCAGAATTAAAAGACGATATTTTAGCTTACATGAAAGCTAAAATTGCTGAAAGCGAAAAATAGAATTCAATAGGAGGGTGACCTCCTATTTTTTCTTGGCTTTTTATATAAATTTTTGTGCCTTTATGGTATAATTAAGTATTGAAAAATTTAAGAGGTTGTAATAATTATGAGACAAAGAAAAACATTTATCCCAACAACTAGGGAAGTACCAGCAAGTGCTGAAGCAACGAGTCACAAGTTACTAGTTAAGGCTGGTATGATTAAGCAAGTATCTGCAGGAGTATACACTTACTTACCACTTGCAAATAAAGTAATTGAGAACATTAAACAAATCATTAGAGAAGAACACGAAGCAATCGATGCAGCAGAATTAACAATGCCTATTCTTCAGTCACAAGAGTACTGGGAACAATCAGGACGTTGGAACAAAATGGGTGACGAACTTATGCGTATTAAAGACCGTAAGGGAGCAGGATATGCCCTTCAACCAACAGCTGAAGAGTTAATCTGTCAAACAGTAGCAAATATGGTAACATCTTACAAGCAATTACCATTATCACTATACCAAATCCAAACTAAATTCCGTGATGAAGTACGTCCACGTTTAGGATTATTACGTGGTAAAGAGTTTATCATGAAAGATGCTTACTCATTCCACGATACACCAGAATCATTAAGAGAAGCATACAACACTTACTATGATGCATACTCTAAAATCTTTGACAGAATGGATCTAAAATATAGAGCTGTTCAAGCTGACTCTGGAAACATTGGTGGATCTTACACTCACGAATTCCAAGCCTTAGCAGAAGTAGGGGAAGATACAATTGTTTACACTGATAATTCTGACTATGCAGCAAACATTGAAACTGCAAAAGTTCCAGAAGAGAACTACACAATGCCAGAATTCGAGAAAAAAGAAAAAGAATTATTAGAAACACCTAATGCGGAAACTATTGACGAAGTAGCAGCTTTCTGTGGTTTAGAAGCTAATCGCTGTATGAAGGCTTTAGCTCTTAAAGCTGATGGAGAGTTATACCTAGTATTAATGCGTGGTAATGACCAACTTAACGACATCAAGTTTATGAAAGCAACAGGAACTTCTGAAATCGAAATGGCAACAGCTGAAGAAATCGAATCTATGGGTGGAGCAGCTGGATACATGGGACCATTCGGAATCAAGAACTGTAAAGTAGTTGCAGATACAGCTGTTAAGTACATGTACAACTTTACATCTGGAGCTAACAAAGCTGGGTTCCACTACATTAATGTAAATACTAGTGACTTTGAAGTTGATGCTTTCTACGATTTAAGAATGATCGAAGAAGGTGACTTAGCTGAAGACTTATCAGGACCAGTTAAATTCGCTAAAGGTATCGAAGTAGGACAAGTATTCGAACTTGGAAAAGGATACTCTGAATCTATGGATATCAAATTCCTAGACTCAAACGGAAAAGCACAACACTTCTACATGGGATGCTACGGAATTGGGGTATCTCGTCTATTATCAGCTATTATTGAGCAACATAATGATGAGAAAGGTATTATCTGGCCAAAATCAGTAGCGCCTTACCAAGTACACCTAATCTGTGTAGATATTAAGAAAGAAGAGCAAGTAGCTTTAGCAGAAAAATTATACAAAGAATTAAGAGACAACAAGATTGAAGTATTATTTGATGACAGACCAGAACGTGCTGGGGTTAAATTCAATGATGCTGACTTAATCGGTATCCCATTACAAGTAGTAGTTGGGAAAAAAGCTTCTGAAGATACTGTAGAAGTTAAAGTTAGAGCTAACAACGAGAAAGTAGAATACACAAGTGGGCAAATTTTAGACCTAGTAAAAGAATTCTATAAATAAGAAAAAATATGACTCACGGTTTTTCCGTGGGTCTATTTAATGCCTAAATGGCTAATTTATGAGGAGGGCATATGAGTAAAGAACATTTTTCACTTCTTTTGAAAAATTCTAATCTTGAAGAATTAATCCAGCATCCAGATTTTATAAATATGGAGCTTGTTAACATAAAAAAAGATAATAGTAAAAAAGAATGGATTTTTAATTTTAAAACAGATTCACTACCAAGTTTGGCTAATTTTATGCTTCTTATGAAGAATATGAGAGAAGCGTTTTTTGAGGATTATAACTTGAATTATGCTTTCAATCTTGAACAAGCTGTGAGTGATGAAAAAATAATTGAATACTGGCCCTTTGTACTTGCAGAAGTTTTTAAGGAAAAAGAGAATGTAGTTAGTCTTATCTTGTCTAATCAAGTAAAACTTGAAGATGGGCAGGTATTAGTTGAGATTAATACGCCTAGCGTTTGGGAAACAAGTCTTGAACCTAATAAGTCAGCTCTTATTTCTGAATATAAAAAATTAGGAGTGGCTCTAAAAAATATTAAGCCGACTTATAAGGAAAATAATGCCTTGGCTAACTTTGAAGAAGAAATCGCCAAAGAACTTGCTGAGTTAGAAGCTTTGGCAGCCCAGCAACAGGTTAAGAAAAAAGAAGCTCCAGCACCGGCTGCTAGTAACCCCTATCCAACAAGAAGGGCATCTGGAGCAGCAACCATAAATGATGCTGATATAAGCGAGATTAAAGACCTTGTTGGACACACAGGACAGACTACTATTTTTGCTCAAATATTTGAAACTGAAAGACAAGATTACAGAACGGGTTCTAGTCAGTATAGATTAAAGGTTACAGACTATACTGATTCTATAATCGTAAGAATTTTCTCTAATGGAGATAATGGTAAGTTCAAGACATCGCCTAAAAAACAAGCCCTGATCGATCAGATTGCAGGACTAAAAAAAGGACAATGGATTAAACTTGCAGGGCAATTAGTTTATGATAACTTTATTAATGATACAGTTATTGAACCAAGTGTAGTAGAAGTAGCATCTAAGGAAGAAAAACAAGATACTTATGATGGTAAAAAACGTATAGAACTAAATGTTCATACACAGATGTCACCACTAGATGGGGTAAATTCCGCTTCTGACTATCTAAAGAGAGCAGAGTCTTGGGGACATGAAGCAATCGCTTTTACTGATTCTTATGGAGTTCAGGCTTATCCAGAAATCTGTCTTTCAGCTAAAGGTGAGGTTAAGCCTATCTATGGTCTTAATGCCTTCTTACTAGATGATTCTATTACAGTAACGACTAAACCAAAAGATGTCTTATTAAAAGATGCAACTTATGTAGTATTTGACGTTGAGACAACTGGTCTTTCTGCAGAGAGGGATAGACTTATAGAGATAGCTGCCATCAAAGTTAAAAATGGAAAAGAAGTAGATTCTTTTGAATCATATATTAATCCTCAGATGAAAATATCAGAGTTGATTACTAATATTACTAGTATCTCTAATGATGATGTTAAGGATGCTCCTCTAGAAGAAGAGGTAATGAGAGACTTCTATAACTGGCTTGATGATGAAGATATTTTGGTAGCTCATAATGCTAAGTTCGACCTTGGTATGATTGGTAAATCTTTTGAAAGACTAGGTATTATGAATGAACTTGTTTACTCAAGTATTGATACCCTAGTACTATCAAGAGCTGTTAATAAAGAAACATCAAGACATGGTTTATCAGCTATAGCAAAACTTTATAAAGTAAGATTAGTACAACACCACCGTGCCATCTACGATACTAAGGCTACGGCAGAAGTATTTGTAAAAATGATTGATCAATTAGCTGGTATGGGGATAGAAAAACATAATCAAATAGATGAAATGGTAGACTTGAAACTTGCTCATAAGAGATCAAGACCATTCCCAGCATCTATTTTAGTTAAGAATGCTCAAGGTCTTAAAGATTTATTTAGATTGGTTTCTTATTCTTCTACTGAATATCTATCAGGAAGTAAGCCGACTATACCTAAATCATTGCTTAATGAATATAGAGAGCACCTATTAGTAGGTACTGGTAACAAGGATAATGAAGTATTCGAAGAATTACTAAACTCACGTGAAGAGAAATTAGTAGAAACTTTAGACTTTTATGATTATGTAGAAATTCAGCCAAGACACCACTATGATAGATTTATTAAGATGGAAAGACTGGCTGATAAAGCTGAATTAGAAAATGAGATTAAGAGATTAATCAAAATTGCTAGGGAAGCGGATAAGTTAGTCGTTGCTACGGGTGATGTTTATTATTTAGATGAATATCAGCATGTATATAGACAAATATTAAGACTTTCTGTTAAGAATAATCCAGCAGCAAGAGATATTATGCCAATGGCTAACTTTTTAACAACTCAAGAAATGCTTAATGAATTTGCTTACCTTGATGATAGTGCATTAATAGAAGAAATAGTAATAGATAATACTCACAAGATTAATGATATGATTGAACTTGTAGTTCCACTTAAGAAAGATCTATATACTCCAAAAATCCCAGGTGCTGAAGATGAAGTTAGAGAAATGTCTTATGAAAAAGCAAGAAGAATCTACGGAGATGACCTGCCAGAAATAGTGGAGAAACGACTTGAAAAAGAATTAGACTCTATTATTGGTAATGGATTCTCGGTGGTTTACCTTATTTCATCTAAACTTGTTAAGAAGTCTTTATCAGATGGATACCTAGTAGGTTCTAGGGGATCGGTAGGTTCTTCACTAGTAGCAACTATGATGGATATTACAGAGGTTAATCCATTAGTTCCGCACTATGTTTGTCCATCTTGTCAGCACTCTGAATTCTTCCTAAAGGGGGAATATGCATCAGGGTTTGACTTACCTAATAAAGAATGTCCATCATGTTCTACTAGAATGAAGAAGGATGGACAAGATATACCTTTCGAAACCTTCTTAGGATTCAAAGGGGATAAGGTTCCCGATATTGATCTTAACTTCTCTGGAGAATATCAGCCTACAGCCCACAACTTTACTAAAGAAATCTTTGGTGAAGATTATGTATATAGGGCAGGAACTATCTCTACGGTAGCTCAAAAAACGGCTTATGCATTTACTAGAGATTACTTTGAAAAACACGAAATTGACAAGAGAAATATTGATTTAGAACGTATTGCTTCTGGATGTGAAGGAGTTAAACGTACAACAGGTCAGCACCCAGGAGGTATCCTAGTAGTACCTAATGATATGGAGATATTTGACTTTACGCCATATCAATTCCCAGCCGATGATGAAACATCTGCTTGGAGAACGACTCACTTTGACTTCCACTCAATTCACGATAATATCTTAAAGTTTGATATACTTGGACACGATGATCCGACTATGATTAGAAAACTACAAGACTTATCCGGAATTGATCCAACAGAAATCGATGTATCAGATGCAGATGTTATGAAGATCTTCTCATCTCCTGATGTGCTTGGAGTATCTAGTGAAGATTTAGGATGTGCAACTGGAACGCTTGGTATTCCAGAGTTTGGTACAAACTTCGTAATTCAGATGCTTAAGGATACTAAGCCAACGACTTATTCAGAGCTTGTTCAGATATCTGGACTTTCTCACGGAACGGACGTATGGCTAGGTAATGCCCAAGAACTTATTAGAAAAGAAATCTGTACTCTGAAAGATGTTATCGGTTGTCGTGACGATATCATGGTATACCTAATCTATGCAGGTCTTGAAGAAAGTTTAGCCTTCACTATTATGGAGTCTGTTCGTAAAGGTAAGGGGCTAAACGAAGACTGGGAAAAAGCTATGAAAGAGAATAATGTACCAGACTGGTATATTGATTCTTGTAAGAAAATTAAGTATATGTTCCCTAAAGCCCACGCAGCAGCCTATGTATTAATGGCTCTTCGTATCGCTTGGTTCAAGGTTCATAAACCACTTATTTATTACTGTGCTTACTTTTCTGTAAGGGCAAATGATTATGACATCAAGACAGTAGTTATGGGGAAAGATTTCCTAGGAAATAAAATTAAAGAGATTAAGGAAATGGATAAGAATGAAGTTTCTGGTAAAGATTTATCTTCTTTAGTTTCTTATGAAATTGCCTTTGAGATGTTACACAGAGGATTTACTTTCTCTAAGATTGATTTAGAGAAATCACAAGCCTTTGATTATGTAATGGAAGGAGATACACTAATTCCTCCATTCTCAATAGTTCCGTCACTAGGGGAGAACGTTGCCCTTAAGATAGTTCAAGCAAGAGAAGAAAAACCTTTCTTATCGATAGAAGACTTTGCCAAACGTGGTGGTGTTTCTACAACGATTGTAGAATACTTACGTGATTTAGGAACTCTTAAAGGACTTCCAGAAAAAGCCCAATTATCATTCTTTGATGATTTATTCTAATAAAAAAGACCTATGAATTTGTACTGGACTTCAGAAGTTAGACAGTACTTAAGTAAAGGATTTAGTTCTGAAATCAGCAGGACTAAGTCCTTTTTTTATCGTCATATTTTACATAATAGTTAGAGAAATACTTTTAGGGTTCAGTACGAATTTATCTTCCTTAGAACACAAACAAATACCTTAAAATTGCTGTGTTCTATTGAAAAAAAAAAAAAAAAACAAGTATAATTAGGGTGAGGTTTAAAATTTATTTAAGGAGAAAAACGAATGAAAAAATATACTCTTAGAAAACTAGGTAAAAAATTATTACCCGTTGCTTTTGGTATTTTTGTAGCTGGAACTGCTTCTATAGCTTCTGATGCACAAGCAAATGAAATTAAAAACAACGATACAACTACAAAGCAGGATACTCAAACTACTGAAGCTATTAGCCAACCAGTAACTAAAGTAGATGTAGATACTGCAAAAGCCAACTTTGACACTGCCTCTAATCTGGTTGAAAAACAAACTACTCTTGTTAACACTACTAAAGCTAAGGTTGATAACCTAACAGAAACAATTAATAAGGTAGAACTTGATAAAGAAACTTTTTCTAAACAAGAAACTGTGGTTGAAGATATAAAAACTACTCTAGCTAATAAAGAAGCAGAATTTTCTAAAGAAGAGCTAGACAAAACACAAACTGAATATAAAAACGCACTTGTTGACCTTGAAAAAGTTCAGAACGACACAACACCAATAAACAACCCTAATAAAATTGTTATTACACCTGAACTAGTCAAAGCAATAGAAAAAGAAAGAGAAACAATAAGAACACGTGGTTGGATAAGTGTAACTGAATTTGTTAATGAAACACTTTTAAAAGAAGCTGCTAGTAAAAATAAATACATTTCGACTGATACTGACCCTACCTTATACGATATCAACAATCTACCTTTAGATGTACGTAAGAAACTTAATCTTTTCTTTGTTGATTTAACTAACCAATACCTTGAACAAGTAAACCCTGAAATTATAGAATTTCATAAAGCACAAAATTCTAAACGCCGAGTAGTATTGAACTTCACAGTTGACCTTATAGATAAAATTGCAGATACTTATGTCAGAGATTCTTACGATTTACTTGATAAGAAAACATACACTTTTAGTATCTATGACAGTAGTCCTCAATCTAACATTCACCTACAACATGGACATACAGAAGGAATTAGAGAAGTCTTTAAATCTTACAATCTACCTGTTGGTGGTCCTGATGCCCCTGCACAACCAGAAGAAACTAGGTATATGGTAAAAAATCCTAATACACAATTCACTTATTCACAGTTAGAAGAAATAGTATATAATGCTGTAACTGACGAAATATTTAATTATATTGATATTAATAGATATGTTATAAAAGAAGGAAACAATACATATAAACAATATAAAGGTTTACACACAATCACTCAAGATAGACTTACTCTTGTAGAAAATTATATGTCACCTTGGTATTACAAAACTGAGTATTCTGGTATAGACTTTTCAAGCGTTAACGGAACTTTAGCATTACATTTAATTTCTCTTGTAGATTACCATTTAAAGGATAAAAACTTTGACAAAACAGAAGTAACAGTGACTCCTAACACATCAGCAATAAAAACAGCACAAGATAAAGTTACTCAATTAAAATCTGAAATAAAAAAACTTGAACTTGCTCAAAAAGAAATAGAAAGAATAAAAAATGAGCTATCAAAAGAAGACGCTAGGTTAAACGAATTAAAAAAGGGATTGATTCCTAGCGAACACCTTACTGTATTAATTAAGGAGTTAGAAGCTATTTCTTCTGACTACTCTAAAGAGTCAAACTTGTTAGAAGAATTATTACTTGCTCAAAAAAATGTTAATAAAACTTATCAAGATTTATTAGGAAGATATAATTTAGAAAATAAAAAAGATAGAATTATATCTACTATAGAAACTAAACCTAAAACTGACACTTTACCAAAAACTTCAGCAAGAGATACGAATAAAAATACTATAGAAACTAAACCTAAAACTGATACTTTACAAAAAGCTTCAGTAAGAGATGTGAATAAAAACACTACAGAAACTAAATCGAAAACTAATATTTTACCAAAAACTTCAGCTGTAGATATGAATAATAATACTGCTGCAGGAGTTATTGCTCTTGGTTTAGCTACTGCATTTGTTTCAAGACGAAAAATATCTAAATAAATTTGCAATATGAACTAGATAAGATTTCCGCATACTTGTCTAGTTTCAATAAAAAGACTGGTTATATAAATTATAACCAGTCTTTTTATGCGTATAGAGTTGTATAATATTGTAAATTTATTTCGTATGTTCTTTTATAGATTGGTTAAGTATATCTAGGTATTCTTGTCCTATTTCTGATAGACTGTGCATATCGTTGGTAATGTAACCAAGTTCTATTACTTCATCAGAGTTTAGGGGAATGGCTATGATATTATCTCCGTTTAGGTCGGAGTTGATGATACCTGAAGAAATTGTATATCCATTAAGTCCTATTAGTAAATTGAATAGGGTAGCTCTATCTGAAACGATGACTGTTTTAGGAGATGAAATATCTGCTAAAATTTCTTCCCAGTAGTAGAATGAGTTGTGCGTTCCTTGGTCATAGGCAAACTTTGGATAAGGTATTAAATCGTCTAAATTTATTGTTTTTTTATTAGATAAAGGGTGGTTAGACTGAATAAATACATAAGGTTTTGTCTTGTGTAGACTAGTAAAAGTAAGACTTTTTTCTTTTAATATACTTTCAATAACTTTTCTATTATAGTTTGATTTGTAGATTACACCAATTTCACTTTTTAGGTTGGCTATATCTTCGATAACCTCATATGTTCTTAGTTCTTTAAGGCTTGCTTGATAGTCATCTTTGTTTAATTTATTTAGCAGTTTTACAAAGGCATCAACTACAAAGGCATAGTGCTGACCTGATACTGAGAATATTTTTTTTGGTCTTAGTTCTTCTTTA
The DNA here is from genome assembly GCA_030529855.1 of Gemella sp. Classification (GTDB taxonomy): domain Bacteria; phylum Bacillota; class Bacilli; order Staphylococcales; family Gemellaceae; genus Gemelliphila. Next base: position 26,905 of record JAUMWC010000016.1, read on the forward strand.
TATCGGTGGTTTACCAGATTAATTTGAGCCATAATTTGCTTGGCATATTGCAAAAATTCTTCTCCGTCTTTAGTAAGGTTAACCCCTTTTTGTCCCCTGTTAAAGATGATTATATTCATCTCTTTTTCTAAATCTTTAATAGCATTAGATAGGGAAGGTTGACTTATAAACAACTCTTTGGCGGCTTGCGTAATATTCCCTGTTTCTATGATTTTTATTAGATATTCTAATTGTTGTATTCGCATTTAAATCTCCTACATAGTTTTGAACTATGGAATTCAGTTTTAATAATTGTAAAATTATATTATAATATTTTTAAAGAAAAAGCAAAAGAAAGTGGAGAGCTAGTAGATGAGTAAGAAAACAAGATTATCATTTGAAATTTTTTCGACAAGAATGGAAGATAGAAAAAATCTGTATGAGTTATTAGATGAACTGAAAATTTTAGATCCTGATTTTATAAGTGTAGCTTGCAGTACTAATAAAGAAAATGCAAAAGATACACCGTTAAATATAGTGGATTATGTAAGAAATACGGTTAATATATCAGACTACATACAAAATACATTAGAATTACCAGCTATTACTCATCTACCATCTTTATATTTAGGTAAAGAAGAAGTTGCAGAAACATTAGACCTTATAGAAAAGGCTGGTATAAATTCTATACTAGCGCTGAAAGGTGATGCTATTGCAGGTATGAAGCCAAAAGAAGATTTTCCTTATGCTTCTGATTTGGTTAGATTTATTAAAAATAAGAATGAAAACTTTAAAATTTTAGGAGCTTGTTATCCAGATGGACATAAGGAATCATTAAACCAAGCTCAAGAGATTGAAAATTTGAAGAAAAAAGTAGATGCAGGTTGTGAAACGCTAGTAAGTCAGTTGTTTTTTGATAATGATAGTTTTTATAATTTCAGAGATAAATGTCAAGGTGCAGATATAAATGTTCCCATATTAGCGGGGATAATGCCAGCGGTAAATAGAAATCAAATTTTAAGATTATTGGATATTTGTAAAACAGTAAAATTACCGAAAGAATTTAAGGAAATATTAGAAAAGTATGAGCACGATCCAGTCTCTTTAAGACAAGCAGGATTAGATTATGCAGTGGATCAAATTACAGATTTAGTAACTAATGATGTGGACGGAATACACCTATTTACAATGAACCAAGCAAGTGTAGCGAAATATGTGTGTGATAATACTAGTCATATATTTGAAAGTGTGAATAGACATAAACAACAATAAGGAATAAGAAAAAGAAGAAATCGCCTATATGTTAAAGGTGATTTCTTCTTTTATAGTTTTAAACTATAGTATTCATCAAAAAATAGTTATTTTTAATTGTCGTAAAATTATACTATAATACTCTTAAGCAAAAAATAAAGAAGAGAGGAGAAGTAAATGACAAAAAAAATAACTTTATCTTTTGAAATATTTCCACCGAACACAGAAGAGAGAAAAAAACAAATGTGTGGAATACTTACAGACTTTAAAGAATTGAACCCAGACTTTATAAGTGTAACGTGTAGTAATAATAACGTAAATATAAAAGACTCTACTGTAAAAATATCAGATCATGTACAGAATAAATTGGGATTAGAAACTATAGCCCATCTACCGGCATTATACATGTCTAAGGCAGAAGTTGCTGAAACCTTAGATGCTCTGGAAGAAATTGGAGTGAGAAACTTATTGGCACTAAGGGGAGACATTATAGAAGGAGTTGCTCCTAAAGGAGATTTCGCTTATGCAAGTGACTTGATAGAATTTATTAAAGAAAGAAATTCTAACTTTAAGATATCGGCAGCTTGTTATCCAGAAACTCACGTAGATTCAGCTAACCAAGTTCAAGATATTAAATTTTTGAAGAAAAAAGTAGATGCAGGTTGTGAATTATTAATAAGCCAACTATTCTATGATAACGAAGCATTTTATGATTTTAGAGACAAGTGCCAACTGGCGAATATAGATGTCCCTACCTTAGCAGGAATAATGCCAATAATTAATAGAAACCAAGTTTTAAGATTACTTAGCATTTGTAAGTCGGTAACACTACCGAAAAAATTCAAGAGAATTCTTGATAAGTATGAGCACGACCCAGTATCGCTAAGACAAGCAGGTCTTGCTTATGCGGTTGACCAAATTATTGATTTAGTAACTAATGATGTAGATGGAGTGCACTTATACACAATGAATCAACCGAGTGTTGCTAAATACATAAAAGAAAATACAAATGACATATTCAAAAATTCAAATATTCAATTATAAAAGGAGAGAAAAACAATGACAAAAATTACAAGTTTAGGATACCCAAGATTAGGTGAAAAGAGAGAATGGAAAAAATTATTAGAGGACTTTTGGAAAAAAGATATTTCTAAAGAAGAATTCTTCAAAAAAGGAGAAGAACTACGTAAATCATTCTTAGTAAAACAAGATGAATTAGGACTAGATTTAATTCCAGTAGGAGACTTCTCTTTCTACGACCACATTTTAGACCTATCATTACAATTCAATATCATTCCTACTCGTTTTAGAGATAGAGAATTAGACATAGATTTATACTTTGATATAGCACGTGGTAACAAAGGAAATGTTGCATCAAGTATGAAAAAATGGTTCAACACAAACTACCACTACATAGTACCTGAGTGGGCTGGAGTAGAACCAAAACTTACTAACACTAGATTATTAGACTTATACCTAGAAGCTAAAAAGTTAGTAGGAGACAAGGCTAAGCCTGTTATTACTGGACCAATTACTTACGTAGCAATTTCTAACGGAGTTGAGAATGTAAACGAAGCAGTTAAGACTCTAGTTCCATTATACAAAGAAGTATTTGCTCAGTTAGCTAAAGAAGGAGCTAAATATATCCAAATTGATGAAGCAATCTTCGTTTCAGAAGAAGGTGAGCAATATGTAGACCTAGCGCTAGAAGTTTACAAAGAAATCGCAGAAGCATTACCAGAAGTAACATTTATTTTCCAAACTTACTTTGAAGCATTATTAGGTGCAGAGAAGTTAGCTGCTCTGCCAGTAGCATTTGGATTAGACTTTGTACACGGACAAGAAGAAAACTTAGAACTTGTTAAGAAAGGTGTATTTAAAGACAAGTTAGTATTTGCTGGGGTAAATGATGGGCGTAACATTTGGGCTGCTGATTTAGAAGAAAGATTAGAATTAATCAAGACAATAAAAGAAAATGTTAAAGAATTAGCATTGCAACCATCTTGTTCAATCCTACACGTACCTGTAACTAAGAAACAAGAAAAAGACTTAGACAGAGTAATCTACGGTGGATTATCATTCGCTGATGAAAAAATTGAAGAATTAGCTTTATTAAAAGCAGCATTAGCAGGAGAAAAAACAGCAGCTTACGAAGAGCATGTTAAGAACTTCAAGGCTATTCAAGATGCAGACTTTAGACATGTAAACATCGAAGACATTTCTAATGTTAAGAGAGAAAGAACTCCTTACGAAATTCGTAAAAAATTACAAGATGCAAAATTAAATCTTCCAACCTTACCAACAACAACAATCGGTTCATTCCCACAATCTGATGAAGTACGTCGCCAAAGACTTGCTTGGAAGAGAGGGGAGTCTACAGATGCTGAATACGAGAAATTTATTGAATCTGAAACAGCACGCTGGATAAAAATTCAAGAGGACTTAGACATTGATGTACTAGTTCACGGAGAGTTTGAGCGTGTGGACATGGTTGAGTTCTTCGGACAAAAATTAGCTGGATTTACAACTACTAACTTAGGATGGGTACAATCTTACGGTTCACGTGCTGTTAAGCCACCAATCATCTACGGAGATGTTAAACATATCCAACCATTAACAGTTAAAGAAACAGTTTATGCACAATCATTAACAAACCGTCCAGTTAAAGGAATGTTAACAGGACCAATCACTATTGTAAACTGGTCATTCGAAAGAACAGATATTACTAGAGCACAATTATTCAACCAAATTGGATTAGCGATTAAAGATGAAATCAAATTATTAGAAGATGCTGGAATTGCTATTATCCAAGTTGATGAAGCGGCTCTGCGTGAAGGATTACCACTACGTAAATCTAAACAAAAAGCATACCTAGATGACTCTGTAGAATCATTCAGAATTGCAACATCTTCTGTAAAAGATGAAACACAAATCCACACTCACATGTGCTATTCTAAATTCGAAGAGATTATTGATTCAATCGATGGATTAGATGCAGATGTTATCTCTATCGAAACAAGCCGTAGCCATGGAGATATTATAGAAGTATTTGAGAAATACACATACCCAAGACAAATTGGACTAGGAGTTTATGACATTCACTCTCCACGTGTACCAAGTAAAGAAGAAATTACAGGAAACATTAATATTTCATTAGAAAAATTATCTCCAACACAATTCTGGGTAAACCCTGACTGTGGTCTAAAAACAAGAAAAGAGCCTGAAACAGTGGCATCATTAGAAGTTTTAGTAGAAGCTACTAAAGAAGTAAGAAGTAAATTATAATAAATATAAAAGTTCCTTGCGAAAGCAGGGAACTTTTTATTATAGTTTTAAACTATGGAAGTATATAATTTTTATGTATTTTTAATTGTCAGAAAATTGTATTATAATAAATTCAAGAACAAAATAAAAGAAAGAGGAAATGAATTATGACACAAACATCAAAAAGATTTTTATTAGTAGGTTCTTTATTAAGACCTGCAGATTTATTAGAATACAAAACAAAAATTGAGCACAGAGATGATATTCAATACCCATTCTACAATGATTTTGAAGGATACAAAGAAGTAGAAGATAAGGCAGTAGCTGATGTAGTAAAAGAGCAATTAGCTCACGATTTACCAGAAGTTACAGATGGAGAGTTTTCTAAATCTTTATGGCACTTAGACTTTTACTGGGGACTTGACGGAGTTAGAAGATTCATCGCTGAGAATGGATACTTCTTCCGTGACAATGATGAAGCACAATCTGATTACGAAACACGTAAAGATATCGGTATAGAAATTAACAGTAAAATCTGCTGTAAGCACCACGCATTTATCGACCACTACGAAAGACTTAATAAATTAGTACCAGAAGGAAAAACTTTAAAACAATGTGTAGTTTCTCCATCTCACTTCTACGGAGAGTTAAGACTTCAAGGACAAGTAGGTGGTAAAGTTTACCAAACTAACAAGGAATTACGTGATGACTTAGTAGAAGCATACAAGGCATTCTTAGACCTATTTGTTAAAGCTGGTGGAAAGATTATCCAATTTGATGACTGTCTATGGGAATTATTCGCATCAGATAACACTAACTCACCATTCGCAGGTGGAGGAGCAGAATCTACTGGTTTAGAATTTGCTAATGAGTTAATCGACATCAACAATGAAGTTATTGACTATGCTCACGGATTAGGATTAAAAGTTTACACTCACAACTGCCGTGGAAACTATGATTCAAGACACTTCTCAAGTGGAAGCTACGAATCAATCGCTAACTTATTCTTAGAAAAACAAAAATATGACAGATTCTACCTAGAGTGGGATGATGAAAGAGCTGGAAACTTATCAGCATTATCAGTATTCAAAGATCGTCCAGAAGTAGAAGTTGTATTAGGATTCTTATCATCTAAAACTAGAACTTTAGAAGACGAAGACAGAATTAAAGGATTGTTAGAAGAAGCAACTAAATACCTACCAAAAGAAAACTTATACTTATCTCACCAATGTGGATTTGCATCTTGTGATGGTGGAAATGAATTAAGCGTTGAAGAGCAATGGGCTAAGATTAAGCAAGGACAAAAAATTGCCCTAGACTTCTGGGGAGAGTAATTAATATTATCTGACTTAGGCTATACCTAGGTCAGATTTTTTATTTGCTTAATAATAAGAAAGAAATTATAATAATCATATAAGTATATTAAATTAAGCAAGGGATATTATAATGAGTGATAATATATTAGCAAAAAGATTTAAAGCAAGAAGATTAGAACTAAAAATGTCGCAGGTACAAGTAGCAGAAGGAATCTGTAAACAAGCAAGGATATCGAGAATAGAAAAGGGTGACTATTCTCCAGGAGCAGAATTGCTATATAAATTAGCAAAAAAAATGCACGTAAGTGTGGAATATTTCTTTGATGAGAGTGTGGAAGAAGAGAACTTTGAAAACCTAGGTAAGTTTAAAGAACTATCAAGAAAACTACTAGACCAAAGAGATTATGAATCATTAAAATATATCTATGAAATGGAAGTGGAGAAAGAACAGGCACTATCTACATCGGATAAACTATATCTAGAATGGATAGGGTGTATGGTTGATTTTTACGCAGAAGGAAGTCAAGAATTAGCTATAAAAAGAGTTGAAGAGATTGTAAAAGAAGATATTGATAACGAATTGTATCTTACTTTTGTTAATACGCTAATGAATTTCTACTTTGAAACAAAAAATGAAAACTATGCAGATACATATCTAGAAGTAAGTAAGCGAATAAATAGTATGAGAACTAATAATATTAGTGAAATAAAGATGAGTATAAAGATTCGTTATAATTACTGCCGATATCTATATTATAGTGGAGAGATACAGAAATCTATAGATGAAACACTAGATGCTATAGAAATTTGTAAAAAATATCATATTATGTATGTACTAGGGGATTTGTATTGCTTTTTAGGACATATTTATGATGAAGGTAAAAAATTAAAAAACGAAGCAAAATATTATTATGATTTGGCTTTAACATTATTTAAAATTGTATCCGCTGATTCAGCTATCGTAGTAAACTTAGAAAAATACCTTAAAGAAAACTATAGTAAGTAAAAAAGAGTGAGAAACTCTTTTTTCTTTTACAACTATATATACATAAATATATATAGATATAAACATAAATTTATATTTTTATTGACAAACTTTCTTAGGGATTGTAAAATTAAACCAAGAAAAAGTTTTCAAAAAAATTATAGAAATTCAAATAAACCTTAGCTCTATTGATGGTAATTCGATAATATATAAAAATTTAACATTAAAAATATAACGATAAACGATATTTTTATATTGACAACTCTCCAGAAGAGTGTTAATATTTAATTAAAGAAAAGCTTTTCATAAAATTTTAGGAGAGAGTTATGAAAAATGAGATTGTAAAAATTAATAATATAGTTAAGAGATATGGAAATCATTTAGTTTTAGATGAAGTTACATTTTCGGTAAATCAATCAGAAATATGTGGGCTGGTTGGAGAAAATGGAGCAGGGAAAACGACTTTAATAAGAATTTTAGCGGGTTTGATAAAAGAAAATTCTGGAAGTATAGGAGTAAGTGATGATTTGAAAATAAGTTGTATTGTTGAATCACCTAGTTTATATCCAAATCTTTCTGCTTACGAAAATTTAAAATATCAAGCACTGGCTTGTGGAGTAAAAAATATAGAAGAAAAAATCAATGAAACATTAATTTTAGTTGGTTTAGATAAAGTTGATAAGAATAAAAAATCTAAAGATTTTTCTTTAGGTATGAGACAGAGATTAGCTATTGGTTTGGCTATTGTGGATTCACCTAACTTTTTAATATTAGATGAACCTATTAATGGTCTAGACCCGATGGGGATAAAAGATGTTAGAAATATATTGAAAACATTGAAAGAAAAATATAAGATGACAGTTTTAATTTCTAGCCATATACTATCAGAATTAGATTTGGTCGCAGATAGATTTATTATTATGAGTCGTGGAAAGATAATAGAAAATATTGATAGTAAAAAATTGGAAGATAATCTTAGTAAAAAGATAGTAGTGGAAGTAAACGATACAGAGAAGTGTATTGAAATCTTAAAAAGTAATAACTTTTCTGTGCAAAAAGAAAAGGGTAGAGTAGAGCTGACAGATACTAATCATACAGTAACGGATATTATTGATTTGCTACGTTCAAATTTAATAGAAATAAATTCTATTTATAATAAAAAGATGACATTTGAAGAATATTATCTAAACTTAATAAAAAAATAGAAGGAGAGAGATTATGATAAACAGGTTTAAAGCAGATTTATATAGAATAGTAAGAACAAAGAATTTTATGCTTCCTATCTTATTAGTAGTAGTTGCTTCGGTAGCTTTCTCATATTTTTCTAGAGACAGCATAGGGCACGAAGGAAGTATAGAAACTTTATCTTCTTTGTCAACATTTCTTCCTTTATTTTTCTTGTCGGCTTGTGGAGTGTTTTTTGGTGAAGATTTTACTAATAGAACAATAAATACCGTAATTATAAAAGATAAATCAAGAATAAAAATTTTCTTTTATAAAACATTATTAACAATAGTAAGTTCATTAATTTTAGTGGGCATTTCATATCTAACTACGGTTATATATAGACTATCTTCAGTAGAAAATGCAGGTTTAGACATAGTTGATAATGTTTTATACTACCAGCTCCCATATTATGTATGTATAGTAATGTTGGCAATATTTATTTTTAATTATTTTGACAGAACGTATCAATCATATTTAGTCTATATAGTAATTGTAATGATGTTTGATAATTTATTAGGATATATATTAAATTCTAGTGATAGTTATGAAACTTTCAAAGATTTATTTGTATTCAATAATTTAAAAGTAGTTACAGGACAAGGTGAGTATTTTACAACATCAGTAATAGTAGCATTAGTATTTGCAGTAATATATTTTATTGCAGGTTATTATATATTTAAAACGAGAGAATTTAAATAAGGAGAGTAAGAAATGAAAAAGATAATTCCACTTATATTATTATTTTTAGGGGCGGTAGGTGTAGCTATTTTTGTAAGTATAAATAATGCAAAAACAGATGAAAATATAAAAAAAGAATGGATAATAAAAAATCCTAAAATCGAACAGATTAAATTAGATGGAAATCAACAACCGTTGAAAATAAAAATTTTAGAAACAGAAAATGAAGAAACAAAAGTAAGTTTATCAGGTAAAGTAGCTAACTCTACAATTAATGCTTTAGAAAAAGCAGAGTTGAGTAATTCTAAATTGTTTATTCCATTTTCAGAGAAAGGATTTAAACTAGCCGTATATTCGGATGGGAAAGATACTTTAGATGTAACGATAGAACTAGGAAAAAATGCAAATGTTGAAGAATTACTAGTAGATGTATTAAGTGGAAAGATAGATATGGTTGTTCCTAAAACATTTGAAGGAAAATATGATGTTAAAGTAAATGGTGGTGCTAAGTTACTAAATGTTCCAGAAACAAAAGGAACTACAAATAGTGTAGTAAAAATAATTACTTTTGATGATGTAAATATAACTAGGGAAAGTTAAATGTTTGATGAAATATTAAAATGAATTTAATGTGAAAATTATATCTATTCCTGTTCATAAAGAAAATGAGCGTGGTATAAACTTTTGGAAGAAACGTGGATTTGATAAAATCTACAGAGATGATGAAAAAAGTTTTGTACGTTTAAAAAGAGATGTTATTTAAATTAAGAATAGAAAAATAATTATTGTACTACTACTATTATTATTATTATTATTATTATGGTATACTTAAAACATATTTAAAAAGGAGACATTATTATGAAACAGAGTGTTTTAGTAACAGGTGGGGCTGGATATATCGGTTCTCACACAGTAAAAGCCTTATTAGATGCAGGTTATGACGTGCATGTATTAGACAATTTAGCATCAGGAGCAAAGGAAGCAGTGGACTCAAGAGCCAAGTTTACTCAGCTTGATGTATATCAAAAAGAAGAATTAAGAAACTATTTTAGAAACAATAAGATTGATGCAGTTCTGCACTGTGCAGGAGAAATCAAAGTAGGGGAAAGTATGGAAAATCCTATCAAGTATTTTGATGCTAACGTAACAGGAATGCACAATGTATTAACAGTAATGCAAGAAGAAGGAATCAAGAAAGTTCTATTCTCATCAACAGCTTCTATCTATGGAAACAACTGCGGTACAGAACCAGCAACAGAAGATACGCAAGTAGCACCAGTAAACCCATATGCAGAAACTAAACATATGGGTGAGCGTATGATTCACTGGTTCAAGGAAGCATACGGATTTGACTATGTAATCTTCCGTTACTTCAACGTTGCAGGAGCAGCTATGGACGCAAGTAATGGATTAAGAGTTAAACAACCAACTCACATTATTCCAAACATCAACAAAACAGCCCTAGGGCAAAATGATATGCTGAAAATCTTTGGAGAAGATTATGATACACCAGATGGTTCTTGTATCCGTGACTACATTCACGTACTAGACTTAGCAGCAGCTCACGTTGCAGGATTTGATTACATCTTTAGCGACAAGGCTACATCAGAAATATTCAACCTAGGAACAGAGAAAGGATACTCTGTAAAAGAAATCTTTGCAGTAGCAGAGAAAGTAGTAGAAAAGAAAATTCCAGTAGAGATAGTAGACAGACGACCAGGAGACCCTGCATCAGTATTAGCGAAAACTGACAAGGTTAAGAAATACCTAGGTTGGGAAACTAAATACTCACTAGAAGAAATCATTCTTTCAGACTACAACTGGCGTGTAAAAGCTGGAGATAGTATAATATAAAAAGTATTAAGACTATATTTTTATATAGTCTTTTCTTTTAGAAAGGAAAATAAGATGAAAAAGATTGTAAAAATTTTAATAGGATTAGGTTTGATACTTGGAGTAAGTATAGTAGGCTACATATATGTTCAATTAAATTTGTTAAATAATTCAGTATATTACGCTAAACATACTCCACATAAAGAAGGAGCAGTGCCAGAAATGTCTGCATTATTAGAAAATATGTCGTGGCATTACTCTGAAGGAGAGATACTTCCAGGAGTAGTCTATGATAGAGATGGGAATAATATTATATATTTCAATAATAGAAAAGAAATAATGTCTACAGAACGTGATGGATATAGATATTCTATTAGAGAAAAGGAAAGACATATTTCTTATAATTACGATCATAATTTCAAATTTATTAGAGCGATGGAAGATCCAAATTCTGATAAACCTATAAAAGAAATAATGATAGCAGATAATAAAAAAGAAGAAATGAAAAAAGAAATGTATAATAAATTAAAACCATTGATAGATGAGCATACAGAACCAAGTATAAACCTACAATGGATATTTGATTGGAAATATAAGGAAAGATTTAATTAAGTATAAAAGTAGATTAAATTTTAAATGGGAAAGGGAGATAAGATGAAAAAATTATTTTTGATAATTATTTTATTTATTTTAGGAACAGTGTTTTTAGTACCTTTAATATTTATAGGTGGATTAATTTTCGTGCTAGAAGCAGACGAAAGAGAAACTAACCAAGAAATTATAAGTTTCTATAAAGATGCAGGTTTTAGGGGACAAGTTTTAAATATACAGTCAGAAACAACTGGACCTTTGCGACTAGAATACACTTATACTTATGAAGAAGAAACTGGTAATGGAAAAATTACAGTCAACTTCGCTGATAGATTACATGGTATGGGAGAAAAAAATAAAGGAGAATTTTTTGATAGTAGTGAAGAATTAGCTAATAATTATTCAAATGATTTAGTAGATAACTTGTTTGTAGAAGCCTTCGAGCAATCATCTGGTTTTAAAAATTTAGAAGAAAAAGTAAAAAAATCTATTTCCCAAGCAGGTATTGTTAGTAGAGATATTTATTTAGAAGATGATTATTATTCGGATAATAGTACTGTTACTAAGTCTGAACTTGCTAAAGATTTAAAGTCTTCACCTAGCGACGCACCATTAAGGGGATTAACAACATTAGATTTCGATAAATATAATAGATTAGGTATGTATCAAATTGCTGTATATTTAGATAAGCCCATAGCAGACTTTAATCTTAATTTACTGACTACATTGAACCTACCTGATTCTAGATATATTTTTTATGTACCAGAACAAGTATGGAGTCAACGTGCAGGTGAAGAGAAGGTCTACTATGATGCTCCAAGTAGATATTTAGTGTTTGAAGTGAAAAATGGAAATATCACAGTAGAATTGGATGAAACTGATAAATATAAAAAATAACTAAGTAGATTAAATTTTAAATGGGAAAAGGAGAAGTAATGATTAAAATAGTAAGGATTTTTATTTTAATCATAATACTAGTGGTATCCATTCAGTATAACGTATTTAAAAATTCAGTATATTATGCAAAGAATATGCCACATAGTGAGACAACAGAACCACAAATAGTAATGCTTGTTGATAATGCAATTTTGCTACACGGTGTAGGGAATATTTCTTCTGAAATAGAAATTTCTGACAAAGGTTTCATTTATAATGGTGAGAATAGTATATCAGCTGCTGACCACGGTTATTTATACAAGACAGATAAAATTACTTATAAATTTAATTCGAATTTTAGTAAGATAGAATGGGCTTTGGATAATGATTACAAGCATGTAGATTTAAAAAATATATCAGAAAAGGATATAAAAAGAGATATATTAGAAAATTTTACTCCGCTATTAGATATGCATACGGAACCCACAATAAACCTACAATGGATATTTGATTGGCAATATAAAGCTACATTTAATTAAGTAGATTAAACTTTCAACAGTAGCTTTAGTAAATTTAATTAAAAATAATCTCGTTTACTTGGCCAAAAGTAATATGACGAGATTATTTTTTATTGTTTTTGAAGATATTGTAACAAAGGCCAATAACAGCAACTAAAACTAGTGTGTAATTAAATAATAATGTTACTACTTCAAAAGTTGTCAAAATAATCCTACTCCTTTTAAAGAAGCACTTAGAAAAAGAATGTTCAAGTAAGAACATTCTTTTGTTTAGTGGCTTCTTATGCAGTAAAAAACTTGCAGTGCAAGATTTTTCTGCCAAAGATTTTGAATAATTAATTATCTTGATAAATAAAAAAGCAGATGAAATTTTCATCTGCTTTATTTTATAATCTAGAATATTAGTGGGAATATGAATGTAGCAACTAGTGCTGCGATAACTCCGT
>JAUMWC010000030.1 GCA_030529855.1 Gemella sp.
GTCTTAGTAGTTGTAGTTTGCGCAGGTTTTTCTGATGTTTTTTTAGTAGTTTCTACTTTTTTTGTAGTTGTTACAGTCACTGGCTTAGGTACCGATGTAGCTGGTTTATTTACAGTAAGTACTCTTCCTAAAGACACGTTATTCGATGTTAAATTATTAAGTTTTTTCAACTCATCAACAGTCATACCATTTCTTTTAGCTATATTATAAAGTGTATCTCCCTTTACAACCTTGTGTTGACCTTTAACAGTAGTAGAATTTACTTTTACCGCTGTCGGCGCTTTTGTTGTTACTGGTACCTTAGTTGTTGTTGGCGCCTTCGTCGTAACCGGAGCTTTCTTAGTTGTAACTACAGCCTTTTTAGTAGTAGTCGTAACCACTGGTTTAGCAACCGCTGAAGATTTTCTTACGTTTAAGACTCTTCCTACCGGTACATAGTTAGATGATAAATTATTTAATTTCTTAAGTTCATCTAATGTCATACCATTTTTTCTAGCTACAGAGTAAAGCGTATCACCTTTTACTATTTTGTGTTGTCCACTTGTTGCAGTTTGAGATGTAGCTTTTACCGGCGCTTTTGTTGTTACAGTTGCTTTAGGAGCAGTCCCGCCCACATTAAGAACTTGTCCTGGTTTTATTACTCCATTTACTATTTTATTATCACTTACTACTTTAGCTACAGTAGTATTATTTTTTTTAGCTATACTATATAAGGTATCACCTTTCTTTACAGTATATTGTTTAGCATCTACACTAGCAGTAAATACTAATGATAGAGCTGATGTAACAGCAATACCACTCATTAATTTCTTAAACTTACTCATCAATAATCCTCTCAATAATTTTCATGAATTTTCAATATACTATTTTAATATATATATTTATTCTATTCAATATCTGTAATCCTATTGTAACAAGAGAGTTAGCCTGATGTAATATTGCAAATATATCACATAATACAAAAAAATAGCAAGGCAGATTTCTCTACCTTGCATTGTGTAATTAATTTTCTATTTATTTCTAAACTATACTTATACTCCTGGTTTTCTCTTAGCAATTTTCTTAATGTTAAGTAAGTTAACTGCAGATACATTTCCAGAGAATGAGTTACGTCCATACGTTCCGCATCCTAATGTCAGCGACGGAGTTAAATTAGTGTAGATTGCTCCGATTGAGCCGAATCCAGATGGTGTATTCCATAGAATACGAATAGCTTTCACAAGTTTTCCAAATTCTACTGCTACTTCTTCATCTTCAGTGTGAACAACAGCTGTGTGTCCTAACCCGAATAATTCTACCATTCTACTTGCTTTATCTAGACCATCTTTAGCATCTTCTGACTTAACTAGTGCTAATACTGGAGATAATTTTTCACGTGTTAATGGTTGGTTTAATCCTACATCTGGACATTCCGCTGCTAAAACTTTTGTTGTTTCTGGTACTTCAAATCCTGCTAATTCAGCAATTCTTGTAGCGTCTTGTCCTACAACGGCAGCATTTAACTTAGCTCCTGAACAAGATTCAGAGTTAGCTTCTGCTCCAAATAAGAAGTTTTCTAATAGTGCTTTTTCTTTTTCATTTACTACATAAACATCTTTAGCTTTGATAAGTTCTACGAATTCATCGTATACTTCTTTATCAACAATCGCTGCTTGTTCTGACGAACAGATTACACCATTATCAAATGATTTAGAAAATACGATATCTGTAGCTGCTTGTTCTAATTTAGCAGATTTATGTACATATGCCGGAACGTTTCCTGCACCTACTCCTAATGCTGGTTTTCCGCAAGAGTAAGCTGCACGAACAAGACCATTTCCTCCTGTTGCCAAGATTAATGATACTCCCTCATGTTTCATTAAAGCATCTGTTCCTTCTAATGTTGGTTCTTCAATAAATTGAATACAGTTTTCAGGTGCTCCCGCTTTTACCGCAGCATCTCTCACAATACGAGCTGCTTCCTTAGAACATTCTTTAGCAGCAGGGTGAGCTGAGAAGATAATTGGGTTTCTTGATTTTAATGAAATTAAGGCTTTAACTATTGTCGTTGACGTTGGATTTGTTACTGGAGTAATACCACAAATAACACCTACTGGGTCTGCGATAGATGTAAGTCCTAACTCTTCATCTTTTTCGATAATTCCTACAGTTTTTACTCCCCTTAATGATTCCGCTACTGCTTGTGCACCAAATTCATTTTTAATAACTTTATCCTCAAACACTCCACGTTTTGTTTCTTCAACCGCTAATTTTGCTAGTGGTTCTTTCGCTTCTAAAGCTGCAGCTGCAGCCGCTTCAACTATTTCATCAATTTTTTCTTGATCTGTTATTTTTAAAAACTCATCTAAGGCTTTTAGACCTTTTTCTACAAGTACATTTACCTCCTCTGTCACATTTGTTACGTTTAATGTTTCTGTTGCCATAATAATATGACCTCCTTTTAATATAATATAAGTAAATACTCTCTATATTATTTAATTTTAAGATAGAACCTACTTCTTTTTCACAACTAATATAACACGAAAATCAGTTAATGTAAACCCTTTCTTTTTGCTTTTTACTGTATTTATACTGTTTTTAAAACAGATTTATAAAAATTTATATAATATGTATTATAGATTGTAAAAAGCGCTGAAATCTTATAAATTACAATATCTTAATTCCTATACATCAGTATTAAACGACTAATGAAATGTGAACGTTTTCTTACGTTCTTTTATGTTGTTTTTTTAAAAAATTTTTTTGTTGTGATACAGAATTTTAGAATACCTGAAACTCTTATCCGCTAAACACTTACTTTAAATATAAAAAATGCAAGATAGATTTCTCTACCTTGCTATTTTCTATGTATTCTATACTCCCGCTTTTCTCTTAGCGATTTTCTTAATGTTAATTAAGTTAACTGCAGATACGTTTCCAGCGAATGAGTTACGCCCATATGATCCACATCCTAATGTGAATGACGGTAGCATATCAGTATAGATTGCTCCAATTGCTCCGTGCACAGCTGGTGCATTCCAAACTACACGACAAGCTTTTATAAGTTCACCAAATTCTAGAGCTACTTCTTCATCTTCAGTGTGAACTGTAGCTGTGTGTCCTAATCCAGCTAATTCTACCATTTTACTAGCTTTGCTAAATCCATCTTTAACATCACTAGCTTTAACTACTGCTAATACAGGTGATAATTTCTCACGTGTTAATGGCTCATTTAATCCTACAGTAGAACATTCTGCTGCTAAAACTCTTGTTGTTTCTGGAACTTCAAATCCTGCTAATTTAGCTATTTTCGTAGCATCTTGCCCTACAATAGCACCATTTAATTTAGCACCTGAACAAGATTCAGAGTTAGCTTCTGTTCCAAATAATAATTTTTCTAATAATACTTTTTCTTCTGCATTTACTAGGTACACTTTATCAGATTTTAAAACTTCAATAAATTCATCGTAAATCTCTTGATCTACAATTGCAGCTTGTTCTGATGCACAGATAACTCCATTATCAAATGATTTAGATAAAACAATATCCTCGACTGCTTGTTCAATTTTAGCCGCTTTATGTACATAAGCTGGTACGTTTCCTGGTCCTACTCCTAATGCTGGTTTTCCACATGAGTAAGCTGCACGAACTAATCCACTTCCACCAGTTGCTAGGATTAATGCTACTCCATCGTGTTTCATTAAAGCATCTGTTCCTTCTAATGTTGGTTGTTCTATAAATTGGATACAGTTTTCAGGCGCTCCTGCTTTTATAGCAGCATCTCTTACAACACGTGCTGCTGCTTTAGAACATTCAGCTGCTGACGGATGGAATGAGAAGATGATTGGGTTTCTTGATTTAAGTGAAATAATTGACTTAAATATTGCTGTTGATGTTGGGTTTGTTACTGGTACAATTCCACAAATAACCCCTACTGGATCTGCAACAGATACAATTCCACGAGCTTCATCTCTTTCTATAACTCCTACAGTTTTCACTCCTCTAAGTGATCCACCTACTGCATCAGCTGCAAGGAAATTTTTAATAGCCTTGTCTTCAAGCACTCCACGCTGTGTTTCTTCAATAGCATGTTCTGCTAATGTGTCTTTTGCTTCTAATGCTGCCGCTATAGCTGCTTCTACAATAGCGTCAACTTTATCTTGATCTTTAATTTTTAAAAATTCATCTAGAGCTTTTAATCCATTCTCTACAAGAACATTTACTTCCTCTAGTGCATTTGTTACTGTTTCGTTGTTTACCGTCATAATATGACCTCCTTAAAAATATACTTTAGCAAATAAACCTTTTCCATTAATACTTAAAATTTAGTAATTTTATAAATTTTAAAACTTCAAGACAGACCCTTACTGCTTTTTACACAATTAATATAACATGAAAAAAATATGATGTAAACCCTTTCTTTTTGGTTTTTTACTGTATTTATACTGTTTTTAAAACAGACTTATATGATTTCTTATATGCGTATTATAGCCATTACAAATCGTTGAAACTTCATAGATTACAATGAAAACGCTTATAAAATAAGACGAATAATTCTTCTAAAATTTGTAAGTGTTTTCTTGGTTTATTTTTTAAAAAATTTTTTTATTTTTTTGTGTTGTAATACAGAGGTTTACATCGAAAATAACTTAATGTTTCATATCTATTCACTATAATATTTAAAGTCTCTATCAAAAATCCTTCTCTTCCTCTTAAAAATTTATTATATTTATAGATTATGTTACAATTAATAGGAATGATTTTCATAGGAGATAAAAATGGAAAAATATGATTTAATAATTATCGGTGGTGGGTCTTCTGGACTTATGATTGCCGATAGACTGAATAATACAAAATTAAGAGTTTTAATTCTTGAAGGAAGCAAAAGAATTGGAACTAAATTACTTATGACAGGTAACGGAAGATGTAATGTGCTGTCTTCTGATTCACCTTCTGAATTAGAAGTCGCTATCCACAACGGTAGATTCTTACGTTCTGCCTACCACAAATACGACTTACACAAGTTTTTCAAAAAACATAACCTGCCATTAAAACAAGAAAACAGAAGGCTATACCCTGCTAGTGAAAGAGCTAAAGATGTAGTCGAAGCCTTTAAAATTCACAATGTTAAACTTAAAAAAGGTTGCAAGGTTGATGACCTAATCTTTAAAGATGGTAAACTTGTCGGAGTCAAAACAAAAGAAGGAGAAGAATTCTACGGAAAAAATATTGCCGTATGTGCTGGTGGAAAATCTTACCCACAAAGCGGATCTGATGGTTCTATGCACAGAATTCTGAAAAAACACGGGGTTAAATTAACAGAAATTTACCCAAGTGAGGTTGCCCTAATGTACCCTGACTTCGTTGAGTTATCTGGACTTGCCCTGCAAGGTGTTAGGATGTTTAATTCTAAAAAGAGAGAATATACAGGAGACTTGTTATTCACTCATAAGGGATTAAGTGGACCTTTATCAATTTCTATGGGAGAATTCGTTGCCCGTGGTGAAAATCCTACTTATCTAGATTTCTTACCAAACCTGAACGAAGACCAATTATTCGATAAACTATGGAATGACCACAAGTTTTTAGAAGATAAGTTTCCAAA
>JAUMWC010000031.1 GCA_030529855.1 Gemella sp.
TATTCCCACTCAATCGTCGCAGCTGGTAGAGAAAAATAGTTAGACAGAGGAGATATTATGCTGAGTCAAGAAGAAATGAATGTATTAGTTCCAGAAAAATTACGTGAAATAGAAATAGAATATGGTATTGAAATTCTATGGGCAATAGAATCAGGTAGTCGTGCCTGGGGATTTGCATCTACGGATAGTGATTTTGATGTTCGTTTTATTTATAAGCGAACGCCTGAAAATTATTTAAAATTGAATACAGATAGAGATGTGATAGAAATTCCAATTGATGAAACTTGGGATGTGAGTGGCTGGGATTTAGATAAAACATTAAAGTTATTGTACAAATCTAATCCTACTTTATTCGAATGGATAAATTCTCCAATTATTTATAAGGAAACAGATTTCATAAACAGATTTAGAAATTTATCAAATAACTATTTTTCAGAAAAAAAGATGGTATATCATTATTTGAATACTGCTAAAAAACATGTAAAGCAGTATCTTAGTGGAGAAGAAGTTAAACCTAAGAAGTATTTTTATGCACTTAGACCTCTCTTGGCATGTTTGTGGATAAAAGAATATCACACAGTACCACCAATTCTTTTTAGTGAATTAGTAGAGACAGTCTTACCTAAGGAAATGAAAGTTTATGTCGATGAATTATTAAATATAAAATTAAATTCTCCTGAAGATGAATTAATAGCTCCGATTAAAGAAATTAATGAGTATCTAGAAAAAACAATTGCTGAAATAGAAGTCTATGCTAGTTTAATAAAAGAAGAAACAAAAGATTGGGATAGTTTGAATAACTTTTTTATCAAAGAAATAAGTGAATAAAGAACGTTTATGATACCACTTGAATAAAATTATAGTAATATGTCGATATTTAATTATTGGCATATTTTTTATGAAATTTTGATATAATAAAATAAATATAATAAGGAGCTATAAAGATGAAATTTGAAACAATAAGCCTAAACGATACAGCAACACTAGATTCATATATATTAAATTCAGAGATTTCATATAAAGTTAATAAAAAAAGACCTGCGATAATAATCTGTCCAGGTGGTGGTTACTTATTTCATGCAATCAAAGAAGGGGAAGCAATAGCAACAACGTTCTTAAACCAAGGATACCATGCTTTTGTTTTAAAATACTCAACATATTATAAGAATAGAATAACTAGTCTAGAAGAAAGACCTGAAATAAATGAAAATGCTTATTATCCGCAACAAGTACTAGAGTTAATGATTACAATGAAGTTGCTTCATGACAAATCAGAAGAGTGGATGATTGATGTGGATAATATATTTGTAATAGGATTTTCTGCAGGTGGACATGTAGCAGCTACTCTAGGAACAAGATGGAATGATGAAAAATTATTAGAATTATTACCTTTTAAAGTGGATAGTAATTTATTGAAACCAAAAGGATTAATACTTGCATATCCGCAATTGGATACAGATAAAGGAGTGTATTTAAGCAAAAATGCAGGAGATAGTGAATTAATTAAGCATCAAATAGAGGATATTAATAAATGTTTGTTTGGAACTAGCGATCCATCAGAAGAGTTACTAAAAGATAGGGATATAATAGGACGTATTAATAAAGATACACCACCAACATTTATTTGGATGACATTAACAGATAAAATAGTAAATCCTTTAGCGACTCTGGATTATATAAAAGAATTGCATAAATCAGGTGTTAATGGAGAACTGCATTTATTTGATTCTGGACACCACGGATTAGCAAGAGCGGATAAATTTGCAGCTAAGTCGGATACAGATGTAAATGATTCAGTAGCGCAATGGCTACCACTATCCATAAAATGGATGGAGAAACATATAAATAATTAAATAAAATTTAACAATCATATGATATAATTAACTTATATAAGGTATACCACTGACCGATATGTGGGATAGAAATGGTCGGGTTGAAAGTATAAATTCTTCCTTTATAAATTATAGTAAAGGAAGAATTTTTTATAAATATCACAAATTTAAGTATAAAAATTTTATAATGTACTTTTGAAATAATCGAAGCAAGTAATATAAATATTTTAATATTTAATTTCATATAAAAAAAGAACTATTTTTTGTTTTCAAACGAAAAATGCCATTCAAAGAAGAACGTTTTTATATTTGTGATAGAAATATTTGTTAAAAAACGAACCATATGTTATAATTGTTGTGATTTAAAATGAAAGGTTTGGAGGTTTACAGTCATGGTTTACAATTTTTCAGCAGGGCCAGCAGTCTTGCCTAAAGAGGTATTAGAAAAGGCTCAAAGTGAGTTTTTAAATTATGCAGATTCAGGAATGAGCGTTATGGAGTTGTCTCATCGTTCGCCAGAGTTTGATAAAATTATTAGTGATGCAGAACAATTATTAAGAGAATTAATGGGAATCCCAAGTAATTATAAGGTGCTATTCTTACAAGGAGGGGCTTCTACACAATTTACTATGATTCCATTAAACCTAGCTCTAGGTAAGAAAGCATACTACCACGTAGCTGGATCATGGGGGAAAAAGGCTTATACAGAAGCTGTTAAGTTATCAAAACAATTAGAATTTGAGCCTATTTTATTAGCTTCATCAGAAGAAGAAAATTACAACCATATTCCAACGTTTGATGCATCAGTGATTGATAAAGATGCAGCCTATGTTCACATTACAACTAATAACACTATCGAAGGTACATCAGTTTATGAAATTCCTGAGACAAATGGAGTACCTATTATAGCTGATATGTCTTCTAATATTTTGGCTGTAGACTACAATGTGGAAGATTTTGGAATGATTTATGCAGGAGCTCAAAAAAATATCGGTCCAGCTGGTGTTACTATCGTAGTAATCCGTGAAGATTTACTAAATGATACTCCGGCTCTATCAAGTATGCTAGACTACCGTATTCAAGCTGATAACAATTCACTATACAACACACCACCAACATTTGGTATTTATATGGCAAAATTAGTATTCGAACACGTTAAAAGTCTTGGTGGAGTAAGAGAGATGGAGAAAGTTAACCGTGAGAAATCAGGTTTATTATATGACTTCATAGAACAATCAGATTTCTATACTAGTCCAGTAATAAATGCTAAAGATAGATCGGTAGCTAATATTCCTTTTGAAACTCCAAGTGCAGAATTAGATAAGAAATTTAATACAGAAGCAGAAGCTGCAGGATTTAAAAATATCAAGGGGCACCGTAGTGTAGGAGGAATGCGTGCTAGTCTTTACAATGCCTTCCCACGTCAAGGTGTTGTTGACTTAGTTGAGTTTATGAAGAAGTTTGAGGAGACAAATAAATAATATGTTTAATGTAAAAACTTATAATAATATTAATAAAATTGGTTTAGAAAAATTAGGAGAAAATTTTCAAGTAGATGGTCAAGGCTCAGAAAATCCAGACGCTTATATTATTCGTAGTCAAAACTTACACGATGTAGATTTTCCAAGTAACTTAAAAGCTATTGCTCGTGCAGGTGCTGGTACTAACAATATTCCTATTGATAAGGCGACTGAAGCAGGGATTGTTGTATTTAACACGCCAGGAGCTAATTCTAATGCAGTAAAAGAAGCAGTTTTAGCAAGTTTACTATTATCTTCAAGAGATTATATTTCTGCTAATTCTTGGGCTAATACTCTAACTGGAGAAGATGTACCT
The DNA here is from genome assembly GCA_030529855.1 of Gemella sp. GTDB lineage: Bacteria > Bacillota > Bacilli > Staphylococcales > Gemellaceae > Gemelliphila. The sequence goes on from JAUMWC010000031.1 coordinate 3,669, forward strand.
AAGCAAATAGAAGCAGGAAAATCACAATTTGCAGGTACAGAAATTTATGGAAAAACATTAGGGGTAATTGGGCTAGGTGCTATCGGAGCAAGAGTTGCTAATGATGCTCGTCGTTTAGGTATGAATGTATTAGGATATGATCCTTATGTTTCTATCGATACTGCTTGGAATATCTCAAGTCACGTTAAACGTATTACAGACTTAAAAGAATTATTTGCTAACTGTGACTTCATCACAATTCACGTACCACTAACACCAGACACAAAACATACATTCAATAAAGAAGTTTTCTCTCAAATGAAAAAAGGTGCTACGATTATTAACTTTGCTCGTGTTGAATTAGTTGATAATGATGCTTTATTCGAAGCAATAGAGGATGGAATTGTTAAATCATATATTACTGACTTTGGTACTGAAGAATTACTTAATAGAAAAAATGTTACAGTATTCCCACATATAGGTGGATCAACAGCAGAAGCTGAATTAAACTGTGCTATTATGGCGGGTAGGACAATTAGAAGATTTTTAGAAACTGGAGAAATTACTAACTCAGTAAACTTCCCGAATATTCAACAAACTCAAGATGCACCATACCGTATTACTCTTATTAATAAAAATATTCCAAATATTGTAGCTAAAATATCTACAGCTGTATCAGAGTTAGGTATCAATATTGATAATATTATCAACCGTTCAAAAGGTGACTATGCCTATACTTTACTAGATCTTGATGAATCTGATAGAAGTAAGGTAGATAGATTATATGCAGCCTTTGATGAAGATAAAGATATTATTAGTGTTCGTTTAATAGAATTAAAGAAGTAGATTAACATAAGGAGAAAATTATGGTAAAAGGCTTATTAATAATGGATGTTGATTCTACATTGATTCGTGAAGAAGTAATAGATCTTTTAGGAGACTATGCTGGTAAGGGTGAAGTAATCGCAGATATCACAGAAAGAGCAATGAACGGAGAATTAGATTTCCGTCAGGCTCTTGACGAACGTGTTAAATTGTTAGAAGGTCTATCTCAAGATGTATTTGCAGAAGTACGTAAAAAGGTCACTGTTACTGATGGAGCAAAAGAATTAATTGACACGTTACATGATCGTGGTTACAAAGTAGGGCTTGTTTCAGGTGGTTTCCATGAAATAGTTGATATATTAGCTGAAGAATTAAATATTGATTATGTAAAAGCAAATAGACTAGAAGTTATTGATGGAAAACTTACTGGAAAAACTCAAGGTGAGATAGTAACCAAAGATACTAAAGTAGAGTATTTAAAAAAATGGGCTGTGGAGAATGGTCTAGATATTTCCCAGACAATAGCCATGGGAGATGGGGCTAATGATATTCCTATGATTCTAACAGCAGGATTAGGAGTTGCCTTTTGTGCAAAACCAGCCGTAAGAGAGCAGGCACCATACCAAATAACAGAACCAAATTTAGCTTTATTGCTAGATTTGATAGAGAAATAAATTAGATATAAAATACACATCAAATAAAATTTTGTTGTGTATTTTTTTTTTTTTTTTTTTCTGATATAATAAAAGAAAAGACTGGAGTAGAATGATATGAAAAGGAATAAAGGAAATAATGGATTAGCTATAGGCATTGCATTA
>JAUMWC010000017.1 GCA_030529855.1 Gemella sp.
CCTATCTGTCCTTCTGGTTTTTCTATCGTCGGATAATCTTCTGGAATTTTTGTCTCTATCACTATTTCCGGTAAGTCATATGTTGGATAGTCTTTTGGCACTATCCCTATCTGTCCTTCTGGTTTTTCTACCGTTGGGTAGTCTTCTGGAATTTTTGTCTCTATCACTATTTCCGGTAAGTCATATGTCGGATAGTCTTTTGGCACTATCCCTATCTGTCCTTCTGGTTTTTCTACCGTTGGGTAGTCTTCTGGAATTTTTGTTTCTATCACTATTTCCGGTAAGTCATATGTCGGATAGTCTTCTGGAATCTTTGAATCAATTACTATCTCTGGCAAGTCGTATGTTGGATAATCTGCTGGAACTCTCGAATCAATTACTATTTCTGGTAAATCATATGTTGGATAGTCCTTAGGAACACTAGTCACGTGCGCTGTGTATAGTGAGTAGGCTTTCGTACCATTTTTATCAACTTTCACAATTTTTAGTGTACTTCCTGCTCCAACAAAATCTTCTTCTGGAATAAATGTTATTGTTCCTTCTGGTGATACTGTATAAGTTCCTTGACCTTGTATTACTTTTTCAGTTGTTCCATCTTCAAATGTTGCTGCTACTGTTTCATCAATTGGAACTAGTATATTTCCTGCTGTAAAGCTTGGTGTTGCAACCTGTGTTTTCCCACGCGCTCCCCAAGTAATTATTTCTTCTCCTTGTGGATATACTGCTTCTACTCTTGGAGTATAAGTTGTTTCAACTGGAGTTCCATTTGTATCTTTAGCCTGTACACGTACTGGTTTTACTACTACATCTCCCGTGTAGTCTTTGTTTGGAGTAAATGTAACTGTTACATTTTCATCTACTGAATATATTCCAATTTCATTTCCGTTCTCATCTCTGGCTGCTAATTCTTTAACTGAATTTCCATTTTCATCTAATAAAGTAATAGTTGTGTTATCTATTGGTGCTACTGAGTCACCTTCTTTGAACATTGTTCTTGCGTCAGTTGTTTGTGGTAATCCTTGTGGTCCTTCAGTTGTCCTTGGCTGGGCTGTTGGCGTTATTGGCGTAACTGTTGGCGTATAGTTTCCTGTCGCTTTCGTTCTATTCTTGTCTACACGTACTACGCTAACTCCCGTTCCTTTTCCAGTGAATGTTTTCTCTGGAACGAATGTTACTTTACCATCTGGTGATACTGTGTATGTTCCTTCTCCTGGTACTACCTTAGTTGTTGATCCATCTTCGAATGTTGCTGGTACTGTTTCGTCGATTGGCACGTTAGGGTGTCCACCTTCAAACGTTGGTGTTCCTTCTTGAGTTACACCTTGTCCATCGATTGAAGTTACGTCAGTTGCTGTTGGCGTTACTGGTGTTACTTCTGGTGTGTACTTAGCTGTAGTTTCGATTGTAGCTTCTTTACCGTCGTCTCCAACTAATGTTAATTTTTCTTTAACTGTTACACCTTGAGTTTTTCCTGTGAATTGTGGTTCTGGTTTGAATGTTACTACTCCAGTTGCTGGATCGATTGTGTACGTTCCTTCTCCTGGTACTACTTTTTCAGTTGAATCATCTTCAAATGAGTAAGTTTTTCCTTTAACGTCTGTTGGATCGTATCCTTCAGCTCCTTTAGAGTCGAATGTTGGTTGTCCAGTTTGAGTTGCTCCTTGGATATCGATTGATTCTTTATCTTCTGAAGTTGTTTCTACTGGAGTTACAGTTGGCGTGTAAGTTGTTTCTACACGGTCTCCTGATAAGTCTTTCGCTTCTATCGTTACTGGGTCTGGAGTTCCTACGAAGTCTGGGTTCGGTTGGAATGTAATCACTCCATTTTCGTCCATTGTGTAAGTTCCAATTTCTTTACCATCTTTAGTTGCTGGTACTGGAGTTCCTGCTTCTACTGGTCCGTTTGGTCCTACTAACTTGATTGTAGCTGGATCAATTGCTTCAGTTTCGTCTGGAGTTCCATCTTCATCAGTCTTACTTGGATCGTTAGCGTCCTCTTTTCCTGGTGTGAATAGAGATTTAGCATCTTGAGTTTGTTTATCCCCTTGTGATCCTGATGTAGTTGCTGGTTCTGCAGTTGGTGTTAAGTTTACTACTTCTGGAGTGTATTTAGCTGTAGTTTCGATTGGAGTTGTTTCTCCGTTGTCTCCTACTACTGTTAATGTTTCTTTAACTGTCACTCCTGTTGCTACACCTGTAAATCCTTTTTCTGGTACGAATGTTACTGTTCCAGTTGCTGGATCGATTGTGTATGTTCCTTCTCCTGGTACTACTCTTTCTGTTGAGTTGTCATCAAATGCATAAGTTTTTTCTTTGATGTCTTCTGGATCGAATCCTTCTGCACCTGAGTTAGTGAACGTTGGAGTTCCTGTTTGAGTTTCTCCTGCGAATCCTTTAGAAGTTTTGTCTTCTCCTTTAGTTTCGATTGGAGTTACTGTTGGTGTGTAGTTAGCTACTACTTTATCTCCTGAAACGTCTTTTGCTTCAATCTTAGCTGGTACTGGTGTTCCTACGAAGTCTGGTTTTGGTTGGAATGTAATTGAACCGTCTGGGTTTTGTACATATGTTCCAACTTCTTTTCCAGTTGCGTCTTTAGCTGGTACTGGTGTTCCAGGTTCTACTGGATTTCCTGCTTCATCTTGTAGACGGATTGTGTCTGGGTTGATAGCTTCTACTTCATCTGGAGTTCCATCTTCGTCAGTCTTAGTAGCATCTTCTTTTCCTGGTGTGAATAGAGCTGCTACTTCATCTTTAGTCTTAACTTGAGCATCACCTTGTGATCCTGTTGATGTTGTATCTTCAGCAGTTGGTTCTAAGTTAACAACTTCTGGAGTGTATTTAGCTGTAGTTTCGATTGGAGCAGTTTCTCCGTTGTCTCCTACTAGAGTTAATGTTTCTTTAACAGTGATTCCTTTTGTTACACCTGTGAAGTTTGGCTCAGGTTTGAATGTTACTGTTCCAGTTGCTGGGTCGATTGTGTACGTTCCTTCTCCATCAACTTTCTTAGTAGTTTCTCCACCTTCGAATGCATATGTCTTAGACTTAATGTCTTCTTCGTCATATGTAGATCCATCTTCACCTTTGATTTCGAATGTTGGAGTTCCTTTTTGAGTTTCCCCTACCATTCCTTTAGTTTCTTTTGGTGTTGATGATGTTGTAATTGGAGTTACTGTTGGAGTGTAGTTAGCTACTACTTTATCTCCTGAAACGTCTTTAGCTTCAATCTTAGCTGGTTCTGGCGTTCCTATAAAGTCTGGTTTTGGTTGGAATGTGATAGATCCGTCTTCGTTTTGTACGTATGTACCTACTTCTACTCCATCTTTCATTGCTGGTACTTTTGTTCCAGGTTCTACTGGGTTTCCAGATGCATCTTGCAGACGGATTGTGTCTGGGTTGATTGCTTCTACTTCATCTGGAGTTCCATCTTCGTCAGTCTTAGTAGCATCTTCTTTTCCTGGTGTAAATAGAACTGCAATTTCATCTTTAGTCTTAACTTGAGCATCACCTTGTGAAGCTTTAGAGTCAGTAGCTCCAGCTTTGGGTTTTAAGTTAATTACTTCAGGTGTATATGAAGATTCTGTTAGAATTGGAGCTGCTTTTCCATCATCTCCTACTACAGTTGCTATTTGGAATACTGGTAAAGGCGCTGCTTTTCCAATGAATGTTGGTACTGGTACGAATGTTACTTGACCAGTTGTCGTATCAATCATGTATGTTCCTACTCCATCAACTGTCATAGTTGTTTGTCCACCTTCGAATGCATATGTCTTAGACTTAATGTCTTCTTCGTCATATGTAGATCCATCTTCACCTTTGATTTCGAATGTTGGAGTTCCTTTTTGAGTTTCTCCTACCATTCCTTTTGTTTCAACGGTTGTTGAAGAAATTATGATTGGCGTTATTGTTGGAGTATAAGTAGTTGTTACCTCATCTCCTGAAATATCGTTAGCACGAACTGTTACTGCTGGTGCTTCTCCTACGAAGTCAGGTTTGGGTTGGAATGTAATCTCTCCGTTTTCGTCCATTGTGTAAGTTCCTACAACTTTTCCGTCTTTAGTTACTTCTACTGGTGTTCCTGCTTCTACTGGTCCGTTTGGTCCTACTAATTTGATTGATTTTAGATCAATTGCTTCAGTTTCTTCTGGTGTTGTATCTCCATCATTAAGAACATCAGTCTCTTTCCCAGGTTTGAATAGAACTTTAGCGTCAGTTGCTTGTGCATCACCTTGCGATGCTTTAGATGTTGCTGTCTCTACAGTTGGTACTAAGTTTACTACTTCTGGTGTGTAAATTGCTGGTGTTTTAATCTCAGATGTTTTGTTATCATCGGCTACTACTGTTAGTGTTTCTACCACTGTTACTGGATTTGCTACTCCTGTGAATTGTGGTTCAGGTTTGAACGTTACTGTTCCAGTCGCTAGGTCGATTGTGTACGTTCCTTGTCCATCTACTGTCTTAGTAGTTTGTCCATCTTCAAACGCATAAGTATTACCTTGGATATCTTTTTCATCGAATCCAGTTTGTCCTGAATTAGTGAATGTTGGTCTTCCAGTTTGAGTTTCTCCTACCATCCCTTTTGTTTCAACATTCATTGAAGTAGTTGTGATTGGAGTTACTGTTGGTGTGTAGTTAGCTACTACTTTGTCTTCTGATACGTCTTTCGCTTCAATCTTAGCTGGTTCTGGTGTTCCAATGAAGTCTGGTTTTGGTTGGAATGTAATAGATCCATCTTCGTTTTGTACGTATGTTCCTACTTCTACTCCATCTTTCATTGCTAGTACTTTTGTTCCAGGCTCTACTGGTTTTCCAGATAGATCTTGTAATCTGATTGTATCAGCTTCGATTGGCTCTACTTCGTCTGGAGTTCCATCTTCATCAGTCTTAGTTGGATCATTAGTGTCTTCTTTTCCTGGTGTGAATAGAGCTGCAATTTCATCCTTAGTCTTAACTTGTGCATCACCTTGTGATCCTGTTGATGTTGTATTATCTACAGTTGGAACTAAGTTAATTACTTCTGGGGTGTAGGTTGCGGTGTCTTCTCTTCTGTACTCTTTTACAGTAAGTTCTGTGTGTTCAGAAGATATTACCAACGTTTGCTTAATAACAATTGGTGTCGCTTGTCCTGTAAATGTTTTTTCCGGAATAAATCTTACTTGGCCAGTTGTTGAATCTATTATATATAGCCCTTGACCTATCACTTCTTTTCTTACACTTCCATCTTCAAATGAGTAAGATTTACTTAATATATTAGGATTTCCTGTTGTTTCTTCAAATTCAGGTTTTCCAGTTTGTTCTTCCCCTACAAAACCTTTTGATTTTATATCAATTGTGTTTACTTCTAGTGGTTTTGTAGTTGGTATATATTTAGCTTTATCACTTACTCTTAATATTTGTCCTTCTGAATCTGTAACATTAACACTAGCTATTACATCTACTCCTTGCCCTTTACCTACAAATGATGCTTCTGGTGTAAAAGTTACTTGTCCCGTTGATGAATCAAGTGTATATTTCCCTTCTCCTGCTATAATAGTTTCCGTTTGACCATTTTCAAAACTATAACTAGCCTTACTTATATCTACTATTTTATCTCCTAAACTAGTATTTTCTTCTGTATTTAAGGATGTAAAAGTTGGTTGCCCTACCTGTGTAGTCCCCTGAAAATCACTTGTTTCTACATCAAGGCCTTCTATTTTGTAAACAGTTGGGGTATAGTTAGCAACATTAGATTTTATTGATAAATTTGAACCATCTTCAGATTCAATATTTGCAGCAACCACAAATTTAACTGGAGTGGCTGTCCCTACAAATGTTTCTTGTGGAGTAAATGTTATAATACCTGTCTTAGTATCTATTATATAAGTTCCTTGATTAGCAACTGTTAGACTTGTTGTTCCATCTTCAAAGCTATAGTTAGTTTTTACATTTTCTGCTACATTTTCTAAAGGAATCTGCTCATTTTGACTAACATTACTTACACCTGCTGAAACAATATCCGATGTCCTTATTATAACTTCTTCAACAATAGGTACATATACCGCATCCATTGTTTTCTTACTTATTGTATGACTTCCATCATTAATATTTTCTAAATTATTTGTAGATATTGTTCCGTCATTGTTAGTTCTAGAACTTCCTGTTTGTGATGTCCAGCCTGTTGATACTCCATTTTTATCAGTAGCTCTCAGAACAATACCTTTAGCTTGACCTGTAAAGTTAGCTTCTGGTATAAATTTAACATTCCCTAATTCATCTACACTGTATCTCCCTTGACCTATCTCTGTCCACTCACTAACTAAACTCCCATCAGGTGCTACAATTTTAACAGCAATATTTTCATCAATACTATTACGTTCATCTGAATCTACTATTTCTCCATAAGCTGTAAAATTAATTTTTGCTGTCTGTGTTTGACCCTGTCCACCATTAGTTACCTTCTTTTCACCTCTTGGTGGATGCACTAATTGAGTTTCAAAGTCTTCCACTTCTCCAGATGACGCTACTCCATCAGCTCCCTGAATCTCAATAGCATTCCTAGCTATACGAACACGAACCCCTAATTTTTCTAAAGCAGCGTCCGTTACCTGTGGTCTACTTGAGAATGTTAATGTATGTTTTCCTGCATTTGTTACTCTTAGCGTATCTGATCCTTCTGTATCATCGAACACTCCATTATTATTAAAATCAACAAATCCCTTAACATAAGCAGCTGTACTTCCATTAGGATTGGCTATTATTTCCATAGAATAGTCTGGTCCTTCTGCTTTAATAACTGGTATTATTTCCGCATCAGTTAATTGAACATTCCCTTCATCACCTTTGATATCATCCGATTTCCAAGGATTATCTCCTGGGGCTATATCAATAACTGCTGGTACCTTTCCTAAATAAGGAGGTGTTGGGTCTAACTCATAGTTTAATAAATGCATCCCTGTTCCGTATGTTAAGGGTGCATCTCCTTTGTCTCCTACTATAAAACCTACAACAGCTGCTTGATTTCCTGGTGAATTAATATAAACTCCTATATCTACACCTCTTTCAGCATCTTTTGAAGTTGTCATTACTATAGGAACTGAATTATTTAAAGATGTATTTACTGGTCCAAAAATCTGACTTCCTAACCCTCCATCTGCTTGATTAGGGTTTTGCCATATTGTATTAGCAGCCTCTAATGAATAATCTTTTTTATAAGGTGAACTATCTGGTAGTGCATTATAAGAACCTCTTAAATTATTATTATATATATCCTGACCTGGTACTGGTCTATAGTTACCTCTTTTATAGTTGGCGGGTTCATTTAGCATGTGTTCCGGTGTTGGGTCCCCTGCTCTTGTATCTCTTTTAGAATTAGCGTATATTTCCCAAGGCGTTCCAGATGTCTGTAAAATAATTAACTCTGTGTTACTTGCAGCTTCTTCTCCATCCGCCGCTATTACTGTAGCAACTACTGGCTCTCCTTTATATGTAGCCTTTATATTCATAGCGAAACCAACATTAGAATTGTTGTATTCTGCAGTAAAGAAGGCTTCTATATTTTGAATCATACCTGCTCTATATATATGTGACCATCTAGTATCTGGTCCTTTTACAGCTATATTAGTAGGTCTATTAGATCTATTTCCACCTGGTCTACCAATATTTGTATCAGATCCTGCCCAGGGTCTTAATTCCGTTATTTCTGCAGTAATATAATAATCAGGTATTAATTCTTTCTCGTATTTAGTTCCTACTTGTAAAACTTTAGCTCCTGTTGGACCTGTTCCTAAATTTGTTATTTTAGCGTTTGGATCCCCAAAATTTATCCAATATGTTTTACTTGCTAATTGCTGTATTGGTAATACCATTCCCGAAGCATTCAGTATCGCTGCACCTCTCGGTAATGTTGAATTGTCAACTGATCTAAATCCAGTTCCTTGGGGTTCTATTTTTTCTTCTCTTCTTGGTCTAACAGCAGCACTTGACATTGACTCTACACTGTATTCAATAAAACCTACTTCATTTTTGTTTAAAAGTATATTTTTAATTGGATTTTCAGTTTTAGTCAGTATATATGGTTTATTCTCTTTACTTGTTATTACAGGTTTGGCTGTATAACTTACATTAGCTTCCTTTGATGTAAAATTTTCTTCTTTTACTATATTGGTTGTCTTTATATCTCTATATACTACATTGTATCTAAAATCTTCTGCTTCTTTATTAATATTCTGGTTTTGTAGAGTATCTTTTATTTCTTTTTCCTTTTGTGATGCTGTTTCTATTCTGTTAACTGGCGAAACAGAATTACTCTCTGATATATTTAATTTGGAATTTTCATTATTTTTAATTTCTTCTACAGCTATCTCTCTAGTTGTTATTGTTGATTGATTTGTGTTGTCTATAGTAGTATTTTTTCTAACAATTTCTTCTTTTTGATTATTTATAATTGGTTCTACTATAGTTTTATCATTGTTATTATTGTCTACTAATATACTTTCATTATTTTCTAAATTTCCAGCTTTTACTTCAGATGAATTTACTAAACTGAAAATTGTAATTCCTAGTAAGACAGAGCAAGTTCCATAAACTTTATTCTTCCTTAAAGAAAACCGTGACTTTTCTTTATTATACATTACTCATCTCCTTAAATTGCTATAAATATATACTTTTTCATTTAAATATTATAGTACAATTATACAATTTTAATGCGGTGTTTTCAAACGTTACATAAAATTTACATAAAAAATTACGAAATAAGATAAAATAAAAAACTGATATACATAAGTATATCAGTTTTTAAATAATTATTTGTTTAAAGCTGTTTTAGCTTGTTCACAAAGGTTAGTAAATGCAGCTGAATCGTGGATTGCTAATTCAGATAACATTTTACGGTTGATTTCGATTCCCGCAACTTTTAATCCGTTCATTAGACGGCTGTAAGATAATCCGTTTAATCTCGCAGCAGCGTTGATACGAACGATCCATAATCTTCTGAAGTTACGTTTTGTTTGACGACGGTCACGGAATGCGTATAATCCTGACTTCATTACTTGTTGCTTAGCAACTTTGAATAGAGTAGATTTCGATCCGAAATATCCTTTAGCTAATTTTAAAACCTTTTTACGGCGACGACGAGTCACTGTTCCACCTTTAACACGTGGCATATCAAATTCCTCCTTACGAATACATAAAATAAATTAAATTATTTTATACCTAAATATTATTTTACTAATAAAGTTCTAATACGTTTGTAGTCCCCACGTGATACTAATGCAGCTTTACGTAAGTGACGTTTTTGTTTAGTAGTTTTTCTAGAAAACCAGTGAGATGTATAAGCACGGCTTCTTTTTAGTTTTCCGCTTGCTGTTTTCTTCACACGTTTTGCTAAACCACGGTGCGATTTCATTTTTGGCATTGTAGATTCCTCCTATATTAAACCTTTATTTATTTCTTTTTGGGTGCTAGGACTAAAAACATACTGCGTCCATCCATTTTAGGTGCTTGTTCGACAGTAGCTACATCACTAGCTTCATTAGAAAATTGTTCTAAAACTTTCTGTCCAATCTCTTTGTGGGTAATTGCTCTACCCTTAAAGCGAATAGTTACTTTAACTTTGTCTTCTTTTGATAAGAATTTTTTAGCATTCTTTAATTTTGTTTCAAAGTCATGCTTGTCTATCGTTGGAGATAGTCTAATTTCCTTAACAGTAACAACTTTTTGTTTTTTCTTAGCTTCTTTCTCTTTCTTTTGTTGTTCAAATTTGAATTTACCATAATCCATAATTTTTGCAACAGGAGTTTTAGCGTTTGGAGCAACCATTACTACATCAAGATTTTGTCTTGAAGCAAGTTCGATAGCTTCCGTTCTTGTTTTAACACCAAGTTGTTCTCCAGTTTGACTAATTAAAAGGAATTCTCTCGCTTTTATACCTTCATTTATTTGTGCAGCATCTTTACTAATGACCAGCACCTCCTAGTTATAATTCATTAAATACTAAAAGTAAAGGACTGGGTATACAGAGTACACCCAGTCCATAAATAATCTAGTTTATCTATTACCTAGCGGCCACTAACGGCGTAGGTGAGAAACGGGTGCTTCTACTTTTGTATTCAACATTAACTATTTTATATTATTTTTATAAAGTTGTCAAGTAATTTTATAGAACTTCTTCTGTTTCTACTGCTACTTCTTCTTCAACTTTATCTAAGTGGTCAACTTGAACTCCATTATATCTAGCCATACCTGTACCAGCTGGTATCAGTTTACCGATAATAACATTCTCTTTTAGACCCATTAATTTATCAACCTTACCTTTAACTGCTGCATCTGTAAGAACACGTGTTGTTTCTTGGAATGATGCTGCTGATAAGAACGATTCTGTTTCAAGAGATGCTTTAGTAATACCAAGCATTACTGGCTTAGCTGTAGCCATCTTACCACGTTTTGCTAAAATCTTAGCATTTTCGTCAGTAAACTTGTGAATATCAACAAGTGATCCAGCTAATAGGTCTGTATCTCCTGAGTTTATAATTCTTACTTTACGTAACATTTGACGAACCATTACTTCTACGTGCTTGTCAGAGATTTCCACCCCTTGCATTCTATATACTTTTTGAACTTCTGTTAATAAGTATGTTTGAACAGCTTGTAATCCTGCAATAGCAAGTAATTCTTTAGGTTCGATTGATCCTTCTGTAAGAACTTGTCCACGAGTAACTCTATCTCCTTCAGAAACAAGAGTTCTTGTTGCACCATAGTCTTGGTACACTCTTTCTTCTGATAGATCACTTACTACGTGAATGTGACGTTCTCCATGAGTTGTTGTAGTATCAATCTTAGTTACGACACCATTAACTTCTGTAATAAGTGCTTTCCCTTTTGGATTTCTAGCTTCAAATAACTCTTGGATACGAGGAAGACCTTGCGTAATGTCGGCTCCGGCAACTCCCCCTGTGTGGAATGTACGCATCGTAAGCTGAGTTCCAGGCTCCCCGATAGATTGAGCTGCAATTGTACCAACTGCTTCCCCAACTTCTACCTTGTCTCCTGTTGCTAAGTTCTTACCATAACATTTCTCACACACACCGTGACGGCTGTTACATGTAAATGCTGAACGAATAATTACTGATTCAATTCCAGCTTTTTCAATAGCTTTAGCTTTATCTAATGTTATCATTTCTCCATTGGCAACAATTGTTTCACCAGTTTCTGGGTTAATAACATCTTCTTTAGCATAACGTCCTTCTAGACGTTCTTCTAATGATTCAATTTCATCTGTACCGTTTCTTAAGGCAGATACTTTAAGTCCTCTAGAAGTTCCACAATCTTCTTCACGAACGATTACATCTTGTGCAACATCTACTAGACGACGAGTAAGGTATCCTGAATCGGCTGTCTTAAGTGCTGTATCGGCAAGACCTTTACGCGCACCGTGAGATGAGATGAAGTACTCTAATACCGTTAGTCCTTCTTTGAATGATGAACGTACAGGCATCTCGATAGTACGTCCTGATGGAGATGCCATCAGACCACGCATTCCGGCTAACTGAGTAAAGTTTGACGCGTTACCACGGGCTCCAGAATCAGCCATCATGAAGATTGGGTTAGTTTCTGGTAGGGAATCCATTAATTGATCTTGGATTACATCTTTTGCTTTAGCCCACTGGCTAATAACGTGTTGGTATCTTTCTTCTTCTGTTACAAGACCACGTCTGAATGAGTTGTTAATTGCATCAACATTCTTTTGTGCATCTGCTAAGATGTCATACTTGTTTGGTAAGACGAATACGTCACTTACCCCAACAGTAATACCAGCTCTTGATGAGTACTTAAATCCTAAGTCTTTCATACGGTCTAGCATTGTTGATGTTTCAGTAATGTGGAATCTGTTGAAGATTTCAGAAATAATTAATGATAAGAAGTTTTTCTTAAATGGAGTTACTACAGCTTTGTCAGCTAAGAACTCTTTTAATCCACCTTCTGGTAAATCTTTGTAAGCTACAAAATATTTATCTGGTGTTGCTTCTTCTAAGTTTACTTTAGTTGCCTCGTTTAAGTAAGGGAACTCTTCTGGTAAAATTTGGTTGAAAATAACTTTACCGATTGTTGTAATTAATAATTTACTGTTTTGCTCTTCAGTGAATGTGATGTTACCGAATGATTTTGCAGCAATACCTATTCTTGTGTGTAAGTGGATGTATCCATTTTGGTATGCAATGTTAGCTTCGTTCGCATCTTTGAAGATCATTCCTTCACCAACAGCTCCAGCTCTTTCTAATGTTAGGTAGTAGTTACCTAATACCATATCCTGAGATGGTGTAACAACTGGTTTTCCATCTTTAGGGTTAAGAATGTTTTGAGCTGCCAACATAAGCATTCTTGCTTCTGCTTGAGCTTCTTTTGATAAAGGTACGTGAACAGCCATTTGGTCACCATCGAAGTCAGCGTTGAAGGCTGTCGTTACAAGTGGGTGAAGTCTAATAGCTTTACCTTCTACTAAAATTGGTTCGAATGCTTGAATACCTAGTCTGTGAAGCGTAGGTGCACGGTTAAGTAGTACTGGGTGTTCTTTAATAATTTCTTCTAGAATTCCCCATACATGATCTTCCATTTTTTCAATTTGTGTTTTAGCATTCTTAATGTTGTTTGCTAATTCACGTTTTACTAATTCACGCATAATAAATGGTTTGAATAATTCAAGTGCCATTTCTTTTGGTAAACCACATTGGTACATTTTTAGGTTTGGACCAACTACGATAACTGAACGTCCTGAGTAGTCAACACGCTTACCTAATAAGTTTTGACGGAAACGTCCGTGCTTACCTTTAAGCATGTTAGATAGTGACTTAAGTGTTCTATTTCCTGGTCCTGTTACTGGACGACCACGACGTCCATTGTCAATTAAAGCATCTACTGCTTCTTGTAACATACGTTTTTCGTTTTGAACGATTAATCCTGGCGCTTTTAATTCAATAAGTTTTTTCAGACGGTTGTTACGGTTAATTACACGACGGTATAAATCGTTTAAGTCTGATGTTGCAAAACGACCTCCATCTAATTGAACCATAGGACGGATTTCTGGTGGAATAACTGGAAGTACAGTCATAATCATCCACTCTGGTTTGTTTCCTGAGTTTTTAAATGCTTCAAATACTTCAATACGTTTGATAAGTTTTACAACTTTTTGTCCTGATTTGTAATTTGATTCACTTAATTTTTTAAGTTCTTTTCTTAATTCTTCTAGTTCTTTTTCAATATCAAGTTCAGCTAATAAGTCACGAATCGCTTCTGCTCCCATTTTAGCTACGAATGAACCTGGTCCATATTGAGCACGTCTTTCACGAACTTCACGCTCAGATACGATTTGTTTCTTAGTGAAATCAGTAGTTCCTGGATCAATTACTATGTAAGATGCAAAATAAATTACTTCTTCTAGATATTTAGGTGTGATATCTAATAATAATCCCATTCTACTTGGTGTTCCTTTGAAGTACCAGATATGGCTGACAGGAGCAGCAAGCTCTAAGTGGGCCATTCTTTCACGTCTAACTTTTGATAAAGTTACATCTACACCACATTTATCACATTTAATGTTTTTATATTTTACTCTCTTGTATTTTCCACAAGAACATTCCCAGTCTTTTGCTGGTCCAAAGATTTTTTCACAGAACAAACCATCAGCTTCTGGTTTTAATGTTCTATAGTTAATTGTTTCTGGCTTAGTAACCTCTCCATAAGACCATGATCTTATTTTTTCTGGAGATGCTAAACTTATTTTCATATATGAAAAATTATTTACGTCTATCACGAAAGCCTACCTCCTTCATTATTTGACAACAAGGCTTTTATTTAGATTTAGAGGAATTATTTCTCTTCCTCTAAATCTCCATCTTCTTCAACATCTTCATAGTCTTCTTCATCACTACTTAATATTGATAATAAGGCATTTAACCCTGCATTTTCTTCTGTTGTTTCTTCAACTACTTCTTCTGAAGTTTTTTCTTCAGTATCAGCATTTTCTACTTCTTCTATACTTGATTTAGGTTGGTAGTCAATAGTATCAGCTATTTCCATGTGTGCTAAATCCACTTCATTGTCATCTTTATCCATAACTCTGAAGTCCATACCAAGTGCTTGCATCTCTTTCATAAGTACGCGGAATGATTCTGGTACTCCTGGTTTTTGGATGTTTTCACCTTTAACAATTGACTCGTAAGTCTTAATACGTCCGTTTGTATCATCAGATTTGTAAGTTAAGATCTCTTGAAGTATGTAAGCTGCACCGTATGCTTCTAATGCCCATACCTCCATCTCTCCAAATCTTTGTCCACCGAACTGAGCTTTACCACCAAGTGGTTGCTGAGTTACTAATGAGTAAGGACCAATTGAACGAGCGTGAAGTTTATCGTCAACCATGTGAGATAATTTAATCATGTACATTACCCCAACAGATACACGACTATCAAATGGTTCTCCAGTACGTCCATCATAAAGAACAGTCTTAGCATCTTTAGACATACCTGCTTCAGCGATTGTTGACCATACGTCATCATCGTTTGCTCCATCGAATACTGGTGTAGCAACGTGGATACCTAATTTCTTAGCAGCCATTCCTAAGTGTAACTCTAATACCTGACCAATGTTCATACGTGATGGTACCCCTAGTGGGTTAAGCATGATATCAACTGGTGTTCCGTCTGGTAAGTATGGCATATCCTCTTCTGGTAAAATGTTTGAGATAACCCCTTTGTTACCGTGACGTCCGGCCATCTTATCTCCAACACGGATTTTACGTTTTTGTACAATGAATACACGTACTAATTCGTTAACACCGTTAGCTAATTCTGCTCCATCTTCACGTCTGAAAATCTTAACATCAGCAACTACTCCATCAGCTCCGTGTGGTACACGTAGAGACGTATCACGAACTTCTTTAGATTTAGCTCCAAAGATTGCATATAGAAGTTTTTCTTCTGGTGTTTGTTCAGTTAATCCTTTCGGCGTTACTTTACCAACAAGAATATCCCCTGCTTTAACTTCAGCACCAACACGGATAATACCACGTGCATCTAAATTCTTAAGCGCGTTTTCTCCAACGTTAGGAATTTCACGAGTAATTTCTTCAGGTCCTAATTTTGTATCACGAGTTTCTGTTTCATATTCTTCTAAGTGAATAGAAGTATAAACATCTTCTTTAACTAGACGTTCACTCATGATTACAGCATCCTCATAGTTATATCCATCCCAGTTTACGAAAGCAACAACTAGGTTTTTCCCTAATGCTAACTCTCCTTTATCCATAGATGGTCCATCTGCAAGGATATCTTTTTTCTCAACTTTATCTCCTACTTGTACGATAGGTTTTTGGTTGTATGATGTAGAGTGGTTAGAACGAACGAATTTATGAATTGGGTAAACATCTAAGTCACCTTTTAATTCTTTTCCATCTAAGAATTCTGTTCTTCTTACTTTAACTACAGATGAATCTACATATTCAACTTCTCCTGGATGTTTAGCAACTACTGCTGCTCCAGAATCACGTGCAGATACGTGTTCCATTCCTGTTCCAACAAACGGAGCTTCTGTGATCATTAGTGGCACCGCTTGACGTTGCATGTTCGCACCCATAAGTGCACGGTTCGAGTCGTCATTTTCTAAGAAAGGAATACATGCAGTGGCAGCAGAAACTACTTGCTTAGGAGATACATCCATATAGTTCATCATTTCTTTAGCCATAACTGTGTTTTCCCCACGGAAACGACATACTACGTTATCATCTAAGAAGAATCCATTTTCATCTACATTAGAGTTAGATTGTGCTACTACATATTTATCTTCTTGATCCGCTGTTAAGTAAGATACTTCTTTAGTTACATAAGGTCTTCCTTCTGCATCAACTTCAACTTTTCTGTATGGAGTCATAATGAATCCAAATTCGTTGATTCTTGCGAATGAAGAAAGAGAGTTAATAAGACCGATGTTTGGTCCCTCAGGCGTCTCAATAGGACACATACGTCCATAGTGAGAGTAGTGAACGTCACGTACTTCCATTCCAGCACGTTCACGAGTAAGACCACCTGGTCCTAATGCAGATAAACGACGCTTGTGAGTAAGCTCTGATAATGGGTTTGTTTGGTCCATGAATTGTGATAACTGAGAAGATCCAAAGAACTCTTTAATAATCGCTGTTACTGGACGAACGTTAATTAATTGTTGTGGAGTTACTTCTTCAGAATCTTGGATAGACATTCTTTCACGAACAACTCTTTCCATACGTGAAATACCTAAACGAATTTGGTTTTGTAATAATTCACCGATACAACGTAAACGACGGTTTCCTAAGTGATCAATATCATCAGAGTTCCCAATCAAGTCAAACTCGAACCCATCAGCATTTCTTCTGTTTCTAATTAATAATAAGTAGTAGTTAATACTTGCAAGAATATCTGCAATTGTTAATGTAACTACATCTTTTTCTGGACTAGCATTACCAATAATGTGTAATACTTGGTCTCCTGTTAATTTATCAATATCATAGTTAGCTGGAGCAGTTACCAGGTTTACAACTTTGAATAATTGTAATCTTAAAGTATCATTCCCATCTATTGATTCGTTAATTTCAAATTCTTTAACGTTTGCTGTAGTTCCTAACTCTTCGTGAATTTTATCTAGAATAGCACGAGTCAGTTTAGTTCCTTTTTCTACTAAGATTTCTCCAGTTTCAGTATCTACGATAGGCTCTACTAGAACTTGGTTTTCTAATCTTTCAGAAACGTGTAGCTTGTTGTTTAATTTGTAACGACCAACTTTTGCTAAGTCATAACGACGAGCATCGAAGAATCTTGCAAATAATGTTGCTTTTGCTGATTCAACAGTTGATGGTTCACCTGGACGAAGTTTTTCATAGATTTCTTGAAGAGCTTTTCCAGTTTCTTTATTGTCATCTTTTTCTAAAGTTGATAATAATTCTTCTGTTTCTCCAAATAATGAAACAATCTCTTCGTCAGTTGCGAATCCTAATGCTCTAATTAACGTTGTGATAGGAATTTTTCTTGTTCTATCAATACGAGCATAAGCCAGATTCTTCATATCCTTCTCGAATTCTAACCAAGCTCCTCGGTTAGGGATAACTGTTGTCTTGAAGGCATTAGCAATATTTTTTACTTTTAATTTTTCATCTTCTGTGAAGTAAACCGATGGAGAACGAACTAATTGAGAAACGATAACACGCTCTGCTCCGTTAATGATGAAAGTTCCAGTATCCGTCATAAGTGGTAATTCACCCATAAATACTTCTTGTTCTTTAATTTCACCAGTTTCTTTGTTTAATAATCTTACTTTTACTCTTAGTGGTGCTGCATAAGTAGCATCACGCTCTTTAGATTTATCAATATCATACTTAGGCTCACCTAATTTGTAGTCGATAAATTCTAAACTTAGTTTATCATTGTTACCTTCTATAGGAGATACATCTTTAAAAACTTCCTTAATTCCAGTCTTTAAAAATTCCTCATATGACGAAGTTTGAATTTCTATTAAGTCCGGTAAGTCAATGACCTCTGAAATTCTTGCATAACTACGTCTTTCTCTATGTTTACCAAATTTAATTTTTTGCAACTGTGTCACCCCTTGGTTTTTTTCTCTGCATAACGCACTAAAAACAGCATTTTAAATGAAATTTAAAGCTGTTTTAAATGTGTTTTTTTCGTAATTTTTTCATCAATTAAATAAATTACTTGCAATATATCATAATAGCATAAGATAGCTATAAAGTCAATTTATTTGCTAGATTTCAGGATGTAATATCCTTTATTTTTTGTAACTATTTCAACATTAGAAAATAGTTCCTCTAGTAATTTTTTACAAGATGCCATTCCTTGTTTCTTTTGAATAACAACCCATAATTCCCCACCATCTTCTAAAGCATCATAAGATTGTCTCATCATAAGATGAACCGTTTCTTTCCCTGCTCTTATCGGTGGATTAGTTAAAATAATATCAAATGTTTTCTCAAGATCTGTTAAAGCATTGTTTTCTAAATACTCTGCTTGATTTTGAATGTTATTTTTCTGCATATTTTTTTCAGATAGTTCTAAACTTCTTCTATTCACATCTATTAATGTAAAAGAAAAATCTTTATAATTATCAGCTAAATATACAGATACAACACCGTAACCACAACCTAAATCACAAACTCTTGCTTCTGTTTTATCAGTATCAAAAGCTTCTAACATAGTTTTCGTCCCGAAATCGACTGCACCTTTAGAAAACACACCATTATCTGTGTGAAATTTATATTCTTTCGAATTAATAAATCCCGATATTAATTTTTCTTCACTTTTTGAATTAGGGTTATTTGTATAATAATGTTCCATTTTTATATTCCCGTTTTTAAGAGTATTTGTTTATATCTTTTATATATTAAAAAAGTATATCTCATAGCATAATGTTATGAGATATACCGTTGTTATTATCATCTATAAATATCTTTTTACAGATATTTGTTATTTTTACATCTATCTAATTAGTTTGTTAAAATAAATTGGTTAAAATTATTTAACTTCAACAGAAGCTCCAACTTCTTCAAGTTTAGCTTTGATTTCTTCAGCTTCTTCTTTAGAAACTCCTTCTTTAAGAGTTGCTGGCGCACCATCAACTTTTTCTTTAGCTTCTTTAAGTCCATCACCAGTGATCTCACGAACAACTTTGATAACTTTGATTTTTTGGTCTCCAGCGTTAGCTAAGATTACGTCGAATTCAGTTTTCTCAGCAGCAGCAGCTCCAGCTCCAGCTCCAGCTACAGCTACAGGCGCAGCAGCAGTTACTCCAAATTCTTCTTCGATTGCTTTTACTAAGTCGTTTAATTCTAAAACTGACATTTCTTTAATTGATTCTAAGATTTGCTCTTTAGTCATTATAAATTTCCTCCAAATTTTGTTTTGTTTTTTATTTTTTATACAAGATTAAGCTTCTTGCTCAGCTTTTTGGTCTGCAACAGCTTTAACTGCTAAAGCAGTATTTCTCATAGGTGCTGTTAATACAGATAGTAACATAGAAAGTAACCCTTCTTTGTTTGGTAATGTTGCGATAGCTTTAACTTCTTCTAATGAAGCAACTTTACCTTCGATAACCCCTGCTTTTAATTCTAGTGCTTCGTTTTCTTTAGCGAAATCGTTTAATACACGAGCAGGTGCTACTACGTCTTCAGTTGAGAAAGCGATAGCGTTTGGACCAGTTAATACTTCGTCTAATCCTTCGATACCGTTTTGCTCCATAGCACGACGTACTAATGAGTTTTTGTAAACTTTGAATGTTAATCCTTCGGCACGCATTTTGTTACGTAATTCAGTTACTTGCGCAACGTTTAATCCACGGTAATCTGCGATAACGATTGATGAACTTGCTTTAATTTCTTCAGCAATTTGGTTTACAAGTTCTTGTTTTCTCTCAATAGCTTTTGACATTGAACTTCCTCCTAATTAGATTTATCAATCTCAATTGTACCAATAAAAGAACCTTCTTGCATGCGAGAACATACAAAAAGGCATAAACATAATACTCTTTTTATTATCGTCCTCGGTAGGATTATTAAAACTTGCGTTCCCTACTGTCTTAGGTACATATCAAACTGACTTTTACTAATATACTATATTTTATTTGTTTTGTCAATGTATTTATTTAATTTTCTTTAATCTTTTATTTTCTATTTGATAAATGCTATCTGCTACATTGTCTACAAAAACTTTATCGTGTGAAATAAATATTATCGCACCAGGAAAATTTACTAACGCTTCTTCTATTTCTTCTATAGATTTTATCGATAAATTCCTTGTAGGTTCATCTAGTATTAATACTTCTGTTTCTTGCATCATCATTTTTGCGAAGAATATTTTAGCTTTTTGTCCGCCTGATAGATTATCTATAGAATGAAACATTTCATCTCGCGTAAAATTCAGACTGGCTAAGACTATCTCTGCAAATTTTCTTTCTTCTACATCTCCACTTTGATTTAAAAATTCTAAAGGACTTGTATAACTAGCTATTATCTCTAAATAATTTTGCGGCATATATGTAGCTTTTACTTTCTTAAGCTCTAATTCTCTAACAATTTCTTTAAGCAATGTAGTTTTACCACATCCGTTATCACCAATAATCGCCAATTTTTCTTGCGACTTCAAATAGACTTGCACATCTTGTAATAAAATTCTATTCTCTACCTTCAATTCTTTCAAAGAGAAATCTAAAATATATTTTTCTTTTGCCACATCTATATTTTTAAATTTTATCAAGATAGACTTTTCTTCATCTACTCTCTTTGTCATATTCGATTGCTCTTTTTCCAATCTTTTTTCTTGAGATTTTATCGAACGCATTTTATCCTTTAAATTTTTAGCAACCCTTGGATTTCTTACCGTTTGGTCTTGTGCATGTCTTACACTATTGTAAACTTTATTAAAACGTTCATACTTAGCATCTAGTTCTGCTTTTTCTTTTCTAGCTCTAGAATTTTGAACTTCTGTCCTTCTAATTCTATTTTCTACATAAGTTCTGTAATCTACTTTTTCTACACTAATGCAGGGTTCTTTTTTATTCTTGATTTGTTCAAAGTGTACTATTGTATCGGCTACAGATTCTAACAACTCCCTATCATGACTTACAAAAATAAGAGCTATATCTAAATCTTTCAAAAATTTTATTAACCATTCTTTTGCACTTATATCTAAGTCGTTACTTGGCTCATCTAGAATTAAAATACTAGGATCTTTTAACAACTCCACTAAAAGCAAGAACTTAATTCTTTCTCCACCTGAAAGTGACAGTAATTTCCTATCTTCTTCAAATAGATAATCATTTAAAGAAAAGTTTTTAATCAATTTATAGGCTTTATTGTAATCTAACATTTCCAGGGAAATATTTTTTTCAAAATATTTAAACGTTGTTTCTTCCAATTCAGCTTTCTCTAATTGCTGGGGAAGATAGGCAATAACTTCATCACATAGTATATCTCCTTTAATATCCGCATATTTTTCTAGTTTTTCTTTTTCTACAATTGCCTTCAATAAGGTTGATTTTCCATTCCCTTCTTCTCCTATTAAGGCAACCTTATCTCCCATCTTAATTTGTAAGTTAAAATCTTTAATTAATTGTCTTACGTCTGCTTGTAAATATATATTCAAATTCCTAATTTCTAACATAAAAACCTCCTACTACTAATAAAAATAAATAAGCAACAGAATATTATAATCCTGCTGCTTATACTAAAATTTCCTAGTTAAAGAGACCTAATTAAATAATTAGGAATTAAAAAATATGGAAAATGGCACACTTCACCTTAATAATACAAAATCAGATTAATTATAATATTCTAAATCCGTTTTTATATTATTTAGTGTTCAATGGCATTTCCTCTCTTTTCTATAATCTTACATAAATTATAAAATATAGACTTCTTATTGTCAATATAAAAACTACCGATTTTCACCGGTAGTTTCGAATGTTTTATAAGTCATCTAGGACTTCATCTATTTTTCTTTTTGCCTTTTTGAAGAAACCTTCATCATCAGAGTGTTTTTCTCCTCTGATTTTAGCTAACTCTTCGTACAGTTCTTTTTCACGTTGCGATAAATCTTTTGGTATTTTTACCGTAGCAATAATGTAGTGGTCACCTTGTCCGTAACCTCTAACATTTTTAACACCCTTACCTGCTAGTTTAAACTTACGTCCATGTTGAGTTCC
This sequence comes from Gemella sp., assembly GCA_030529855.1. GTDB lineage: Bacteria > Bacillota > Bacilli > Staphylococcales > Gemellaceae > Gemelliphila. Next base: position 21,709 of record JAUMWC010000017.1, read on the forward strand.
TGCTGGAACGTTAAGTTCAATTTCTCCAGTAAGTGTTTTAACATCTATCTTAGCACCCAAAGCTGCTTGTGCTGGTGATATTTCTAACTCTGTATAAATATCATCCCCTTCTCTGTGGAAATAGTTATCTGCAGGTACGACTACCTCTATGAATAAATCTCCTGCTGGACCACCATTAATTCCAGGTCCACCTTTTCCTGAAAGACGTACTCTTTGTCCTGATTCGATACCTGCTGGTATATCAACTTCATACTCAACTTCTTTATTGTTGTGTCCTTTACCGAAACAATGAGCACATTTATCTTTAATCATTTTTCCAGTACCGCTACACGTTGAACATGTTCTTTGACTTTGAACTTGTCCAAAAATAGATTGTTGAACAACCGTCTCTGCTCCTGAACCATGACATGTAGTACATGTCGATACCGATGATGAGTCTTTAGCTCCCGAACCATGACATTTTTCACATTCAACTTCTTTTCTTATCTTGAATGATTTCTTAACACCAAAAACTGATTCTGTAAATGAAATATTAACTCTGTGAAGTAAGTCTTCTCCTTGGCGAGGAGCGTTAGGATTTCTTCTTCCACGTCCTCCTCCACCAAAGAATGATGAGAATATATCTCCTAAGTCATCAAAGTCAGCTCCAGAGAATCCACCACCGAATCCTCCAAAACCTCCACCACCAAATCCGCCACCTTGTTCAAAGGCTGCATGTCCAAATTGGTCGTATTGAGCTTTCTTTGTATCATCACTTAGTACTTCATAGGCTTCTGCTATTTCTTTAAATTTTTCATCAGCACCTGGCTCTTTATTAATATCTGGGTGATATTGCTTAGATAATTTTCTATATGCTTTTTTTATTTCTTGAGCACTAGCACCTTTAGCAAGACCTAGCACTTCATAGTAATCTCTTTTTGCCATCTTTTCCCCTATGTAAGATTAAGGGAGCGTAAAACACTCCCTTATATTTTTATTATTGTTGGATTTTTGCCGAGCTATTTATTTACTTGCTCAGCGGTTGTCTGCCAATCACTCAAATTTCATTTTCGTTCTTGGGACAGTTGCGAGAAAATAATCCCTAAACTTTTTTACATCGCTTCTCTCTTTAAAAAGTTAAGTGCTTATTTTTTCTCAGTGAAATCTGCATCTACTACGTCATCGTTGTTATTGTTTGATGCTGCACCTTCTGCTCCTGGGTTTGCTCCCTGAGCTGCTTGTGCTTGTTCGTATAACTTCATAGACATTTCTTGAACAGCTTTTTCTAAATCTTCTTTTGCTGTCTTGATTTCATCTAAGTTATTGTTTTTGATTGCTTCTTTTAATACATCGTTTTTAGATTTAATTGCATCTAATAATGATTGATCAACTTTATCTTTTCCTTCTTCTAATGCTTTATCAGCTTGGAATGATAATTGGTCAGCTTCATTACGTAAATCAGCTTCTTCTTTACGTTTAGCATCTGCTTCTGCATTAGCTTCTGCTTCTTTAACCATTCTGTCGATATCTGCATCACTTAATGATGATGAAGATTCAATAGTAATTTTTTGTTCTTTTTGTGTTCCTAAATCTTTAGCTGTAACATTTACGATACCGTTTTTGTCAATATCAAATGTAACTTCGATTTGTGGTACTCCACGTGGTGCTGGTGGTATATCTGATAATTGGAATCTTCCTAGAGTCTTGTTATCAGCTGCCATTGGACGCTCACCTTGTAATACGTGGATATCTACTGCTGGTTGGTTGTCTGCTGCTGTAGAGAATACTTGTGATTTAGATGTTGGAATTGTAGTGTTTCTTGGAATTAATACAGTCATTACTGATCCCATTGTTTCAATACCTAGAGATAATGGAGTTACGTCTAGTAATACTACATCTTTAACATCTCCAGTGATTACTCCACCTTGGATTGCAGCACCCATAGCTACTACTTCATCAGGGTTTACTCCTTTGTTAGCTTCTTTACCCATTTCTTTCTTAACTGCTTCTTGAACAGCTGGAATACGAGTAGATCCACCTACTAAGATTACTTGGTCAATTTCTGAAGCAGATAATCCTGCATCTTTAAGTGCTTGACGAGTTGGAATTAACGTTCTTTCTACTAATGAGTGAGTTAATTCATCAAATTTAGCACGAGTCAATGTGTTTTCTAAGTGGACTGGTCCGTTCGCTCCTGCAGAGATGAATGGTAATGAGATTTGAGTTGAAGTTACTCCAGATAAATCTTTTTTAGCTTTTTCTGCTGCATCTTTTAGACGTTGCATAGCCATTTTATCTTGTGATAAGTCAATTCCTTGTTCTTTTTTGAATTCTTCTACTAGGTAGTCGATGATAGCTTGGTCAAAGTCGTCTCCACCTAATAAGTTGTCTCCTGATGTAGATAATACTTCGAATACTCCATCTCCTAATTCAAGGATAGAAACGTCAAATGTTCCTCCTCCTAAGTCGAATACTAAGATTTTTTGATCTACATCTGTTTTATCTAAACCGTAAGCTAAAGCAGCTGCTGTTGGTTCGTTAATAATTCTTTCTACTTCTAACCCTGCAATTCTACCTGCATCTTTAGTTGCTTGACGTTGAGAGTCATTGAAGTAAGCTGGTACTGTAATTACAGCTTTAGTTACTTTTTCTCCTAAGTAAGCTTCTGCTGTTGCTTTTAAGTTTTGTAAGATCATAGCAGAAATTTCTTGTGGTGAGTAATCTTTTCCGTTTACCGCTTCTTTGTAGCTAGTTCCCATGTGACGTTTAATTGAGATTACTGTGTTAGGGTTTGTGATTGCTTGACGTTTAGCAACTTCTCCTACTTGAATTTCTTCTCCTTTGAATGCTACTACCGATGGAGTAGTTCTGTTACCTTCTGGGTTAGGGATAACTTTAGCTTCCCCACCTTCTAATACAGATACACATGAGTTAGTTGTTCCTAAGTCTATACCAATAATTTTTGACATTTGTTTTTCTCCTTTTATACAATTACATTTATTTTATAAATATTAAGAGTTAACCTACTCAGTGGTTATCTCCCAATCACTCGTAACTTCGTTACTCGTTCTTGGGATAACTTTGAGAAAGTCACTTCTAAATGTTTTTACATCACTTTGTTCTTCAAAACATTAAGAATTTACTTTAACCATTGCAGGTCTTATCACTCTATCTTTTAATTTATATCCTTTTTGGAATGTATCTAATACAATTCCTGATTCTTTTTCTGAGTCGCTATCTTGCATTACTGCTTGGTGGAAGTTTGGATCAAATTGCTCTCCAGTTGGCTCGATTACTTCTACACCTTCTGATGTTAGAGCTGCTTGCAGGCCTTCGTATACCATTTGTACACCTTTTAAAAGTCCAGCTGTTGCTTCGTTTTCTTCCGTTGAAGCTAAAGCTCTTTCTAGGTTGTCAAGACTTGGTAATATTTCTGAAATTACCTTTTGACTCTTGTATTTATTATTCGTTTCTATTTCTTGATTTTTACGTTTTTTAAAGTTTTCAAACTCAGCATAAAGTCTTAAGTACTTATCTTCAGATGCCTTTAAGTCTTCTTCTGCTTTTAGAAGTTTAGCTTCTAATAATTGTTCTACTGATTGTTCAACTTCCTCTTCCGAAGTTTCAACCTCTTCAGTGACTTCTTCTGTTTTTTCTTCTAATACTTCTTCTTGTATTTCTTCGTTCTTGTTAGACATGCCTACCTCCTATTATTTTAGGTTCTTATTCAAGTTAGCTTTGACACATGTTATCAGCGCCATTACTTTTTTGTAGTTCATTCTCTTAGGACCAAAAACAGCAATAACTCCTTCTCCCTTATCACTAGAATATTTACTCGATACTAGCGATAGGTCTGTTAAATTAGACCTAGAAAGTTCATTCCCTATTTTTATTGATATATCGCTACTTTCAAAATCATCATCCAAAAGTTCTACAATACTATCATCTTCTAAAAGACTTACTACTTCTTTTAACTTGTCTAAATCGTCTATATCAGGTTGTTTTAGCAAATTATACTTACCACCTAAAGCAATAGTTTTCTTACTCTTATCATTTAAAATCCTATTCAGAGCCAACACTATCATATCGTAGTTATTTACCCTACCCTTAAGATATTTCTCTAATTCCTTATGAAGCAATACGTGAGCTTGTGCCATTTCTATATCATAGAAATATGCTTGAAGTAATTTATTTACTTCCGCTATATCTTCATTAGTAAAGTCAGCCTGCATTTTATAATTTTGCTGGTGAACTTCTCCCGTATTAGTAATTAGTATTACCAAAACACTTCTTGGACTTAAGAGTATTAACTCTATCTTATTTATTCTTTTATCTGACCTTGTAGGTGCTAATATTACTGCTGTACAGTCTGTCAAATCTGATAATACTATGGCATTTTTTTCTAGAAATTTTGATTCAGAATAAACTTCTTCTTTATTAATAGAATTTATTACCGTATTATCATCTTCTGTTAACTTGTACTCAGTATTTATATAATCAACATAATATCTATAACCTTTTTCTGAAGGAATTCTACCAGAAGATGTATGTGTCTTCATTATAAATCCTTCTTTTTCCAACTTACTCATATCATTACGAATAGTAGCTGGTGAAAAGTCAATATCTTGTGATATTAGTTTCGAACCTACCGGCTGATTATTATTGATAAAATTTTCTACTATTGTTTGAAGGATAAGAACTTGCCTTTCTAATAACATAGCAATCACCTTCTTATTTTTCGGAATTAGCACTTTATACTCTTGAGTGCTAACTCATATTTATATACTAACACTAAGGTCAAATAATGTCAATAGAAAAATCAAAATATTTTTGACTTTTTTTGACTTTTGTTTGTAGAGACTAGTTTTAACAATAAAAATAGGAATAGTAGTCGCTATTCCTATTTTTTATTCTAATTTTTCTTATTTTTTACAGATTTATAATAGCTTTTTACTTCTGCTGCAATGAAATTAAAACATACCATCCAACCAGCATAAATAACTAACCTTACCATTATATCATCCTTGAATTGCGATTCTGTTTCTAACCAAAAAAGTACATATAACATAATTATGGACATCATTATAGAAACTAAGAACCTTAAAATCCCTGTGCTTTTCTTTCTATTATACGGCAATTCTCTTTTCAGATTAAATGTTTTTACAATGAAATTTTTAAAACTAATAACTAATACTAGAAAATTTATAACAATTACAGCAATTAACGGTAATCTTATTAAAATATTATCCTTGATATATTCTGTTTCTATTAAATCTGCAAGATAATATATAGAAGTTACAGTTATACTACCTATAATAATTAAACTAAAAAAATTCTTCATAATTCCTATAACAAGAACCATACCACTGTTCTACTTAAAATCCCAGCAGCGGTAGCATTCATTCCCATCGCTCTAAATCTTCCAGCAAGATAATCAGTTATATGTCCATCTGCTTGTGTAGTTATTGTCAACATAGTTGCTACTCTGTTATATGTAACATTTCTTTTTATAAAATCTCTCACTTTTTTATTAGGAATTCTATTCGCTGCATTTTGTATGTATTGATTAAATTTCCTACTTCCAATTTTATATAATTTTGCTTTCATTTTTTTTGCTGCAAAAACTATCGCTTTGGTTTTTGGACCAAACTCTTCTTGAGTTACTTCTTTCGCAAACACAGGGTCTTTCATCAATTCTTTTTTTAACTCTCTTTGAAATATTTCCATATCTCTTTGGCTTATTTGTACTCCTCCAGCATTTACACTAGTATTTCTAGCGTAAGCCTCATTAGAATTAATTACTGCTGTTATTGGCGTAATTAATAAAACTGACGATAAAATTCCAACTGTTACTTTTCCTTTTTTGTTCATTCCCTGAACCTCCCTTTTTCATTTTTGTAAACCCTACATTATGTTTTACACCAACATTGTACACCTTTACATTCTTTTTGTCAATAGTAAATTTATTAGTTTATTAAATAATCTTTTTATTTATCGAACAGGAGTCGTAAATATAAGTTTACCTACTTATTTTTCTTTACTATATTGTTTGAAAAGGAAGAATATACTTAATTATATAATGTAAGTTCCGTAAAAATTTTGCTAATTTTTCTAAAGTATCAACAAATACTACATGTTCAGTTTATACATATTCTTCTAATCTAAGGATATTAGAATTTAGATATCGGTTCAATTATACACCGTGCAAACTCTCCCTATTATATTAAAATCAAAACAAAAATTTATAGAAAATCAACTTAACAAAGAATTACACACAGTATACAAAATATATGTAAGTATAATTTCATAAAAAATAGAGTAAACATCTTTTTAAAGATATTTACTCTATTTTTAATTCATCATTGATATTTTTCATCGCATAATTGTAAACAAATGCTTTTATTATAGTTTTTATGCTTTCTTCATGTGTATTCTCCAATTTATCAATAAAAATTCTACTTCTCTCTATTAAGTTGTCTGGATTTTCTATAAGACTTTCTAATTCAGATAAAGACTTATTTTCCGTTTCATTAGAATAAAATAAAAACAAACTACTTGTCTCCCTATCATCAAGCCCGCTATTAATGCAATTTAGATGAAATGAAATTTCTCTACCATCTCTGTATTTTAAATAGTCTGCTATCTCATTTACTACTTGTCTTAAACTTGAGATTTCATTATATAGTAATTCAAATTGATCTTTCTCCATAATCTACTCCTAACTACTTATTTTAAATAATTATAACATAAAACAAGGTAAGATTCGTTTTTTATATATTTTTATAAATATTTTCATCTAAACAACCTTGATTTCCTAACAATAAAATGATAAAATATTATCAATTTATATTCTTATTCGTTTTAAAGGAGATTTGTTATGCCTACTTCAACAAAAATTGGAAATTTCACTTTTGATAATTGTCTTATGAATGCTGCTGGTGTCCACTGTTACGATAAAGATGAACTTGCTGGTCTTTTATCTTCTAAAGCCGCTACATTCGTTACAAAGACATGCACATTAGAAGTTCGCCCAGGAAACCCTGAACCAAGATACAAGAACACTGAATTAGGAAGTATCAATTCTATGGGACTACCTAACTTAGGATTTGATTATTACCTAGATTATGTATTAGAGTTAGAGAAAAACGAAGATAACCCTGCCCTATTCTTATCACTAACAGGACTTTCTTCTGATGAAATACATATCTTATTAAAGAAAGTTCAAGATTCTTCTTTCAAAGGTCTTGTGGAACTAAACTTATCTTGTCCTAACGTACCTGGCAAACCACAGATTGCTTACGATTTTGAAACTACTGAAAAATTATTAGGTGATGTATTTGAATACTTTACTAAACCACTTGGAGTTAAATTACCACCTTACTTTGATATTGTTCACTTTGATCAAATCTGTGAAGTATTAAATAAATTCCCATTAACTTTTGTTAATAGCGTAAATAGTATCGGTAATGGACTAATTATAGAAGATGAACACACTCTAATACATCCGAAAAATGGTTTCGGTGGTATTGGTGGTGAGTATATCAAACCTACTGCCCTAGCTAATGTTCACGCTCTATACACTAGATTAAATAAAGACATAGCAATTATTGGTACTGGTGGAGTATTAACCGGACGTGATGCTTTCGAACATATCCTATGCGGAGCATCTATGGTTCAAATCGGAACACAACTCCACAAAGAAGGATTAAAAATTTTCGATAGAGTAACTGAAGAACTACAAGCAATAATGAAAGAAAAAGGTTATAAATCACTAGACGACTTCAAAGGAAAATTACAGTATATTTAAAACAAAAAAAGATTAAACTTTAAAAGTTTAATCTTTTTTATTATGGATTATTATTTTTTGATTACTTCTAAACCACGCATGTATGGTCTTAAAACTTCTGGTACTGTGATTGAACCATCTTCGTTTTGGTAGTTTTCAATAATTGCTGCTACTGTACGACCAACTGCTAGTCCTGATCCGTTTAATGTGTGAGCAAATTCTAACTTACCAGTTTCTTCTCTTCTGAATCTGATGTTGGCACGTCTTGCTTGGAAATCAGTACAGTTAGAACATGAAGAAATCTCTTTGTATGCATCATAACTTGGTAACCATACTTCGATGTCATAAGTTTTAGCTGCAGAGAATCCTGTATCTCCAGTACATAAAGTTATAACACGGTATGGTAATTCTAATTTTTTAAGAATGTTTTCTGCGTGAGAAGTCATTAATTCTAATTGTTCAAATGATTCTTCTGGCTTAGCGAATCTTACCATTTCTACTTTATCAAATTGGTGCATACGGATTAATCCACGTGTATCACGTCCTGCTGAACCAGCTTCTGAACGGAAACAAATTGAGAATCCTGTTAACCCTTTTGGTAAGTCTTCTTCACTTAAAATTTCATTGTTGTGGTAGTTTGTTAATGGTACTTCAGCAGTAGGGATAAGAGTTAATCCTTCAGACTCGATTGTGTAAACATCTTCTAAGAATTTAGGGAATTGTCCTGTTCCAAATAATGAGTTTCTGTTAACCATTTGTGGTACCATCATTTCTTGGTATCCGTGCTCTACAACGTGAGTATCAATCATAAAGTTGATTAAAGCTCTTTCTAATAAAGCTCCTGCTCCCTTGTAGAAAGCAAATCTAGCACCTGATACTTTTGCAGCTCTTTCAAAGTCAACGATATCTAATTCGTCAACTAAATCCCAGTGAGCTTTTGGTTCAAATCCAAAGTTTGGTAAATCACCAACACGACGAACTTCTACGTTTTCTTCTTCATCTGCTCCTACTGGAGTTTCATCTGAAATTAAGTTTGGTATTCTTGATAGGATATCTAATAATTTCTCATCAATTTCCTTAACTTCTTTATCTAGTTCTGTTATTTCATCAGAAAGTTTTTTCATTTCTGCGATAACTCCACTAGCATCTTCCTTATTACGTTTTAAAACAGCGATTTGCTCACTTGTTTTGTTACGTAATGCTTTCATATCTTCAACCTTGATTAGGTTCTCACGTCTAGTTTTATCTAAATCTAAAATTGTATCTACAATCGCAGCGTCATCTCCACGCTTAGCAATTTTTTCTTTAACAAATTCAGCTTCTGTTCTAATTAATTTAATATCTAACATCTTTCTTCCTCCAATAAATATAAAAATCCCTCGCACTTATAAATAATAAATGCAAGGGACGATGAGTTTAATCGTGGTTCCACCCTAAATTTAGTCTTATGACTCTCTTTAGTTCTATCTGGCCTGCAAAAATAAGCAGAAATAGTAGAATTTTAAAATCAAAATTAAGTATTTTCAGCAACCATACCCTCTCTAAAAATTTTTATATTTTAAAACATGTCTATACCAAATATTATATGTAATTATTTTAATTGTACTCTCACCAGTTTTTTTTGTCAAGTACTTATTTATTATAACTTTTCGTATTCTGCTGGTACATCAAATGGATTTTCCTTATTGATGTGGTCGTAGAATAATACTCCGTTTAAATGATCAATCTCATGTTGGAAACAAATTGATGGTAGGTCTGTTAATTCTAAAGTTACCTTCTCATCATTTTCATTGTATCCTACTACTTTAATTTTTGAATAACGTGGTACATATCCTTTGATTTCTTTATCAATTGATAGACACCCTTCACCACCAGCCAAGTAACACTTAGCTGCTGAGTGAGAAATAATCTTCGGATTGTATAAAGCGTAAGATACTGTATTTTCTGGATTTTCTTCATCTGGAATGTGTACCGCCATCATTCTTTTAGCTATGTTAATTTGCGGTGCAGCTAATCCAATTCCTGGTTTAAGTCCATACTTTTCTACTAATTCATCATCTTGTGATGCAATTACATAATCAAGTAATGAACGTAAAATTTCTTTATCTTCTTGTGATATTGGTGATTTCACTTCTTCACAACGTAATCTTAATGTTTCGTGTGGGTCAAGTATAATATTTTTTGCTGTTATCATATATTACTCCTTACAGAATTCTTTCAAATGGGTCAAGGCTGATTCCTTGCTCTAATACTTCACTAGCATAAATTTTAGCTGCAAATAATGAGTGATCCCTAAAGTTTCCACATTCTTTTGCTGTTGTCGCTGGTACTACTTCTGTTTCCCCTACGATGTGTAAAACTTTTTCTAAAGCATCTCTTACTTCTTCTACACTTGGAGTTCCCCAAGTAATCATATAGAACCCTGTTCTACATCCCATTGGTGAAATATCAATAATTCCCTCTAAATGATCACGCATATTAATTGCTAATAAGTGTTCTAATGTGTGCATAGCTCCTGTTGGAAATGCATCCTTATTTGGTTGAATAAATCTTAAATCAAATTTACTAATTTTTGCACCTGTCTCATGTGTTTCTGCTCCTGCTCTTCTTACATAAGGTGCTTTTACTATATTGTGGTCTAGTTCAAAACTTTCTACTCTTGCCATTTTATTTCTCCTAATCAATTTATTTCTAATATATTATAACATATTAAAATATTTTTTCATAAAAAATAAGAGTAGTTCCCTACTCTTATTAAACATTGTATTTTCTTAGAACAAACTCTTTTCCATCGTAATCTATTTCATTTACAGAAGTATTTTTTATATAGTCTGTATTAGGTCTTAGATTTTTTGATTCTAAGAATATTCTTGTACATGCTCCGTGACAAACTACTAGTATAGTTTCATCAGCATGTTTTTTATACATTTCCTTGTAGAAGTTTTCTACTCTCTCAGCAATTGCTGTATCTAGCTCTACACTGTCGATATCCCCTCTTGCTTGACCTGCGTGCCAGTCTACATAAGTAGCACCTTCAAACTTACCATAGTTCTTTTCAATAACTCTTGAATCTTTTTCTATTTGAACAGATTCATTTCCAGAATTATCTAACATATAACGACAAGTATCATAAGCTCTTCCCATAGGACTTGAATACGCAGCTGAAATATTATATTCAAGAATTTTTTTAGCGGCATCTTTAGCTTGCTGAATTCCCGTTTCATTTAAAGGAATATCTATATGCCCCTGAACTAGATGATTTTTATTGTAATCCGTTTCTCCATGTCTTACCATTAAAATTTTCATATTTCAATATTCTCCTATTCAAATATAAAATCATCATCTTCTAAAGCTTCTACATTCATAGAAACTACATATCCATCACCCTTAACTGAGAAAAAGTCGTGGTTCTTAGTAGATGTATCCATAGCATTTTCTATAATAGGGTTAAGGTCTTTGTGTTCAAAGTATCCTGGGTATCCTAAGTTAGCTAAGGCTCTATTAGCATTATACTCAATATAATCTATTACTTGATCAGTCAAATCAATTTGATCATACAGACTCTTTGTATATGCTATTTCATTATTGTATAAATCTAATAATAATTCATACATTTCTTTTTCAGCTTTCTCTTGTTCTTCTTTAGTAAGAGTTTGAAATACTTCCTGAGCATCAAACCCTGTAAATGAACCGTGAATAGTCTCATCTAATAATATTTTACGAATTATTTCTCCTGATGTAGTAAGTTTTCCTTGTCCAGCTAAATATAAAGGATAGAAGAAACCTGAATAAAATATATATGATTCTAAAAATACAGATGCAACTCGAGCCATATATAAATCGTATTTCTCTACTTGAGGTTTAAATAACTTCATATAGTAGCTATTTATTTTTTCAGCTTTATATTGCAATTCTTTATTAGCAGGAACCCACTCATCTAATAGATAATCTGTTTCTTTAGATGATATTAAAGAAGTAAAGATTGTTGAGTAAGACTTAGCATGAATTTGCTCCATCATCCCCATAAAGCTGTAAACTGCTTGTTTCCTCATATCTTCTGTATGAAGAGAAACAAGAGGCATACCAGTATCTCCTTGTTGGGTATCAAGACCTGTTAATCCTGCAAGAACTTTTTTATAAGTATCTCTTTCTAAGTCATTCAAGTCTTCAGTCCAACTTTTGATATCTTTAGATACTTTAAATTCAGTATCTACCCAAAATTGGGCTATATTTTGACGCCAATACATAAATGTAAGGTCATCTTGCTTATTCCAGTTTACAGCTTTCATATCTTTAATCCCCTAGTTTTTTTATTTTAAATAGAACATGAAGTACATTCTTCTACTGATAATAGTTTATTTCTTGTGTAGTATAGTGACTTCAGTCCCTTGTGGTGAGCATATACATAGTATCTAGCTAATTCACGTGTAGATACATCAGAATTTACAAATAGTATAACTGAAATTCCTTGATCTATGTGTTCTTGAATTACAGCCATTAAATCTATCAATTTCATTTGATCAATTGTGAATGCTGATTTATAGTACCATTGGTTACGTGCATTTAGGTAAGGCATTGGATAAAATGTTTCCGCATTTCCATAAGCACGACGCTCAATCTTGTCTACGATTGGTAACACACTCGACGTTGAATTTTGTACATAAGATATTGACTGAGTTGGTGCTATCGCCATTCTATAAGCATGGTAAACACCGTTTTCTCTTACCTTGTTTTTCAAGCTAGCCCAATCTTCTCTTGTAGGTACATAAATATCTTTAAATAATTCTTTTACCTTATCAGTTACTGGTAAATAGTCATTATTTACATATTTATCAAAATATCTTCCGTTATAGTAGTCTGATTTTTCAAAATCTTTAAATGACTCACCTTTTTTCTTAGCAATTTGCATAGAACGCTCTAATGTATAGTAGTTCATCATCATAAAGAATACATTAGCAAAATCTTTAGCTTCTTCCGATTCATAAGCAATTAGATTTTTAGTAAGGTAACCATGTAAATTCATAGCCCCTAATCCAACTGAGTGGAACTCGTCATTAGCTTTAACTACTCCAGGTGCATTTTTTATTTTTGTAGAATCTGTAACAAACGTTAAAGCATCCATACCTGAGTAAACAGATTCTTTAATTTTCTTAGACTCCATTACGTTTGTTATGTTTAATGATGCTAAATTACAAGAAATATCACGTTTAATAATATCACCTTCACCATAATCTTTGATTATAGAAGTTTCTTGCAATTGGAAAATTTCTGTACATAAATTAGACATTTTTACTTGCCCAATATCTCTAAGAGCATGGTTCTTATTAGCATTATCTTTAAACATTAAATATGGATAACCAGATTGTAATTGTGTAGATGCAATTAATGACAACATGTCTCTTGCAGAGAATTTTCTCTTAACAACATTTTCATTGGCAACAAATTTATCATAATGTTCTGCAATATCAATATCATCTAACACTAATCCATACTCTTCCCAAATTGAATGTGGTCCAAACATATAAAAATCTTTATTTTCTTTAGCTAAATCAAAGAATAAAGATGGGACTACAAGCCCTGTAGAAATAGTTGCTAAACGTAACTCTTCATCAGCATTTACTTTTTTAGTATCTAAAAATTCCAATACATCATAGTGGAAAATGTTTAAATATACAGCTCCTGCACCTGGTCTTTGTCCTAATTGATCAGCATAAGCAAAACCTTGCTCTAAAGATTTAGCTACAGGAATAACACCTTTTGCTACTCCTTTAATTCCTTTAATCGATTCACCTCTAGCTCTTAATTTAGAAAGGTTAATCGCAACCCCTCCACCAATTTTTGATAATTGCTTAGCTGTAGAATCGATATAGTTAATTGAATTCAATGAATCCCCAACTTCTAATAAGAAACAAGAAACAAGCTCTCCACGTCTAGCACGACCAGCATTTAAAAATGTAGGAGTTGCTGGTTGTAATCTTTGTTCAAGCATAGAAATAATTAATTCCTTAGCTAAAGACACATCTCCTCCAGCTAAAAACATAGCAACTATAAATACGTGCTGATTAAAGTTCTCAAGATATTGCTTTTTATCATTAGTTCTTAATGCATAGTCTTTATAAAACTTACTAGCTGCCATATAAGATTGGAATTCAAACTTATAGTTAGTAGCTAATTCTATACAATCTAAAATTTCTTCTTCTACATACTGATTAAAAATATTGTAGTAGAAATTTTCTTCAACTAAATACTTTAATCTCTTCATCTCAGAGCTAAACTTGACAGTTTTATCGTCAACTTCTCTTAGGAACTCAGCGATAGCTTCTTTATCCTTAGATAGTTTATAAAACCCAGTCTCATCTCTTTGTGTTACCTGGTTATTTAATTCTATGTGTCTATACTCTGCCATCGCTTAACTCCTTGTAAATTTCATTAAATTTTTTTATGTCCGAAGAATTTCCCAAAAGTTCAAACTTCATTAAAATTGGGGTTCCATAAAGTACATTTATCTTATCTGCAGACCCTGCAAAATTATTACCCCAATTTCTATTACCACTAGCAGCTACACCAGCAGCAAAAGTATGATTTTTATCCATAAATTCTCTAACTTTTGGGGGAATGTCACCAAAACCGATTGTTGGTGTCACTAGTATGAATGGGTAGTTAACCTTATCTACATCACTAATAGAAATTATATTTTCTTGTTCTACATCTGTATAACTCAAAAATCTTTTACAATTACCCGTTAATGATAAGTAAATAATTTTCATTTTCATCTCCCCCTATATAAGAAAAATGTCCGAGAATTATTTCCCGGAAATAATTTTTCAATATAGTTATTATATCATTTAGAAATATCTTTTAAAAGCATAGACACTCAATTTTTTTATAATAGAATTATATTAATCTAAAGGAATGGCTTTGTAATAGACTTATTATTTACAAAAAATTTTTAATCGGTATCCTAAAAAAGTATCATTAAAATTTACATAAAAAAAGACAAGCATTACTGCTTGTCAAAAGTGATGACCCGTACGGGATTCGAACCCGTGTTACCGCCGTGAAAGGGCGGTG
>JAUMWC010000032.1 GCA_030529855.1 Gemella sp.
ATTTTGTTTAATCTAGCCTTAGTTCTTAAAATGTGACGAGCTGCAATTTCGATTTCTGTAGCTTGACCTTGAGCTCCACCAAGTGGTTGGTGAATCATTACCTCTGCATGTGGCAGACAGTATCTCTTACCAACAGTACCACCTGCTAATAAGAAGGCTCCCATCGATGCAGCCATACCCATACAAATAGTTACTACATCACACTTAATGTGTTGCATAGTATCATAAATAGCAAAACCTGCCGTTACAGACCCTCCTGGTGAGTTAATGTAAAAGTAGATTTCCTTATCTGGATCTTGTGCTTCTAGGAATAATAACTGACTCACTATTGAGTTGGCTACTTGTGAGTTTACCTCTGATCCTAGGATTACTATTCTATCCTTTAATAATCTTGAATAAATGTCGTAAGCTCTTTCCCCTTGGGCAGTTTGCTCAATAACTGTAGGAATTAAATTCATTTTTCTTCCTCCTTAAATTTTCTTACTAACTTATTATACTTTAAAGGTCTAACTTAGTCAAAAACTTGGCATAATAAAAAGAAGTGACATAAATCACTTCTATAATCTATATGAATGTTCCTTAAAGTTACCCATAATTGTATTTATACTATTAAAAGTAATGAAAGCCTTAGGGCAAGTTTGATTCACTATCTTCTTAAGTAGATATAATTCATTTTGCTGAATAATTACTATAATCATTCTATGTTTTTTATGCGTATAGCCACCCTCTACATCAACAATAGTAGATCCTCTATGAAGTGTTTCATTAATAGCCTGAACCAGAGCTTCTGTTTCATCAACAATAATAGTACACTGCAGGTAAGCTGATAATAATTTTTCTATCCCTTTCATAGTCTGATTACGAACAAAACTTAATACAAAGGCATACATAACTGATTTTATATCAAATACTATCCAAATAATAATATAGATTATTATATCTTGCACCAAGAAAACTGTAGGAAAATTCATTCCAAATTTCTTCACAAAAAATTTCCCTGTAATTTCTGTTCCTCCAGTAGATGCTCCTCCAATTAAAAAACAAGAAATCGCAACAGCAGACATAATCCCTGCAAAAATACTAGCAACCAACTTGTCTCCTAAATCAACCGGCGTTATTATAGTTCCAATATTATTAATTATATAAGAAGAAATCGTAATAACTAGAGCTGTTAACATTGTAAAATTCTTACCTATATATTTATAAGCTATGAAAAATAGAGGTATATTTAATAAAAATTGTATAGTCCCAACTTTTATAGCTGTAAATTTATTAATAACTAGAGCTATTCCTAAAGCTCCCCCAACACTCAAATTATTGGCAGGTATTAAAAGACCTGCATAAATTGAATATATAAGAGTTCCTACAACTAGAAATACTACCTGTTTTAATAACCTGTTTTTCTTAACTTCAAAAAAAGTTTCCTTTAACATAAAAATGTTCCTTTTTAATTTAATTTACTAAAATCTTATTCTTACTAACTATTGTAAATACTATTTTCATAAAAATCAATATTTCATTAACAGATGTAATAATATTGATACATATATTTTTCTTTTTATAGTATAATTATTGTAAATATAATCTATAAAAGGAGTTTTTCTTATGAAAAAATTACTAACATCTTTAGTAGCAGCGAGTTTACTTCTTACTGCTTGCTCTAAAACAGAAGCAACACCATCAAAACAAGTAGAAACAACTACTACAGTCAAAGAACTTAGCAAAGAAGAAATTGTAAAAAAATTCTACGATAACTTCTCTAATGCACAAAGTTTTAACGCTGAAAATAATACTGTTTTTTCTGACCATGAACTTACTATGATATTAAAACTAAAATCTCCTACTATTATAGGAACTCAAGATATAAGTATGCAAGGATATGTAAATATCCCACCAATAGATGGTAGCGAAAAAATGGATGGTGATATTTCTTTTATCAAAAAAGATGATACTACATACATCAACATCCCTTCCCTTACTCAAGCTGGTTGGATTAAAACTAAAAATGCTGAAATGACATCTTCTCTTGCACCATTCAAAGGTATAAGTGAATACTTCGAATTAAAAGAATTATTCAAAGATACAAATGATAATATCAAGGTTAGTGAAGAAAATGGAAAATATAAAATATCTTATGACAAAATCGATGAGAAAGTTTATAAAATTATTGCCGATAAACTTGTAGCTTTAAAAGTTATTGACAAATCAGACGCAACTATCCCTACTAACTTTTCTAACAGTCAAGGACAAGTAATCTTTACTGTATCTAAAGAAAATTTCAATGTAGAAAACTTAGACTTTTCTTTATCTTTAAAAGAAGGTTCTGAGCATATTACTATTAAATCTTCATCAAAAATAACAGATATAAACCAAGTATCTCAAATAACACTTCCAGAAGGAGCACAATACGCTATTGATGCCGAAAGTCTAGGAGCTTAACTATGAAAAAATCAAAAAAATTACTAGCACTATTACTTGCTTCATCTCTAGTTGTTACAGCTTGTTCAACTGGTAATAACACAACTAACAACCAACAAAAACAAACAAATGTAAGCCAAAGTCTTCCCAAAGAAGATTTACTAAAGAAAATTGTCGAAATTAACCAAACGTATAAAAGTGTTGATTTAAAGTCTGAAACAATTATTACACCAAGCACACCGCAAGATGGAATAAATTCTATGAAATTGCTTCTAGATGGTACTAGTATTCTAGAACCACTTAGTATGAAAATAGATTTAAATATGGCTGCTGACGATAAACAAATAGTTAAGACAAAAGCATTTTTAAAAGATGACACTATTTATATGCAAATGCCCGGCGGAGAAGCTTGGTTCAAAACTAAAAATAAAGAATTATTCGAAGAAATTAAGGCATCGTCAAATCTATCAGCTTCTGATGCCTATATAAAGATTTTTAATTCAGCTGATAAAGTAACTCTTATCGAAAAAGATGGAAAATATGAGATTACTTACACAGGAGATGGAACTGAATTACAATCTATAGCCGAAGAATATGCAAAAACTTTAAGAATTCCTAAAGAAGAAAACATAAAATATAAACAAGCAAATGTTAAGTATATGGTAGATAAAACTACTTTATTTGCAGAGAAAGTAGAAGCTGATTTAATATTAACATCTACTTCATTAGGAGATTTATCAGTTAAATCAAACGTAACTTTATCTAACCACAACAAAGTTACAGAAATTATCCTTCCAGAAGAAGTTAAAAACGCTACCGATATACCAGCATAATTATTTTGTAACAAATATGTTACTTTCTAATTATTTACAAACTACTATAACACGTGATATAATACCTCTAGATTATAATTTATCAGAGGTATTATTTTTATAATTACAGCGCCCGAACTAAGTTTTAAAGATTAAACTAAGCTTAGTTGACGAGGAAAAAAGTTATCGAAAATTCGGCGGATGCTTTTTCGGAATTTAGAGTTTCGTAAGGTAACATACAAAAGAATTAATTTCTACAAAATTGTTATCATCTCTATTCATAAATATAAAATTAAGGTTTGAAAGAACCTCTATTTACTTATGAATAAAGATGGAGATATATTCAGAGTCTTATTTGACCTGCCCACTTTATTTGTAAGTTGGCAGGTTTTTTCGTATTAAAAAAATTAACATTCAAGGAGATAAAAAATATGTGTGGAATTGTAGGATTTATAGGTAAAGGAAATGGAGTTCAATATTTAATCGATGGATTAAACTCATTAGAATATCGTGGGTATGACTCATGTGGTATTGCAGGAGTTGTTGACGGAAAAACTGAAGTAATCAAAACTGTAGGACGTATCAAAAACTTAGAAGAATTAACTTCTGAAGATTTAGTATTCAACATCGGGATTGGGCATACTCGTTGGGCTACTCACGGTGGAGTTAACAGAACTAATTCTCACCCTCACCAATCATTTAACGAAAGATTCACCCTAGTTCACAACGGAGTTATCGAAAACTTCGCTGAATTAAAAACAGAATACTTCTCAGGTAAAGAAATGGTTTCTGAAACTGATACAGAAGTAGTTGTTCAATTAGTAGAAGTATTCGCTAAAGAAGGATTATCAACTAAAGAGGCATTCTTAAAAACTATTTCAAAATTACACGGATCATACGCTTTATGTTTAATCGATAGAGAAGATGCTGATACTCTATACGTAGCTAAAAACAAATCGCCATTATTAGTAGGTCTTGGAGAAGACTGTAACTACATCGGATCTGATGCATTAGCAATGATCAAATACACTGACAAATTCCTAGAAATCAACGACGGAGAATTAGTAACAGTTAAAGCTGAATCTGTTCTAATCGAAGATAAAGAAGGAAACTCTGTTGAGCGTAACCCATTCACTCCAAACATTAAGTACGGTGAAATCGACAAAGGTGTTTACGACCACTACATGATTAAAGAAATTAACGAACAAGCATTCGCTATGCGTAACATTATTTCTGAATACTTTGATGGACACGATGTTAAAATGGATCAAGAAATTATTGATGCAGTTAAAGGTGCTGACCGTTTATACGTTATCGGATGTGGTACATCTTACAACGCTGGTCAAATGTCTAAAGAATACTTTGAAAAATGGGCAGGAATTCCAACTGAATTACACCTGGCTTCAGAGTTTGCTTACAACGTTCCATTATTATCTAAAAAACCAATGTTCATCTTCCTATCACAATCAGGAGAAACAGCTGACTTACGTGCAGTTCTTACAAAAATACGTGAACTTAACTCAGACTACAAAGTTTTAGTATTAACTAACGTTGATGCTTCTACTTTAAGCCGTGAGTCTGATTACACATTATTACTACACGCAGGTGTTGAGATTGCAGTAGCTTCTACAAAAGCTTACACTTCTCAAATTGCAGTTCTTTCTATCTTAGCTTACGAAGTAGCTAAACAATTAGGTCACGCTCCTGAGTTAGACTTAGAAAAAGAATTATCAGTAGTAACTACAGCTATCGAAGCAATCTTAGATGACACTAAAGAAATTAAAGATTTAACAGAAAAACTATTCACAGAAAGAAACGCCTTCTACATCGGGCGTGGAGCTGACTTCTACTCTTCAAACGAAGCAGCACTTAAATTAAAAGAAGTTTCTTACATCCAAACAGAAGGATTTGCTGGTGGTGAATTAAAACACGGAACTATCGCTCTTATAGAAGAGAATGTTCCAGTTGTTGCCCTAATTACTAAATCAGAATTCGATTTAAGCACACGTTCTAACGTGAGTGAGGTTGCCAGCCGTGGTGCTAA
>JAUMWC010000018.1 GCA_030529855.1 Gemella sp.
CTTGAATTTTTTTTGCTATTTCACTCTTTAATATTAACTGTTTATTATCTTCAAGGTACTTAGCAAGATTTAATAAGATATTGTCATCACCTTTTTTTACAGAGTACATTGTACCAAACGGGAAAGACGAATCTGATATATGAGTTGGTAAACTTATTGATGCTCCACCTGAAATATTAAAGACCTGTGTGAAGGGAGTTCTCCTTAACATTGGCTCCCATTGATTTACCATAAGCCTTACTTGATCTGCTAGTGGTAAACTATCAATATTTAGCACCCTCTCCTTATCCTCTTCAGTTATTCCCCACGATTCTGCTTTATCTGCTATATGGGCATTGGTAGGAGTAAGTAGAATTGGATATTTTTCATGAAATTCACTCATTATCGTTTCATACTTAATCAAACTAATCGGTGGCAATCCAAGTTTTGCCGCTGTTAGATTAGCTCTTACCCTTGCCATACCATAAGTTATAGGATCCAACTTTGTTTTATCCACATTCCTAGGTAAAGATACTGCTCCCCCAATCATAGTGTAAGTATAATCTCGCATAAGTTCTCTACCATTGACCGGAAATTCAACTTCCTCTACTATAAATCCTTGTGATTTCAAAAATCCAACTTGATTCAGAACAGCTTCCACCGCCTCTGGGTCAACATCAGTTCCCATAGGAGATTTTGTTGTATATGCTATTTTATAATCTTTTAAATTTGTATCTTTACTAAAATTAGCACTGTCGTTTTTAAGCTGTTTTTCTTTATAATAATTATATAAAGTTATAGCATCTTCAACTGATTTAGTGATAGGAAAATGAGAAGTTATAGACGTATTTTCCGTTCTAAATGCTGAACGGCTCGGTTTATAACCTACAAGACCCGTCCAAGAAGCAGGTATTCTAATAGAACCACCTGAATCACTAGCCGATGCTACTGGAACCATACCAGAAGCTATCGCAGCTGCTGACCCTCCTGATGAACCTCCAGAGTTTAAAGATAGGTCCCAAGGATTTCTAGAAGATCCAAATAGGTATGAGTTTGTATTATTTCTATATCCATATTCAGGATAATTCGACTGGGCGATAGGTATAAATCCTAAAGTTTTAAAATCTCTTGTATAAGTACCATCTCCTCTTGATGTGTTGTTTCCATTATAATAAAGACCATTACTCGCATCCCCACCAGCAATACCATGTCCTAATCCTTTTAAAATCAGAGGAACACCTAAAAATGGCTGACCAGTATCTACTAGATTCTTGGCTTCTTCTAAAGCTCTGGCCTTTGCTTCTACTAAACCATTCTCTTTTTTATCAGTTATCAACGCATTTAACTCTGCTTCTTGTTTTTCAATTTCAGCAAAAGCTAATTCCACAAGTTCTTCAGGTGTAACCTTCTTTTCTCTAACCATAGTTGCCAATTCAGTAGCTGTTTTTCTTTTATAAGTTTCACTGGTTAAAGGTAATGTCTCATCTACCTTAATATAATTAATGTTAGGATTATTGACTTCACTAATTCCTGCAGTTTCTTGAGTTGTCGTCGCACCATCTATGGTTGGTACGCTTTGAGTAGCTGCAGTTACCTCATTTTTATCAGAAACAACTGTCTCAGTAGATTGAGTAGCTGATTGATTACTACTCCCCTCTTCTGCTTGAACTAAATTTGAAGTTAATAAAATAGCCCCCGAAACTCCTATTAAAGATGATAAAACTTTTAAAGAATTATTTTTTTTCATAATCCCTCTCCTTGATATTGATAAATATTTTTATATACTCATTATACTAAATTAAGTTATAATTTCAAGTATAAATTAGATCTGCTACAGTCAACATAGAGTAACTCTAATAAATTCCCAAATGTTGAAAATACTGAAAATAATAATCTGTTATATTTTCACAATCTAATCTGTATTAAAAATAAAAACACACTTCCAATTATAAACTCTGCTAAAAAAATATCCTTCCATCTCAATTCCTTTATTTTATAAAAAGTTAATGATATAATTTTTTTATTAAGAAATTTTTGGGAGGACCTTATGGCACACAATAATATAGCAGTAATCGGTCTATCAGTAATGGGATCTAACCTTGCGTTAAACATTGCAGATAACGGATACAAAGTAGCAGTTTACAACCGTACAACTTCAGTAATGGAAGAAATGGTTAAAAATCACCCACACGAAAACGTAGAAGGAATTGCAGACTTAAAAGACTTAGTAGCAAGTCTTGTTAAACCACGTAAATTCATCATCATGGTTAAAGCTGGAGCTCCAGTAGATGCAGTTATCGAGAACTTATTAGAGCACGTTGAAGAAGGAGATATCATTATCGATGGTGGAAACTCATTCTTCAAAGACACACAAAGAAGATACGACTACCTATCTGAGAAAAACATCCACTTCTTCGGAATCGGTATCTCTGGTGGAGAAGAAGGAGCTAGACGTGGACCTGCTATGATGCCAGGTGGTAACGAAGAAGCTTACCAAGAAATCAGACCAATTTTAGAAGCAATCTCAGCAAAAGTTAATGATATTCCATGTTGTTCATACACTTCAACAGGTGGAGCTGGACACTATGTGAAAATGGTTCACAACGGAATTGAATACGGAGATATGCAATTAATCTCTGAAGCTTACAAAGTATTAAAACACCTAGGTGGATTCACTAACGAAGAATTACAAAACATTTTCGAAAAATGGAATGGTGAAGAATTAGAATCATACCTAATCGAAATCACAGCTAACATCTTCAAAGTTAAAGACCCTGAAGGTCAAGGATTCCTAGTAGACAAAATCCTAGACCGTTCTGGACAAAAAGGAACTGGAAAATGGACTACTGAACAAGCAGTTGACTTAGGAATCGACATCTCAGTAATTTCTTCATCACTAAATGCTCGTTACATGTCATCAAACAAAGATGAAAGAGTATTAGCTGAAAAAGAATTCGGACGTGATCCATACAAATTAGTAGAGGACAGAGAAAACTTAATCAAAATCGTAAAAGAATCACTATACGCAGCTAAGATCATCTCTTACGCACAAGGATTCAAACTATTAAAAGCAGCTGAAGCTGAATACGGATGGACATTTGACTACGCTCAAATCGCTAAAATTTTCCGTGGTGGATGTATTATCCAAGCTAAATTACTACAAAACATTATCGAAGCATACGAAAACAACCCAGCTTTAGATAACCTATTATTAGACCCATTCTTCAAAGATGTAATCAAGAAGAACCAATCTAGCTTACGTGAACTAGTAGTATTAGCTATCCAAAACTCACTACCAGTAACATCTATGTCATCAGCATTAACATACCTAGATGTACTTACAACAGCAGATTCAGGAGCAAACTTAATCCAAGCCCAACGTGACTACTTCGGTGCTCACACATTCGAAAGAACAGACAAAGATGGATTCTTCCACTATGACTGGGTTGGAAACAATGCAAAATAGAAAAGCTATAACACTATTTGGTGGAAGTGGAGATCTTACATATCGTAAACTTCTTCCAGCTATGTATAATCTTCATGTACTAGGTAAATTAGAAGACAACTTTGAAATAATTGGGCTTGGTCGTCGTGATTATACTACAGAAGATTACGTAGCTATAGCTCGTGATTGGATGAAAGAACACTCTCGTAAAAAATACGAAGAAGAAATTTTCAACGAATTCGCAAAAAGAATTACTTACTTCAAAATAGATATCTCTAACGAAGATGAGTACGCTAGACTACAAGACTTCTACAACCAAGAAGGAATAACAGAACACGTCTACTACTATGCAGTAGCACCCGAGCTATTCCTTACAATAAGTAAAGGTCTAAGAAAACACTGTAGTGAAAACAATGCAAAAGTTATCGTTGAAAAACCTTTCGGAGCAGACTTAGAAGATGCAACTGCACTTAATGCAAAACTTGAAGAATTCTTCGGTCACGATGAAATCTACCACATCGACCACTACCTTGGTAAAGAAATGATTCAAAACATCCTTTCTGTAAGATTCAACAATGCAATCTTCAAAGGAATTTGGAATAAAGACTTTATCGATAGTGTTCAAATCACAGTAGCAGAAGCTGTAGGTGTTGGTACTCGTGCAGGTTACTACGATACATCAGGAGCAACTAAAGATATGCTTCAAAACCACTTACTACAGGTTTTATCAATTGTAGCAATGGAAGAACCTACAGGTGATACTATGCACGAAGAACAATTAGAACTTCTTAAAGCATTAAAACCAGTAGAAAACGTAGAAGATGTTTTAGTAATGGGACAATACGATGGTTACTTACAAGAAGCTAACATCGCTGAAAATTCTAAAACTGAAACATACGTAGCCCTAAAAGTAGAAATTGACAACGAAAGATGGCAAGGCGTTCCATTCTTTATCAGAACAGGTAAGAAAATGGCAACAAGAGAAAGCCAAATCGTTGTAAAATTCAAGGCAGAAAATGGTACCCCTCAAAACATGCTTATCATAAAAGTACAACCAACTGAGGGAATCTACCTTAAATTCAATGCTAAAAAACCAGGAACAGACAGAGACTTACAAGAAGTATCAATGGACTTCTGTCAAAGTTGTATTTTAGAAAATAGAATTAACACTCCAGAAGCATATGAAAGATTACTTGATGCATGTTTCAAAGGAGATAGAATGTTATTCTCTCAATGGGATCAAATCGTAGTTTCTTGGAACTATATCAATGATATGTTAGCTAAGCACAAGGCTTCTGGATCTCCAGTATACACATACGAACAAGATTCAATGGGACCTAAAAAAGCTGATAATCTAACTGACTGGATTCTAGATTTAGAAGAATAGAACACAAAAAGAAGTTGAGAAAAATTTTCTCAACTTCTTTTTATAATTCTGCTATATCACCATTTTGATAAGCTTGTAATAATTCTTTAAGAACCACTATTTGCTGGATTAATTCTTTACCTACATCTGTATCCTTAATTCTTTTTCTTCTCAGTTCCCTATCTACTACTCGTTTTGTAGATATAATATCTTTCTCTACTTTAATTGCATCTGCCTTATCAACAAATAAATCATGTTTCATAAGCTGCAGTCCATAAGAATTATAGGTTAAAGTATATCCACCATGTCCTGTCGTCTTATTGTAAGCCTTAGACATTCCACCATCTATAACTATAACACGACCATTAGCTTTTATCGGATCTTCTCCCTTAACAGCTTTTACAGGAGTATGTCCGTTTATAATATGTCCCGTCTCATCAAGACCAAATTCAAGAAGTAATTTCTTCGCAAATACTTCATCTTCTCTTAATTTATAATAAGCGTTTTTCACTTCTGTGTGTAAATCTTTATTTCCCAGGAAATATCTTTCAAAAGTAGTCATATCCTTTTTACCAAAAAGCGATGAATTAGAGCCTTGCCATAGATACAAGAATATAGGATCTCCTTCTTGCTCTTTTCCATAAAAAGTCTTTCTTATTTTCTCGTCAAAGAAAGTAAGCAGATCTTTTCCAGAATAATATTTACCTCCATACTCAAGACCTTGGAAGTTACCATCTTTATCCACAGGCATACATCCATGTAGTAAAAGATTTCCATTATGTAACTTATACATAGCTCCCTTATTTATCATAAAGTTCATATGTTTCTTAAGCTTATCACTAGCTACAAACAAGTCTCTTAATTTATAAATAAGCTCCTCTTCTTCCTTAGTTAGCTGATATGGATTTTCTTTATCGACTGTAGGAAAATCACAGCTAAGCATAGGATGACAAACACCAGCAATTTCTACTTCTTTCTTATCAAAATCTATTTTATCAAGCAGCAATCTAGATTCCATATTAAATTCAGGGTGTTTAGAAATAACACTATGTTCCAATTTAAATTGAATTATCGCTATCGCCTTGTGCATTCTCGCAATTTGTAAAATTTCTTCCTCTTGATAAACTTGACCACTAACCAACTTTGGTCTAAACTCTTTACACTCATCTTCTGCATAGAATTTATCACTAAAGTTAACAAGACTTCTTAAGGAAATACCATATCTATCTTCAATAATATCTAAATTATCATATCTAGCACAGATTCTAAGCACATTAGCCATAGCAATCAAATCTCCACAAGAAGCTCCAATCCATAAAATATCATGATTCCCCCACTGAATATCAACAGAATGATAGTCCATCAATCTGTCCATAATTTTATCCGGAAAAGGCCCTCTATCATAAATATCTCCTACAATATGAAGATGGTTTACCGTCAGTTTTTGTATAGAATATGCTACTTTCACTATAAAATCTTCTTCAACTCCCAATTCAAAAATTGAATCTACAATCCTATCATAATAAGTTTCCTTGTCCTTATTAAAATCTATTTTGTAAATCAACTCTTCGATGATATAAGCATATTCTTTAGGTAATAATTTCCTTGTCTTAGATCTCGTATATTTCCTAGCTGATACTTGAACAACATCAAGAAGTTGCCTAATCAAGTCTTTTTTCAAAAAATTATACCCATCTTTTGACAACTCACTTCTTAATAACACTAATTTCTCTTCTGGATAATAAATAACAGTAGATAATAATCGTAATCTCTCTTCACTTAAGTCACTTCCAAAAACTTCTCGTAATTTTTCCTTTATCACACCAGAACCATTTCTTAAAATATGGTCGAATACATCATATTCACCATGAATATCACTTATAAAATGCTCTGTCCCTTTAGGTAAAACCAGGATTGATTCTAAATTTATAATCTCACTAATAACTGCATTTTTATTAGGAAATTGCTTAGCCAATAATTTAAGATAGTCGTTTGAATGTTTCATAAAAATAGCACCTCTTTACAAAAAATAATATAATAACCTGCAAATAATTGCAGGTTATTATATTCATAACTTTATTTTAGTAACCAAGTATGTTTTTCCTCAAATATTCTTTCAGTCCAAGGATTATTTTCAAAATGTGGTATCATCCATACATAAAACATTCTGTACCCTGGAGCTGTTGCTTGGGGATGAACCAATCCTCCTGGTATATATGATGCCGAATTATTCTTAATTACAGCAGCCTCATCCCCTATAACTGAAACTCCGAAACCACTTGGATGATCAAATTTGTAAAAATATACCTCTGGTTGAGGGTGATGGTGAGGTGGATAACTATTCCATCTTCCAGTATAACTCAACACTTCACCTAGAACCATATTAGAATATGGAGCTGTTGAATAATCAAATATTGTTCTTATTATTCTCTTAGACGTCGAATCATATTCTTCTTGCCCTGCAACAATTTGATTCACATCATCTTGTCCATAGTATTTTAGTTCAAACTCTTTATCATTTTCTTTTTGCTGAACTAAGATTTCTACATCTGTAATGGCTTTAACTAAAACTTTATCTTTTTTAGAAAAATGGACACAATATGGTTTTTCTTCAAAAATATCCTTTCTTTCAACAAGATGTTTTTCATTTAAAAATTTCAATTCTACTTTCCCTGTCAAGAGTAGTACTGCACTTTCTTTCTCACCAGAAGAAATAACCAACTCTTCTCCAGATTTCAAAAGATGTACACTAACATCCATTAACATATCAGGATAAAATTCAGAATCACATATAATATTTTTACCATATTTTATATCTAGATTTTCAAACATAGTTTTTCTCCTAGAATTTATTTGTGCGATATTGAGCTGTTACTACTTTTTTATGAGTATAGAATTCTAAAGCATCTTTACCGTTGCAGTGTAATGTTCCGTAGAATGAATCTTTCCATCCTGAAAACGGGAACCACGCAATAGGCGCTGGTACTCCTAAGTTTATACCTAACATTCCTGCATCGATATTTTCTCTGAAGTATCTCACCGCACTTGCACTATTAGTAAATAAGCACGCTCCATTTGCAAATCTAGATTTATTTGCTAAATCTACAGCTTCTCTCAGCCCCTTAACTCTTACTACAGATACAACTGGTGCAAATATTTCATCTTTCCAAATCGTTTTTTCTGGATCAACATTATCAAATATAGTTGGCCCAACAAAATATCCTTTTTCCGGAATTCCTTCTCTACCATCTCTAATTAAAGTTGCACCTTCTTCTATACCTTTTCCTATATATCCAAATATTCTTTCTTGGGCTGCTTTATCAATTACTGGTCCTAAAAATACATCTTCAGCAAGAGCATCTCCGATAGTAATTTTATCTGATTCTTCTTTTAATCTAGCAACAAATTTATCAGCTATCCCTTCCTCTACAGCTATTACTGCAGCTGCCATACATCTTTCTCCCGCTGATCCAAACGCTCCTCCAATAATCTTAGGCATAGCATCATCTAAATCAGCATCATTTAATACTATTAAGTGATTTTTAGCTCCAGTTAAAGCTTGAACTCTCTTAAGATGTTTAGATCCTTCTTGATAAATATATCTTCCTACCGGCTCACTTCCTACAAACGATATACCTTTAATATTTTTACTTTCAATAATTCCATTTACTACATCTTTAGCTCCAAAGACAACGTTTAATACACCTTTTGGGAATCCTGCTTGTTCTACAAAATCAATTATTTTTTCAATTAATAAAGGTGTTTTCTCAGAAGGTTTTAATACAACTGTATTTCCTGCTGCTAATGCCACTGGGAACATCCAAAACGGAACCATCATCGGGAAGTTAAATGGAGTTATGCACCCGATTACCCCTACAGGATATCTGTAATTACTTACTTCTACATCCGTAGCCACTGATGCTAACGAATCTCCCATATAATTATGAACTAAACCTGCTGCACTCTCAACATTTTCAATTCCTCTACCTACTTCTCCAAGAGCTTCTGTAAGATTTTTACCATGCTCTAAAGTAATAAGTCTAGCTAATTCTTCTTTATTTTCTTCCAAAATATTTTGTAATTTAAATAGTAATTTCGTTCTCTTTAGAATTGAAGTTTTACTCCAAGTTTTGAACGTTTCTGCTGCAACTTCTGCTGCATATTCTAATTCATCTTTTGTTGATAGTGGTACTCTTGCAATTACCTCCTCAGTTGCAGGATTCGTAACATCCAGTATATCTGTACTCTTACTTTCAACCCATTCTCCATTAATATAATTTTTTAAAATTTTCATATAAACTATTCTCCTTTAAAAATATTTGCTTTGATTACCGCTTCTTCTATAGCTTCGAATGTAGGTAAGTTTTCTGATGATGAATGACTACCTATATTTATCGAGGCTGCAGCACTAGCATAATGCAGTGCTTTTTCTAAACTTTCTCCTTTTAATAAACATGTTAAAAAGGCTGACCCGTGCGCATCTCCTCCACCAAAAGATTTAAGCACTTTAGCTGGATATGAAGGTGTTGAGTATTCTTCTCCTTCTTTAGAAAAGGCTACCGACCCTTTTTTACCATGTTTTATTACAACTACTTTAGAATTTTTTTCTAACCAATAATTTGCTATTTCTTTATCTGTTAAATCACTTTGATTTAAGATAGATCCTGTAAGTTCTAACTCTTCTCTAGATCCTATTATAATATCCGAATCTCTGGCAACAACACTATAATAAATACTAATCTCATCTTTATTGGCCCAACTATATTCTCTATAATCAACATCAAAAACAACTGTTACATTGTGTTTTTTAGCAAGCATAAGCGTTTTTAAAACCGCTTCTCTTGAAGGTGAAGCTGATAATGAAGTTCCTGAAATTAAAATTATTTTAGAAGATTTAATGTACTCTTCATCAATATCATCAACATGCAATGATAAGTCTGCTGCATTATTTCTATACATTAATATACTAGATTCCGTTTCAGATTTCATTTCAGTAAATGTTAACCCTAAATTTTCTCTTCCTTTAGTTCTAACTATTTTCGAAACATCTACACCTTCAGAAGACAATTTACTTGTAATAAAATCCCCAAACTGATCATCAGATACTCTTCCAATAAATCCAACCCTATTCCCTAACCTTGATAATCCTATAGAAAGATTAGCGGGAGAGCCTCCTAGGTACATGTTAAATGATTTCACTTTGTCTAGTGTTCTATTCATTTCATTTGGATTTAAATCTATAGTAGCTCTTCCTACACAAATTACATCTAAATTTTTATTTTCATTTTCAAATAACATATTAACCTCCTTAGTATTTTCTTGCCGTACTTAATTTTTCTTCTTTTCTGTTGTAAGCCTCTAATACTTCTTTTTTATTAGAATTACTTGAAACACCCACATTCCACCAAGTATTATATCCTGTTGTCATTGTTTTCGGTAATACCTTGATATCAATCAGTGTAGATTTATCTGATTTTCTACTTTCTTCTAATGCATTTTTTAATTCTTCTAATGTTGTTACTTTATATGTGTTAGCACCATATCCTTTAGCAACAGTAGCATAATCAACATTCATAACTTTATTATCTTTATCTCTAAATTCACAGTAGAATGTGTCACTTCCATTCTCCATTTGAAGATTATTTATACATCCAAATCCAGAGTTATCTAATAAAATAACATTTATCTTATATCCATATTGAATTGATGTTAATAATTCAGAATGAAGCATATTAAAACTTCCATCCCCTGTTAGAGCATATACTTCTCTATCAGGTTCTGCCATTTTAACACCTAGAGCTCCGTTAACTTCATATCCCATACAAGAATATCCATATTCCATATTGTATGAATTCAAGCTATAAGAATTCCATAATTTCTGAACATCTCCAGGAATAGAACCTGCTGCCGCTACCATAACACCAGTATCTCCTATCAAATCATTAAGATTTGCTATTACACTACTTTGAGTAAGTTTAGTCCCTAAAGAATCTACATATTCATTAAAAATTTCTTGATCAAAATGCCCATCAACTTCAGCCTTAAAACCTTCCTCGCTGAACTCTACAGTAGCCAACCTTTCTCTTTCTTCAAGCCACTCTTTTTTCAAATCTTCTAATTCTGTATAACTTGTCTTATATCCTGATAATCTAGGCGTTATTTCCTTTAAAAATTCCTTAATATCAGCAACTACTGCTAAAGCATCAAGTTTATACGTCTGCATTCTGCTAAGATTTACATTTAAAAACTTAGCATTGTTAGAAAACTGTGTTTTTGATCCTGTTGTAAAGTCTGTATACCTAGTCCCTAATCCGATAACTAGATCTGCTGATTGAACAACTTTATTAGCTGAACTAGTTCCTAGTATTCCATTACCACCTAAGTAATTTTTAAAATCATGTAGTAACGTAGATTTTCCTGCATGTGTTTCCACTAAAGGAATATTATACTCAAGCGATATTTTTTCTAATTCTTCTCTAGCTTCAGAATACTTAGCACCTCCACCCACAAGAAGTACAGGTCTTTTAGATTCTCTAATTAATTTTTCAGCATCTTCTAATTCTCTCTCACTAGCTCTCTTTCTATCTACATAGTGAACTCTCTTTTTGAAAAATTCTACAGGATAGTCATATGCTTCTCCCTCAACATCTTGAGATATACAGATCGTTACTGGTCCTGTTCTTTCTGGGTTTGTTAATATTTCAAAAGCTTTTATTAAACTAGACATTAGTTGCTCTGGTCTAGTTATTCTGTCCCAAAATCTAGAAACCGGTCTAAGCGTATCATTCGTTGTTAATGTTAAATCATGTTCTTGTTCAAACTGCTGTAAAACTGGATCCGGTTGCCTAGACGCAAAAGTTTCTCCTGGAATTAAAAGTAACGGTATATTATTTGCTAACGCAGTTGCTGCCGCAGTTACAAAATTAGCTGCTCCTGGCCCCACTGAACTTGTACAAGCCATTATTTTTCTTCTTTTCTTCTGTTTTGCAAATCCCATAGCAGCCAACGCCATTGCTTGTTCATTTTTACCTTGATAAATTTTTAAAGTATATTCTTCATCCTGCAATGCTTGACCTATACCCAGCACATTACCATGACCGAAAATACTAAATATCCCTTCTACAAATTTATCTTCTTTACCATCAAAAGAAATATATTGATTTTCTATAAATCTTATTAAAGCTTGAGCTGCAGTTAGTCTAATTGTACTCATATTTCCCTCCTGTTTGGTTATATTATTGTTAACTTTTGATTATATTATAACACCGTTTTCATTTTTTGGCAACCCTTTCTTTTTGTTGCGAAAATTTACCTTACCTCTATTACTTCTACACCCTTAAACTCTAGATAATCCTTCAATGCAACATCTTCCATTGCAGTTGTTATTATAGCTTTAAAATCTTCTACTTCTGCATATTTTATAAAACCACTATTATTAAATTTGCTTTCGTCGACCAACAAATAATTAACTAAACATTTACTAATTACATTACTCTTTAATTCATATTCTTCTACAGTATTATTCATGACCCCACTATCTTTTGTAACACTTGACGCAGCCATAAAAGATTTATGTATATTTATTTTATCTAATACTGTATGATTTCCTAATTTAACAAAAGCATTTATTCTTTTCCTATAATTATTTCCACTTAATATGATATTAACATTAGGTAACTTAGCAGCTTTGTTAATTACATCTAAATTATTAGTTATTATCGTTAAATTTATATTTTTGTCAACATAATCTAAAATCCATGCAGTTGTAGTTCCAGAATCTATATATATCCTGTCTCCATCATCTATATATTTTGCTGCTTTTTCTGCAATTATTTTTTTCTGGGTAATATTTAATATATTTCTCTTATTAACATCTACTAATACTTCTTCTTCATCTAAATCTCTAATAGATTCTACTCCACCATATACTTTAATTATATTTCCTTTATCTAACAAAGTTTTCACATATCTTCTAACAGTATTCATAGACAAATCAAAGTTTTTTTCTAATTCTTTTAATGATACTTTCTTTTTCTTATGTATATATTTCTCGACTGCATCTATTCTTTTCGATTTCATATACTACCTCCTTAGTTTTATTCTATAATAAATCAATGGAGCAAAAGTTCACTTTTACTCCATTGATTTCATTAGATTTCTATAATTGTATTTTTTTCTAATGATTCTTTACATTTTAAACATACTTTAGTTGCCACTAATGCATCTTTGGCAGTAACTTTTGGCTTTAAATCCTCTTTTATACATTTCACAAAATCAGATATTTCACTTATAAACGCCTTTTCAAATCTTTCCGGGAAATTTCTTGAACATTCTCTTCTTACTCCAGACGAATCATATATAGTTACCAAATTTTTCTCTGGAACTGGAGCAATTCTTATCCACCCTTTGGTTCCCATAATTTCTGTTTCTACTTGATATCCATGCGGAGCATTTCTTCCTGCTACTAAATGTACCATTATATTATTATCCATAACACCTTGAACAATACCAGTCTCCAACTCTCCAACTTCGTCTAGTTCTTTTTTAGCAAAATTCGAACCAAAAGCCCAAACTTGTTTGAATTCTCTACCAGTTAACCACCTTATCGCATCTACATCATGTATAGCCATATCATGGTATATACCACCACTGTTGCTGTTTTTGGCAAATTTTACAAATGATTCTAAACCATCTGCAGGATCTATTCCATAGGCTCTGATATAAGTTATTTCTCCAATACTTCCACTATCAATAATTTCTTTAGCATAAGCGTAATCTTCATCAAATCTTCTCATAAATCCTACTTGAAATTTAACATTTTTATCATCAACATCAAGTATTCTTTCGATATCTTCTACTCTTATACCTAGCGGTTTTTCTGCAAATGTATGAACTCCCTTGTCTATTGCATATCTAACCATAGTAGGTCTGTCTTCTGCAGATGCCGCTATAATAACCATATCTAAACCGGCATTATCAATCATTTCTTCAAACGAAGTATACCCTTCAATACCATTACTCCTGTAATATTCTAGCTCCGATTCAACAACACTGCACACAGCTGTTAGTTTAACATCAGAAATTTTTTTCAAATTATTAATATGAGTAGAACCCATTCTTCCTAGACCTACGACTCCTACCTTTAGCATAAGCTATTCCCCCTCATGAGAATTAATTTTATTTGAAATTTTTGTAGAATTCTGGTTTCTCTATTAACTTGATTTCTTCTGTTTTTCCTGTTTCTTGCGACTTAATACAAGCGTCAGCTGTGACTGCAGCAGTATAACCATCCCATGTACTTGGTCCTGCTAACTCTAAACCATTATTTAATCTATCAGCTATATCTTGGAACTCAACATCATAAGCAGCTATAAATCTTTCTTTCCAATCTGTTAAAATATCTGTACTTCTCTTAGCACCTTTACTTAATACTACACTAGGAACCGCTGGTAATTGAGCCATTCCTAACTCTCCTACTACATCACAATGAATATCATATCCATAAGCATTTACAAAAACTTCTGTAACAATATTTACACCCGATTCTGTTTCTAAAACAATAAGTTGAGGATCTTGTAATGGTGTATCATACTCTTCTGTAACTGCAGCTCTTCTAGGGAAATATACTTTTGCAGTTTTATATTCTTCTCCTAGTAACCAGTGCACAATTTCTATCTCATGTATGAATGTTTCTACTATAGCTTGTGAACTAACATAATTTTTAGGTTGAGATAAATATGTATTATAGTGACGGCAGTGAAGCATTAACGGCTTACCTATTTCTCCATTATCAATATATTCTTTTAATTTAATATATCCTGGATCATATCTTCTCATAAACCCTACTTGAAGCATTCTCTTACCAGTTTTTTCCTCTGCTCTAAGAACCTCTAAACACTCTTCTTCTGTCATAGCAAGTGGTTTCTCAACAAAGACATATTTGTTATTATTAAGCGCAGCTATTGCTACTTCTGCGTGTAATTGATTAATGGCTGTTACTACAACTAAATCAACATTATCACTAGCTACTAAATCTTGGTATGAAGAAAAATCTTCAGCATTAAGATTATATTTTTTAATTAAATCTTTACCTTTGTTCTCTACTATATCATATACTCCTGTAACCTCCATACCAGAAACTCTATTTTGAATTCTGTTTAAATGATCTTCTCCAATTTTACCTAAACCTACTATTCCTACTCTGATCATTTTAAAATCTCCTTTATGTTTTTTATTGTAATTAGTTATA
The DNA here is from genome assembly GCA_030529855.1 of Gemella sp. GTDB lineage: Bacteria > Bacillota > Bacilli > Staphylococcales > Gemellaceae > Gemelliphila. The sequence continues at coordinate 15,040 of JAUMWC010000018.1, forward strand.
TTTTCTTAATCCTTGCATATAATTAAACCCTTTTATAGCATATTCTAAAGGATTCGCAATCTCTGGGTCTTGTTCTGCTTCTACTACTATCCATCCACTATATCCTATCTCTAGTAAGAAATCATAGACTTCTTGATAATCAATACATCCATCACCAGGGACAGTGAATATTCCATGTAAGAAGGAATTTAAAAAACTCATATTCCCCTTTTCTGCTTCCTCTAATTTTTCTTTCCTTACATCTTTAAAATGAACATGCCCTATTCTATCTTTCAACTCCGTCAACAACTTCATATATTCTTTATCTGAAACATAAATATGTCCTGTATCATATAATAGATAGACTTTATCAGGTTCTGTAAGATCCATTAATTTTTTTGTTTCTTCGAATGTTTGGATACCTGTTCCCATGTGATGGTGATAGCACAATTTCAATCCACGTTCATTAGCGATTTCTCCTAAAATATTTAGACCTTCAGCTAGGATTTTAAACTCTTCTTCAGTATATATCGGTTTTTCTGTATATACACAAACATCTCTCAAACCTTGAATACTTCCACTTTGTTCAGAATATACAGCAACATCAGCCCCTACTGCTTGTAGGAAATCACAATGTTTTATAAACTCTTCTTTAGTGTTCTCTAATCCTTTATCAATTAAATATCCACTAAACCACTGTGCAGCTATCCTCATATTCCTTAAAGATAATTCTTTATTTAATTCTACAGGATCTGTCGGATAACATCCCCCAACTTCAGTTCCTTCAAAACCTACCAATTTAGCATCACTTAATATTTGTTTATAGGTATTTTCTTTTCCTATCTCTGGAATATCATCATTTCTCCATCCAATAGGGGCAATACCATATTTAATTCTCGTTACTTCGTAAGACATATACTTACCTCCTTATTTTAATTCTCTTTTGAGTAACTTTTGCTTAACTTATACTTTATTATATATTACCCACTAAAGCGTTGTCAACTTTTATTTTTATTTACTTTATCTTTTATTGAATCCCACCACAAACATTATTATTACAACACTAATAAAGAAGCATCTATATATGAAAGCAAAAAACACCTATTTACAAAAAAATAAAAAACTTTTAAGAAAGCGTTGACATTTTATTTTTTTAGTATATTATTTACTTGAAGATAAGAAAAACCATATTTATTTGGTTAAGTTTTGGTTAAATATAATCAAACCACTAAATTAAATATTAAAAAGGAGGATTATAAATATGGGTCTGTTTTCTATAATTTCATTTATCACAATTATAGTAGGAGTAGCTCTATTCGCTTACAAAAAAAGTAGAGCTGTCGATTCAACTAACGAAGAGGGTTATTTCCTTGGCGGTCGAAGTTTAGGAGGATTTGCTATCGCTTCTACTATTATTATGACTAACTTATCTACCGAACAAATAGTTGGTCAAAACGCTCAATCATTTAGAGTTGGTATGGAAACAATGGCTTGGGAAGTTACATCTGGTCTTGCCTGTGTTCTTCTAGCATTAGTATTCTTACCAAGATACTTCAAATATGGTATAAACACTGTATCAGACTTCATAGAAGTACGCTACGATACTATGACTAAGCGAATTGTTTCTGTTCTATTCATTTTCGCTTATGTTATTTCATTCTTACCAGTTGTACTTTACTCTGGTGCTTTAGTATTCAACCAAATATTCAAAGTTGATAAATTATTAGGAATTTCTACAAGTGCATCTATAGTACTTATTTCATTCTTTATAGGAACAATCGGTATTCTTTACTTATTCTTAGGTGGAATGAGATTAGGAGCCTACAGTGATATAGTTTATGGATTTGGATTAATTGTTGGAGGACTTTCTATACCAGTCATCGGACTTATCATGTTAGGTAATGGTAGTTTCTTTGGAGGTTTAAATTATGTAGTTGAACATAGCCCTGAAAAACTTAATGCTATCGGAGCTATTGATTCTCCAATCGTTCCATGGCCTACACTATTCCTAGGTATGATGTTCAATAACCTATTCTTCTGGTGTACTAACCAAATGATCGTTCAAAAAGCACTTGCTGGTAAAAACTTAAAAGAAGCACAAAAAGGTGCTCTTATAGTTGGATTCTTCAAAATCTTCGGTGCATTATTCCTTGTATTCCCAGGAATCTTAGCATATAATATGGTTGGAGATCAAATAACTAACCCTGACTCTGCTTACCCTACATTGATCACTCATATTTTACCTGAGTGGGCTCTAGGAATATTCGGTGCAGTAATTTTCGGAGCAATCCTATCTTCATTCGTAGGATCACTAAGTTCTACAGCAACATTATTTACATTAGACTTATACAAACCAATTTTCGGAGCTAACAAAACATCTAAACAAGTTGCAAAAACAGGTCGTACAGTTACAATCATTATAGGAGCTGCAGTTACTCTAATCGCTCCACTAATCGCATTATTCCCACAAGGATTATATCAAGTTGTTCAAGAATTCAATGGTATCTACAACATGCCACTTCTTGTTCTAATCTTAGCAGGATTCTTTGTTAAACGTGTTTCTAGTTTAGGAGCTAAAGTTACTTTCTTAGTTCACATCGTTCTTTACGGATTATCTAAAGTATTCCTTGCTGATATTCACTTCTTATATGTACTAAGTGGATTATTCTTCCTAGACTTACTTGTACTATTAGGATTCAGTAAGTACTCTACAACTAAAGCATTTAACTTTGAAGAATTTAATAGCGGACTTGATTTAAAACCTTGGAAGCACCGTCACATCGTTAGTGCTGCCGTTATAATCGCAATGCTTGCTACGTATGTATTATTCTCACCTTGGGGATTAGCTAAATAATTTATTACAAAGGAGATAATTTATGGTAAAAATACTTTTAGTATGTAACGCAGGAATTTCTAATACTGTATTACTAAATCACGTGAAAGAAGAAGCTGAAAAAAAAGGGAATATTTGTGAAGTTAAATCTAGCACTGTTGCAAATGTCACTGACAACATTTCAAGTGCAGATGTAGTGCTACTTGCTCCACAAGTAGCGTTCGAAAGAGATGCTATATCAAAATTAACTACAGTTCCTGTAGAAGTCATTTCAACTGAAGCTTACGCAAATCTTGATGGACTTGCAGTTACTGAATACGCATTAAAATTAGCTAAAAAATAATGAAACTTACTTCAATGAAGTTAATCGCTCACGTCGGAGAAGCTAAATCTAAATATATGTCCGCAATATCTAAGGCTAAAGAATCAAAATTTGAAGAAGCTGAAGCCTTGTGTTCAGAAGGAGATTTAGCTTTCAACCGTGGCCATAAAGTACATCAAGAATTATTAACTAGAATGGCTAGTGGGGAAAAATTAGATATAGATTTACTTCTTATTCATTCCGAAGATCAGCTTATGTCTACAGAAGTTTTTAGAACTCTCTCTAGAGAATTCATAGATTTATACAAACGAATATAAAGAAAAAGCCAAGATATTAAGTATCTTGGCTTTTATTCTTCTTTAAAATTATAATATACCCAAATTAAAATGGACTTCCCCTTGTAAATTAAATAACTAAATACCTCACTTAAAAACTCATTTTTCTAGTCTCTTTTTTGTGAAAATTAAATTTTTAGAAGGTTTATTCATTATAACCTAACCCCCAATACGGTATATACTTTTTATGTTTATTACCTGCATTTTCATCATATATCTTTATTTTTCCACTATTTAATGCTAGTGAAATTAATTTCGAAGCAATTGAAGATTGTTTCGGACTCAAACCAAATCTAGCCCTTATACTTCTGTTCGTCATATAGTCTTTTTCAATATACAATCTCGCTGCATGATAAAATATAGTATTGATCTTTTCTCTATCATCTAAATCTTGTATATTTCTTCTTGCAAAAAGTGTAACTGTAGTAAAATCTCCCTCAGAAGATATATCTGGAGCCGGAAGATTTTCCATTTCAAGGGTAATCACTACCTTATCAATACCACTTCCTCTCGATTCTACCAGATGCATTTTTCTAAACAAATCAGCTAATGTTTCATTTCTAGAATAAGGAGGTAAATCTAGTAATCTTTCCGGTTTATTTAAAGGGGCTCCCGGGTTCGTAAAAACTACTCTGTTATCAAAAATTTCAATCATAGGTGAAGAGCCTTTTATAGAAAAATCCTGGTGTACAACCTGATTGGCCACTATTTCTCTAATTACTAAGAGAGGAAAATCTGTTTCCGAAATTATTTGTCCTCCTTCTTTTAAAATTTCAGGATTTTTAGGTAAATTATCTTTAATACATTTCAACACCCATTCAAAACCTACAGCTATCCCTGTACTTAACGTTTCATCAACTAATGTAGCCAACTTATTATTACCCTTATATCGTATTATTCTCAATGATTTAGATTTCAATCCTTCAAAAGTATCTAAATTTTTAGAAAATGTAAATGCTCCTAAATTAGTTATATTATAAACTTCCCCTGACCGTTCTATAATACCGTCTCTAATCATATTGCTTATAAGGTTTTTTTCTGAAATTTCACCATATTCTAACATTTTTTTATAAACTTCTAAATCTAATAGATTATGTACTTCTGCAAACGAACAATTTGTTTTTGCAAATTCTTTTTCGAAACTTCTTGCTTCAAAAGATTTCCATAATTCTCTTTCTTTTTCTTTATATTCAGATAAGTTTTTAACAGATGAGCCACTTCGTATATATCTCTTCCCATCAAATTCTAACGGACTTCCTGCATTCATTAAAATAACCAGCACTACAACATGTTTACCTTCTATGTCATATTCTTCAAAATGTATATTTATTCTTGGAGAAATCATCCTCTCTAACCAAGTTATAAAAGGTTCTCCTCCACCTCTTTTTAGAGTTTTAGGATGAAAGGTTGTTCCTACAATTTCTTTAGTATCATCTTTTATCCCCCATATCATATAGGCATGCTCTTTTTGCAATAAAGCCGACGAATTTGCTAAAGCTGAAACATATCTACCAATACGTTCTTGATCTTCGTTATTCATTTTATATTCTATTACTTCATCTTCGTGATTAGCAATAATTTTTTTTAGTTTTTCAATATCTTCATTATTCATAATTCTTTTTTTTCAAGTAAATTTATTTAACTTAACAAAACCATTAATATCAACGTTTTTCTATTTTCCAAGTAAATTCCTGTAACTTAACAAAACCATTAATATCAACGTTTTTCTATTTTAAATAAATTTTCATTCAAGAAAAAAATTTGATCCCTCCTTCGATAAATGATTTTATTTTATTGTATTCATTATACAATTTTTATAACCACTATAGCAAGCCTAATATTTAGTTTCAAACTAATTAACAAAAAGAGTAGAAGAATATTTCATAGTATTATAATGATACATTACTAACACGTTAATTTTCCTATTTTTTATTAATAAATACTATCATAGTAGACATCAAAAAGTGTATATATTTTTTGAAAATAATACATTATTTTTATATTCTTAAATTTTTGTAGCTTTACTATATCAAAAAGACCAGCAGTTAATATTAACTACTGATCTTTTCTCAAACTCTATTTCTTCTTAGATTTTTTATTTTTTTGCACTCTTGGTGCCAAATCTAAGTTCCAAGATTGCTCTTCTTTAGAAGCTATCTCTTGAAAATAATTATTCTTTGCTGCTTTAGCTTTAGGTGTAGAGATAGCTGATGCTGCAGCTTTTACATCCTTAGCTACCTTCGTTGCTTCCGCTGGTGCTGGTCTAGATGTACCGTAAATAGCAGAAACCACTTGAGTTGGTTTATATTTATCTACTCTCACTGGAGATGTTATTTTTTGTTGTACATATTCTGTTGTGTTTTTTCTAGGTATCTTCACATTAGAATACTTATCAAAAATAGCGTCTAATTTCTTTTGCTTCTCTTCAATTGTTGTTCTAGATACTGGTCTATATCCTCTATCTTGAGTCTTATATTCTCCAAATGTTAGAGGCGCATCTTCTGTTACAAAGTATTCATCTACATCATTTGTATATAATTTTTCTTCGTACTCAATACCTCTCGGTTTTTCTGCTTGGAATTTTTTAGCCATAGACTCTTGTCTTGCATAATCATAAGAAGCAGTTGTGCTAGTAGAAGATATAGCTTCAGAAGCTGGTGATGTAGTAGCTTTTTCTTCTACTGAATTATTCTTAACTCCCCAGTATTGAGATCTGTATTCATCAATTTTCTTCTGCTTCAACTCTCTATTAAGAGCTTCTATATCCACTTGATCAGACTTGTACTCTATTTCATTTTGAGTTTCTAATTCATAGATTTCTTCTTCATCTAAATCATAATCTGAGTAATACTCATCTTCAGCATATTCATCAGCATGACGTAAGTCTTCATAAGATTCAAATTTATATTCACTTTCTTTAGCTACTTTCTCAATAGAAATTTCTTCTTCAAATCCTATAGATAAATCATCTTCTAAATCTCTTGAAACTCTTTCTCTAACCTTATCTTCTTTGATTAATTCTAAGTTTTCTTCCAACATAGTGATTTCTTCTAATTTTTTTTCATTAGATTTCTCTACTATGTTTGTTTCTAAGATTAAATTATCTAAGTTACTTCTCTCTCTACTAGAAACTAAATCTTGTGATGTTTTGTCCTTGAATAAACCTTTTCTTAAGTTTTCGATTTCTTCTGGATGTGGTTCATCCGATGTATTTACATCAAATTTCTTACGCTCAATATCTGTTGCTAAAACATCTTCATTTCCAGATAACACGTCATCTAGTGAAGTATAACTTAACTTAGATCTTCTAACTGGCGCTCCGTCTGATTCTTCTACTTCAATAGTGTAATCACGTGTATCTCTACTGATTTCTTCTTGAGTAGACTTGATGTTTTCCATAACACTTTCAATCTTATCACTATCTCTATCTCTTAAGAAGTTTTCTGAGTTAGAAATTTTATCTTGTTTTCTGTCTAATCTATTGAAGTCATTATTTAATCTATCTATTTCTTCTTGGTTCTTAGATTCGTGAATATTTTCAACTACAACTTCTTCAACTTGTTCTTCTGATTCTTTTGCAATACTCTTAGCAAATCTATCTTTTCCATTAGATAAACTTAAATCATATGCTATTTCATCAATCTCTTTTTCTTGAAGTATTCTTCTAACTTTTACAGAAGCTAAAGTAGGGTGAACTCTACGTTCTCTTTCTTCTTTTGGACTTCTTTCTTCAAATACATCTACCGATTTAATTTGATCCGCTTCGATTCCGAATGAACGTAAACTTTCTTGAAGACTAATGTTTTCTTCTTCCTCTGGATCGATTTCTTTTTCTTCAACAAGATCTAACTTGTCAGCTATAGATGGTTCTTCTTCTACATACTCTATTTCGTATTCCTCATCTTCTGATTTATCAGATTTATTTATAAATCTTCCAAAGAATCCTTCTTTTTTAGCTGGTTTTTCTTCTTGAACTTCTTCTTCATAATCGTAGTCATAATCTAGTTCTTCATCTTGATCATAATCTAACTCTTCTTCTTTTTCCGACTTATTAAATTTATTACTAAATTTATCTTTCACTGATGCAAAGAATTCTTTTCCAGATGGTCTTGGAGCTAAATCTTTTTCTAACTCTAGATCCTCTTCAACATATTCTACTTCTAAATCAAAATCATCATACTCATCTTGTTTTTGTTTAGCTTCTTGTTTTTGACGCTCAAGATATGTTTTGTAGTCTTCTGCTTCATCATCTTCTGATTCTTCTTCATAATCATATTCTGAACCTGCAGACTTATCTTTAGTTTTGAATAATGCTGTAACTTTATTTAAGCAAGATTCTTTTTTAACAGGCTCTTTCTCTACTACAAGTTCTTCTTCAACTTCTTCATAGATTTCTTCTTTATCAACCTCAAGATCTTCTGACTCTTCTTGCTCATAATCATATTCGTCTTTATCGTTTCCAGTGAATCTCTCTTTTAGACTTGCAAATGAGAAACGAGATTTCTTAGATTTTTCTTCCTTAGTTTCTTCTAAATCTAAATCATCATACAAGTCATCTTCTGACTCTTCATATACTTCTTCCTTGTTTTCTTTTTTCTTAAAGAATGAGAAGCGCGATTCCTTCTCTTGAGTTTCTTCTAACTCTAAGTCATCATAGATATCTTCTTCTACATCTGTAAATGTTTCTTCATCGTATTCTTCATAACTATCATCTTCGTATAGTTCTTCTTTAGTTTCTTTTTTCTTAAAGAATGAGAAATTCGATTCTTCTTTCTTAGTTTCTTCTAAGTCTAAATCATCGTATAAATCATCTTCTGATTCTTCATATACTTCTTCTTTGCTTTCTTTTTTCTTAAAGAATGAGAAACCTGACTTCGTAGCTTTCTTCTCTTCTCTCAGACCTAACTCTCTCTCTAAGTCTGCATATTCATCTTCTTCATCAAAGATTTCATCTTCGTATAAATCTTCTTTTTCGGCTTTCTTCTTAAAGAATGAGAAACCGGATTTCTTTTCTTTCTTCTCTTCTAGTTCGAACTCTTCTTCTAAGTCGTCCTCAAAGATTTCGTCTTCAAATTCATCTTCTTTAACTTCTTTTTTCTTGAAGAATGAGAAGCCGGATTTCTTTTCTTTCTTCTCTTCTAGATCGAAATCATCGTATAGATCATCTTCAAAGATTTCTTCTTCTGATAAGTCTTCTTTTTCGGCTTTCTTCTTGAAGAATGAGAAACGTGATTTTTTATTTTCCTGTGTTTCTTCTAATTCCAACTCATCTACATCTGTAAATTCATCTTCTTCATAAACATCTTCTTCTTTTTTACTGAAGAATGATCTTGACTTCTCAGTTCTTTCAGCAGCTTCTTTTAATTCTTCTTCTAAAGCCGCTTGATAGTCATCTTCTTCATAGTAGTCTTCTAATTCGTCTTCTTCAAATTTATTAACAGATTTTAAGTTACTAATTCTTGATATCTTTTCGCTAACCGAATTTTTTGGTTTTGATGAATTTAATTCCGCCTCTAACGCAGCATAGTATTCCTCTTCATCGTCATATCCTTCTACTACTTCTTCTTCGAATAACTTGCTTCTTTTTTTCTTTTTAGATTTTGATGATTCTTCTACTTCATCATAATCTTCCTCAAATAATTTTTTCCAATTTACCATTGCTTATACTCCTTACTAAAGATTAAGCTCTTTTATTTTTCTTCCTGTTTCAGACGCTGGATCTAAAACTAAAATTCCTTTTACTTCTGGGTCATAATCTAATCCTAGTTCTTTTCTAGAACATAACATTCCATTAGATTCCACACCTCTTAATTTAGATTTTTTAATTAACAATCCACTTGGCATCATAGCTCCTGGTGTTGCCACTACTACCTTTTGTCCTGCTTCAACATTAGCAGCACCACAAACAATTTGCAGAGTTTCTTCTTCTGAAATCTTAACTTGTGTTACTGATAATTTATCTGCATCTGGGTGTTTTTCTTTAGAAAGCACTTCTCCTACTACGAAGTAGTCATCGTTGTTTCCTTCTAAATCAATTTTAATCCCATTTTTTTCAAGTCTTGCACTTAAAACTTCTTTTTGCTCGTCTGTTAATTCAACGTTTCCATTACCTTCAATTTTTAAGTTTTCAACATTGAATAGATTTAAACCTACAAGTTTCCCTTCTAGGTTTCTTATAAGAGTCATACTTTTCTTTTCTTCGTAAGTTACCTCGTCTGCTTGTTCTACTGTGATTAATAGAGTTTCCCCTAACATTTCTTTATTGTAAAAAAATAACATATTTTTCTCCTGATTCTAGAATTAATATACTTGCTAAAAAGCAGAATTTATCTATATTATTATATCAAAAAAAACAAATTCTATCTATGAATATCCATATTTTTATGAATATTTGATTATTAATTTTTTCTTTGTTAAAATTAATTTACTTAAATCAGGAGTGTATTTTACAATGACTAATAAAAATTTAGGAAAAGATATTTTAAAAAATAAATTTAAAAATTTGGCGATCATACTTACTCTTTGTATTCTTCTTTGGGTAGTAAATCACTTTTTTATTAAATCTAATTTACTAGAGCAATTAGCCTACTTAGTCGCTATTTTTTATACAATTTATAGTTTTATACTAATAGCAATTATGAACATTTACGCAAAACCAAATACAAATAAAGAAAAAGAGAAAAAATAATTTCTCTTTTTTTATTTTGAATTAATTTAATTTTATATTTCCTGTACTAGAATAAAATTTAAGATGTACGGAGGTATATATAATGCTTAAAAATTTACTTATTAAAATTTTTATTTTTATATTTACACTTGTCAGTGTAGCAACATTTACACCCTATAATATCGCACTTTCTTCATCAGCAAAAACTTACATTGTTCCCATAAAACTCTCTAGTTTCTCTACAATTAGCGGAGCCTTACCTAAAAATATAGCCCTAATAAAAACCGCAATAATCAAGGAAGATAAGGATACATCTTCCATCACCCTTTCATTAGAAACAAAAGAGAATACCAATAATCCTAACTATATTTTAGATATAGCAATCTATGATAACAACCAACTTAAATCAGGAAAATTTTTCTATCGTTACTTTGATGAAAAATCCAAAACCTATATTCATCAAGTACAATTCGAAAGAAAATCTCAAAAAGAAAGTCAGATAAAAGTTAATATTTTATCAAACGAGAAAACAGAATCTTCTGATGTTGTAATACAGATAGATTGGTCAAAAGCAAAAACATTAAATACAAAAAAATTTGCTGATAATGTACCTGCCGACTCAGAGAAAGTAGAAAATATAAAAACATCAATAAATACTAATAAAAAAATTCTTACTCCTAATTCTATACATACCAACTCTAACTTAAATAATCAACCTAAACAAACATCCATACCAACAGATATACCTACTAATCCAGCTAAGATGCAGGACTATATCAATTACTACAATAATATTAAAGCTAGACCTACCCCGCCGCAGGTTAGTACCACAAGTATTACTACAACTACTACTGGTAAGATTGAAGAAAATCCCGAAGATACTCTAGATGAAAATAAAGATAGTAAGAAAAAAGATGATAAACCAATCCTAAGGTCAGTCTCAGATTTCTTTTCATCAAATACTGCGACAAAATCAGCTGGTTCTTATATTGTAGAAATATCTTCAAACCATCTAAATCCCCTAACCGGTAAACTCGCTAACGAAAATTCTAAAGATAAAGACCTTATAAAACTTCTAAGCAGAAACATCATTACACCAAGTATAGAAAATAGTACTAATCTTAAAGAAATACTAAGACAAGAAATAGACACTAGCGAGAAAAGTTGGGCAAGGGCTGGACTTGATAAAAAAGGAGATAAACTTTACGCAACAGTAAGATTACATCTTATAAACCATATAACTAGGTCTCAAGAAGAAGGTCCCTTCTTTAAAGTTTTAAAAGAAAATGGACAGTATGAATTAGTTACCTCTACTGAATCACACCTAAATATTAATAAAGATGGTGATTCTTACGCCGACTACACTTTCGAAGTACCTAGAGAAAACTTTTCTGCAATGGTGCAGGTAAATGTAGAATCTATGAACAAGACCATAAACTTCTTTATAGAATCAAATCCTAGAAGTATAAAAAAAGGAACTATGTCTAACGCAGAACAGAGCAAGTCTCAACCTGCTAGTCCTTTATTAAAAACTATTATCCTTGCCCTTGTTCTACTTCTTGTGATAATCATCCCTCTTCTAGTAATCAGAAGAAAAAGGCAACTAGAAGAAGATGAGTACGAAGAGTATGATAATGAAGATGAGGATTAGAAAAGGAATTTGTTAAAACACAAAAAACAGAGAGTTTAGCACACTCTCTGTTTTTTATTTAGTGATTAGCAAATTCTTCAATCTTATTTGCATTCTATCATTTCTTATGTTTTTAGTCAGTGGTTGTAGAGTTTGATGTAGTTTTAAAAATAGTTTTAGATAAAACTATAGGTGTTAGCATTAAATTCGCAAGAACTAGTACCACATACACTGTTGTATTTATCATTGAATTGTTTTTTAAATATGCTATTCCTGCAAAAATTACCATCATAAGTAAGAATGTTACTATAAAAATCTTCCACTTACTCTTGATTTTATTATGAACAAAAATTGTTTTTAAAAGAGGAAGTGGTGTCAATATTATATTCGCAAAAATTAATATTACATACCACGTTGTATTTATCATTGAAGTATTTTTCAAATATAATACCCCCGCAAAAATTGTCAACATTAATAAAATTGTTATTGTAAAACTTTTAAATATTTTAGCATTTAATAATTCTTTCATTACCTTTCTCCTTTATAGAAAATTAGGTTGTTACTTCCTTTTCTTACCTTTAGATTTCGAACTGAATTTTTTATATAAAACTACGTACAAAATAACTGTCACAAAACCTACTAAAGCTCCTGTTAGAAGTTGTGTAAAATCAAACGATAACATAATTTTTTCCTCCTATTATTTTCTAATATATTTTTTGAAAAGCTTTTCTATACTTTTATTTTACTTCTACAAACCTATCTTGTCAACAAAAAATATTAATATTTTATTTATTTTTATTATTAAATTAATTTATTTTAACATAACAATAAAAATAAGCCTAAAGTAATTTATAATATTACTCTAGGTCTAATTAATTATATTAAGTTTTTTTAGATTTTAATTTATATTATTAATATCTTTATCAGTCTCTATTATTCTCTTATTATTACCCTCTAATTTATATAGCATATTGGCTATTATAAGATTTTCTTTAGCTTCATCTATCATAGAAACTTCTTCTAATAAATTAGATAAAATACAGTGTAAATCTGCTAGTGCATAGGTAGTCCTATATTTTTTACAGAAGTTTATTGCTTCTACAGTCGCTGATGTTGCCTTCTCATCTTTTTTCAGCCATAGTTCCCTACAATAATTATATTTGAATTTTATTACAGTTTCTAATTCTTCTACATTTGATATATGTATTGTTTTAATATGTTCTAGTAGTTCTGCCGTTAGTTTTTCATATAAATCATGTCTTCCTGTTTCGAAATAGTATCCTGCTAAACTAGTCGCTACTGATGTATACATAGTATCCCGTTTGTTTATCTGTTCCAAGATACTTTCCATTAGGGCAATACCTTCTTCTACTTGCCCCTCGTATCTGCATAATAGTACAGCCTTAATCCATGTTAAATATAACTTATCTGCTTGTGATAGGTTTAAGTTTCTTTCACTTTCTAGGTCATATATATATTTTAGCCCTTCAAAATCTCTTATAGAAAGATATTTTTTTGACATTTCTCTAAATCTCGAAAGGTTGTCTGTTTTTTCTTCTTCTTTTTCATCGAAGAAATAATTCACTGTAACATTTAGTCTATTAGCTAACTTGTAAAGTAGTTCTGCTCCTGGAGAGTAGTTACCCTGCTCTATTCTACTTATCTGTGCTTGTTCACATATCCCATTTGCTAATTCAGCTTGAGATATTTTTAATTCTAATCTTCTAGCCTTAAATCTAGTCGCTAATAAAATACTCATTTTATTCACCTCTAAAAAAACTTAATATTAAAATTATTAATTTATTAATAATTTTATCATATTTTAGAATATTTTTAAATATCATCGTATTAATTTTATAAATTTTTTATTCTACATACAAAAACAACTGCCTCCTACCTAAGTAGGAAGCAGTTATTTTATTTTACTTCATTCTCTTTTTCTAACTTATATTTTTCTCCGTAGGCTAAAATAGAAAATACTAATGATAAAGCAACTAATAGAGCCAGTATATTTGATACTTTCCCTTCCCATAAACCTACATTTTTTTCATAAGCAATAATTGCAAATACCATCAGCCACAGATAACGGAAAAGTCCAAAAATTTTTAATTTCAAACTCACATACTTACATCCTGCAATGTAATCTTTATAAGAAAAATATATCATTAATCCACAGACTAGAACACACAAAATATCAAAAACTGTTCTGTTAAAATATTCAAAAGTAGAAAGTATAACTCCATATAAGACTACAAATAAGAAAGATATTATTGTATATCTATATTTCTTCAAAAACTTCATATCACTACCTCCTTTAATAAGTAGTATCCCTTATTTCTTCTTCCTTTAGTAATCTTCTCCTATATAAGTCTGCATAAATCATAGGCAGTAAGCAAACTAACAAGGGAGCATAAAAATAATAATCTACTTTCCCTATATGATTGTTAACCGAAATAATAAGAATTAAATAAGTTATTCCAATTACCGATACTATAGTATCTATTTTTAATAATTTTATTATCTTTTCTGTTTTGTATTTCAACTTCTTCTTTTCATCTGCATATATATTAGGACATAAATATACCATAAACCCTACAAAAACAAGAACTATATAAACAGAGTAAAATATAGAAAGTAAGGCTAATATACTAGCCATAAATTTTAATAACAATAACTTTTTATTCATTTCTACTCTCCTTATCTTTTTCTATATTATATCATATATACGTTAAACATTTACTTGAAAATATTTTTTATATTGTTTATACTATGTGTATTCAGTAATATTCATAAAACAAAAAGACAGGACGGCTATCCTGTCTTTTTTTCTTATATTATTTCGCTGTAAAAAATTCTGATGTTTTGATTATTTCACCCAAGTAATAACTTGATTTCTTTCTTTTCTTGATCTTTGGTGTTTTGGATCAGCTAACCTATATCCAAATGATACCATTACTGCTATAGATTCTTTTTCTCCATCAATTAAGTTAAGTTCTGCTAGTTTTTCATTAACTTTATCATAATTAAATCCTTCGATAGGACAAGAGTCAACCCCTAGTCTTATGGCTGATGTCATCATATTTCCTAGTGCTATATATGTCTGTTTAGAAGTCCAATCAAGAAGTCCTCTTTCACTATCTGTAATCTTCATATCATTTTCTTGGAATGATTTGTATAAATCTAAACGACTAGTTAATGCATCTCCCTCACCTAATCCACGTCTTACTAAAGATTCTTTTATAGATTCACTATCATAACGAGCATTTCTCTCTGCTAAAATTAATACAAAATGGCTAGCAGTATCTAATTGCGGAGCTGCTCCCCAAGCGATTGGTTTTAATTCATCTCTCACTTTAGCAATAGCAGCTCTATCTAATACTAAAAATCTCCAACCTTCTAGTCCTACTGATGATGGGCTTAGCCAAGCTGAGTCTAAGATTGTTTCCATATCTTCTTTTGATACATCTTTATCATTATAAACACGTACTGATACACGACGGTCAAAATTTTCTCTAATTTCTTTTCTAATTTCTTCTGTCATTTTGAATTACCTCTTTGTATTTCTTATATCATAGTAAGCTTTTGTTCTTGCTTCTTCATCCAAACCTTTTTTCTGTAAATCAGCTAATGACTTATGAATTTTTATCTTCTCTATAAGATAAGCATGAGTTTCTTTTAATTCTTGTATTTGTTTTTCTAGTTCAACTCTTGTTTTTTCTAAAAGTTCTGTAGATAATTTATGATTATGAAATTCTGCTAAAATACTTCGAATATCTTCCAAAGACATACCTACTCTTCTATAGTGTACTATAGCTCTTAGTATTTCAATAGATTTTTCATCAAAGTAACGTATCCCCTGTGTATTTCTCGGTATTTCAACCATTCCTTCTTTTTCATAAAACCTTATAGCATGTGCAGATATCCCTAAATCTAGTGATACATCTTTTATTGTTATCATCAGCTCAGCCTCCTTATAGTGTTACTTTAACAAGTTATACCTACTCTAAGTCAATATATATCTTTACTTTTTAAAGGTCTATTTAAATATTATACCACTTTAATAAATTTTTATTGACTTAGAGTACTTATAAGGTGATAAAATTTAAATAACTTATAAAATAAAGGAGAATTTTTATGGCAGTAGAAAAATTTTATACACTTAACGACGGTAACAAAATCCCTTCTATAGGATTTGGTACTTGGCAAACTCCAGATGGAGATGTTGCTAGAGAATCTGTAAAAGCTGCTATTAAAGCAGGATACAGACATATCGATACTGCAGCAATTTATGGAAATGAAGAATCTGTCGGGGCAGGAATCAAAGAATCAGGTGTTGCAAGAGAAGAACTATTCATCACAACGAAATTATGGAATGATTCTCACTCTTACGAAGCAGCTAAAGAAGCTATTGATAAATCTCTAGAAAGATTAGGACTAGATTATTTAGACCTTTATTTAATCCACTGGCCAGCACCAGCTGCAATCCGTGATACTTGGAAAGAAGCTAACGCAGGGGCATGGCGTGCTATGGAAGAAGCAGTAGAAGCTGGTAAAATCAAATCTATCGGTGTTTCTAACTTTATGCCACATCACTTAGATGCACTTTTAGAAACAGCTAAAATCAAACCTGTTGTAAACCAAATTTACTTAAGCCCTAGTGTTCAACAAGAAGAAGTCGTTGCCCACAACAATAAATATGACATAATTAGTCAAGCTTACTCTCCACTAGGAACAGGAGATATTTTCTCAATAGAAGAATTAAACGACCTTGCTAGTAAGTACAACAAGACTGTTGCTCAAGTTGTATTACGCTGGAGCTTACAAAAAGGATTCTTACCTTTACCAAAATCAGTAACTGAATCTAGAATTATTGAAAACTTAGATGTTTATGACTTCGAAATTTCTGCTGAAGATATGAAACTTATCGACTCATTCAAAGGTAAAGCTGGTCAAGCAAAAAATCCTGATGAAGTAGGATTCTAATTTAAGACAAAGAAAAAAAGCCAAATATATGTTTGGCTTTTTTTATACTCTAAATAATACTAATCCTGCAGCTACAACTAATACAAATAGTACAGCTACAGTTGATGCAAGTTTATTCGTATCAACTGGGTTAGTCGTTACCTTATATTCTCCTAATACTGATGACGATTCACCACTGCTACTTGAACCTGATGAAGCATTAGATGAAGAAACATCACTTGATTCCTGACTAGACTCTACAGCTACACCATTACTTGATTGAGCTGTTGGTGATACTGCTGATATAATATTGTTTACTATATTTTGCACATTTTCTGGTAATACACTGTCTAAAACTTCAGGAAGATTAACTATAGATTCTTCTGCTCTTATAGTTTCTAATAGTGCTTCTACCGGAGCTAGACTAGCTATCACCGTTGGTAAATTAACTGATTCTATATTTATTAAATCAGCTAATAATTCTGGTAAGGTTTCTCTTACTGGTGCTTCTGACGGAGTTAATCCTCCTTCAAATTCCGGTAAAGCTTCTCTTGTTGGCGATTCTGTTGGAGTTAATCCTCCTTCGATTTCTGGTAAAGCTTCTCTTACTGGTGCCTCTGCTGGTACTACCCCACCTTCAAATTCCGGTAAAACTTCTCTTGTTGGCGATTCTGCTGGAGTTAATCCTCCTTCGATTTCTGGTAAAGCTTCTCTTACTGGTGCTTCTGACGGAGTTAATCCTCCTTCGATTTCTGGTAAAGCTTCTCTTGTTGGCGATTCTGCTGGAGTTAATCCTCCTTCAAATTCTGGTAGGACTTCCCTTACTGGTGCTTCTGACGGAGTTAATCCTCCTTGGATTTCTGGTAAAGCTTCTTTTATCGGTGCTTCTGAAGGTACTAAACTTCCTGTAAATTCTGGTAAGGCTTCTCTTGTTGGCGCAGTTGCTGGTACTAAACTTCCTGTGAATTCAGGTAAAGCTTCTCTTACCGGCGCAGTTGCTGGTACTAACCATCCCGTGAATTCCGGTTTCGGCGCAAAAATTAAAGTACTTCTTGCACTCATTACCCTCTTAATTATCTCTCCACTATACTCAGGAAGTGGTTCTCTTGTTGGGAAGAATACTGGTATTGCTCCGATTTCTAACTTTGGTAATGGTGGAAATATCAATGTACTTTTAGATGTAAATATTTCTTCTGTAGTTTCTGGTTCTTCTACAGGACTCATCAACGAAATTGCTGTTTCTGCTACAGGCGGTTCTTGTGTCGTCACAACTACTGTTTGCGGTACTGTTGTTAATTCTGAAGCTACCGGACGTTCTAGCGATGTTGTTGTTTCAGATGAGGTAGATTTCTCTGTTGTAATAATTTCTGTTTGTGGTATCGATGTTGTCCTAGGCTCTGCCGTACGTTCCAACGAGGCTGTTATAACTTTTGTTTCAGAAAGTACTGTTGTAGGTGCTGCTGTCGATACACCACTTGTTGTAATAACTTCTACAACTTCTCTTACTTCACTTACTTGTTCTATATGGTCTATTTCAGGACTAGGTACATCTTTTATAATCTTAGTTTCTCTAGAAATAAGATTATCAGCTTTTGCTATTTTGTTTTCTGATTCAGCATAACTCATATTTAAAAATACCAGTTGCATTACTGTTAAAGTCGCTATAATCTTTTTAAATCTAGAAACTGTTTTCTTTTTCATCCTAGCCCTCCTTACTTTTTTTTTATAATCTACTAATAAATTCTAACATTAATTTTAATTAAAGTCAATGTTTTCACCTCTACTTTCAATAGAGATTTTCAAGTTTCTTTTTTTTACCTTATTTATATTCCAATTATATATTTTGTAAGTTCAAAACTTTATATAAACTTAAAAAATTATTCTAACCTAATTATATATATATATATATATTTGTCAACAATTTCTCCACCAAGACCTTAAAAAAACTTATATTGTTATACATCTTATTTCTTATCTTGTATAATAGAACTATATTAAAATTAATCGAGGTGTCATTATGACTATAATCAAAATAGCCAAAACTTCTGAAAACAAAGACGTACTTATGTACGGAAATAAATTAAATCGTCACGGTATTATTGCTGGGGCTACTGGTACAGGTAAAACTATCTCTCTTAAAGTTCTAACAGAGCAGTTTTCTAAAGCAGGAATACCTGTATTCCTTGCTGATATCAAGGGAGACTTAGCTACTCTTGCTAAATCTGGTTCACTAGAAGGAAAAGTTGCTGAGCGTGTTTCTTCTATGGGATTAGATGACTTCGCTAACCAAGGTTACCCTGTAAGACTATGGGACGTGTTCCAAGAGAAAGGTCATCCAATTAGAGCAACTATTTCTGAAATGGGACCTTTATTATTAGCTAGACTTCTAGAACTTAATGAAACACAAACTGGAATTTTAAATATCGCTTTCCGTGTTGCTGATGATAAAGGACTTCTTTTAATCGATATGAAAGACCTGAAAGCAATGCTTAATGACCTTGCTGAAAATTCATCAGAATATTCAACTCAATATGGAAACATTACTAAGCAATCAATCGGTGCTATCCAACGTTCACTACTAACATTAGAAGACCAAGGTGGAGATGACTTCTTCGGTGAACCTGCTATTGATTTAGCTGACTTTATGCAACTTAATCAAGATGGAAAAGGATTTATCAATATCCTTATGGCTCAAAAATTATTTGGTTCTCCAAAACTATACTCAACGTTCCTACTTTGGATGCTAACAGAATTATTCGAAATGCTACCAGAAGTTGGAGATTTAGACAAACCTAAGATGATCTTCTTCTTCGATGAAGCCCACCTACTATTCAACGATGCGCCTAAAGCATTCGTTGAGCGTGTTGAACAAGTAGTAAGACTTATCCGTTCTAAGGGAGTTGGTATCTACTTCGTAACACAAAACCCAGTGGATATCCCTGAAAACATTCTGGGACAATTAGGAAACAGAATCCAACACGCACTTAGAGCTTATACTCCAAAAGAAATCAAGGCAGTTAAACTAGCTGCTGCTACTTTCCGTCCTAACCCTAACCTTGATACAGCTGCTGCTCTTACTGAACTTAAAGTTGGGGAAGCATTAATCTCATGTCTAAATGAAGAAGGTCAACCAGAAATAGTAGAAAGAGCGTCAGTTAGACCACCAGAATCATTTATCGGTGCTGTAGACGAGTCAGAATACACTGCTCTTATAAACAATTCTCCAATGGAAGCTAAATACAGAACTTCATTCGATAGAGAATCTGCCTTTGAAATCCTATCTAATAAAGTTGCTCAGCAAACTGCTCAAGCAGAAGCACAACAAACAAATCAAACACAACCGCAAGCACAAGAACCACAATACAGAGAAGAACCTAGACGTTCACCTGGTAGACCTGCTAGATCTAACCTAGAAAGAACTATGGATACAGTAGTAAAAGCTGCTACATCAACTATCGGTAGAGAAATTATTCGTGGTATCTTTGGAATACTGAAAAAACGATAAAAAATAAAGGATGTTCAGAATTCTGAACATCTTTATAATTTTATGTTATAATTAAAGCATTATTTATTTAGGAGAAATAAAATGAAAAAATTTAAAAAATTATCCTTAATTATGGGACTTTCTTCATTAGCATTACTTACAACAGCTTGTGCTCAATTAGACAAGATTGGTGAAGATATAAGTAACCACGCTTCTCAACCTGCAGAAACAACAACTACCCAAAAATTAAGTGAAACTGATACTATCAGAAGAATCATCGGGAAAATGAATGCTATGAAATCTTGGGAAGTAGCATCTGAAACAAAAATTAAACAAGAGCAAGCTGGAGCTGGAGGATTCGAAGGAACTTCTACTATCCTTACTCAATACACAGCAAATCCTTACATTTTCAAGTCAGAAGAAACTATTTCTGATGGAACTATTCAATCTGCTTATGTTAAAGATGGAGTTCAATACCGTTATATTAAATCTCAAGGAAACGAAAACTGGACAAAAGGAACTATTCCAGGAGATAAACTTATTAACTTCAAAAGAAATCACATCGCTACTTATTACAGAGCTTTCGGAGCTATTTTAGAAAAAAATAAAGACTTTACATTTAAGGATAATGGTTCTACTTATGAAATCTCATTTAAACCAGCTAATGCAGATGAATATAAGGAATTCTTATTTGGTACAAACCCTAGTGTTAAAGATTTCAAAATTGAGTCTTACTCAGCTAAATATATAATTGATAAGGTTACTCTAATACCAACAAGTATTGAACGTGAAGAAGTTATCTCATACACTACTGATAAAGATGTTAAGATAAAATCTTCTAATACCATCATTGATAGATTTAAGAACGTAAACCAAGTAAAAGATATTACTATTCCTGATGGTCATAAAAACGCAAAAGACGAAATAAAATTCGATTAATTTAATAAACCTTGATAGAAATAATCTATCAAGGTTTATTTTTGTAAAAAAAGAGAAAGTCTATCTAGACCTTCTCTTTAAATTATTATTCAGCTTTTTTGTTAGCTGCTTTTTTAGGTTTTTCTTTTTTACTTGGTTTGTTATGTTTTGGATACATAACTTCATCAACAAGTCCGTAAGCAAGAGCTTCTTCAGCAGTCATGTAGTTATCACGCTCTGTGTCTCGCTCGATAGCCTTGATTGTTTGACCAGTTCTTTCAGCTAAAATTTTGTTTAATCTAGCCTTAGTTCTTAAAATGTGACGAGCTGCAATTTCGATTT
>JAUMWC010000019.1 GCA_030529855.1 Gemella sp.
AATGAAGAAGGAAAAATAGAATTATTACAAAAAGCAAGAGGTGACAAAAAAGCAGCAGCTGCATTTGTTGATTACCTGATGAAACAAGGATACTCTGGTGGACTTGTAAGAATTGCTCATAGAAATAATATTGATCTTGTTAATAAAATTAATGAGGGAATAAGAGAAAAATTTGAAAATGCAAAAATTCAGGTAGATACCCTTTCAGGCCTATGCTCTTTTTATGCAGAAGACAAAGGAGTAGTTATCGGATACGAAACAGTATAAAAGAAATGCTTTATCGAAAGATAGAGCATTTTTTTTGTAATTAAGGAAAAATAGTATATAATATAGTCACGAAATTGAAAGTGAAGAATGTTTTTAATAATCGTTCAAATAATTATCAAAGAACGAGTAATTAAGAGAGGTATATATTATGAAAAAAATATTAACATTAAGTATGATTGCATTATTAACTTTACAACAAAATAATGTTGCAGAAGCAAACTGGGAAAAACCAACACTAGCATACGGAGCAGGACTATCTGCTAGTCAAAAACAAGAAGTAAATGATTTATTAGACACAGACTCAGCAAGTGTTACTCAAAAAATAACAACATCAAAAGATGTAGAAAAATATTTACGAGTAAGTGGAACAAGTGATGCCAACCTTTACTCATCAACATTAGTAACAAAAACTAGTAAAACTGGAGTAGATGTAAATATCAAAACACCATCTAACATTACAAAAATTACAGAAAAACAATACGCTAATGCTGCAATAACAGCAGGAGCAAAGAACGTAACGATAGATGTAGCATCTCCTATCAAAGTAACAGGGGAATCTGCTTTAACAGGAGTGTATATTGCCTTAGCTGCTAATGGTGAAACATTAGATGTTAAACGTACAGTAGTAGCTCAACAAGAATTAGAAACAGTTAATGAAATAGCAACTGTAAATAAAAACAAAGAAAACTTTAATGCTGAAACTTTAGATGTAGCAGTGACAGAAATTAAACAAGAACTAGCTAAACACAAAGGTCAAGCAACAGAAGAAAACGTAAGAAACATAGTAAATGGTGCTTTAGAAAACAATGGACTAACAGATGTAGTAACAAAAGAACAAATTGATAAATTAGTAACTTTTGCTAAAGCATATCAACAAACAGATGCCATTACATCAGATGAAGTAGCTAAACAATTATCAGCTTTCAAATCAGAAACAGAAAGCTACATTAAAGAAAATTATGGAGAAAAATTAGAAGAAGCTAAATCAGGAATTTCATCATTCTTCGAATCGATTTGGAAAGCAATAACTAATCTATTTGCTTAGGATACTAGATAACAAGTCATATCGATAAGATATGACTTTTTTATTTTTTTATAAAAAATTGGAAAAATGTGTTGACAAGAAAATCATATTTATGTTAAACTTGTTCTTGTAAGTGATACAAGAACGAAAGGAGTTTCTTATGGATACAAAATTTTCCGTGGCACTGCATATATTAACAATGATTAGTGAAAGCAAAGAAGTACTAAGTTCTCAATCACTGGCAACTAGTGTGGGGACAAATGCTAGTTATATAAGAAAAGTAATAGCATTATTAAAAAATGCAGGATTAATTACATCACATCAAGGAAAGTCTGGTTATCAATTAGCCAAGACTACTAAAGAGATGACCTTATTAGAAATTTACTATGCAACTCAAGAAGTGAGTCATATAAGTTTATTCCAAATTCATCAAAATGCAAATGTTGCTTGCCCTGTAGGCAAGCACATAGAAGGGGCTATGTCACCAATCTTTACTAGTGTAGAGAAAAAATTAGAAGAGCAATTGGCGAATCAAACCTTAGAAAATGTAATAGAAAATCTGTACAAAGATGCAGGAAAAAAGCGTAATCTGGCTAAATAAAAGCCAGATACTTTTAAAAATAAACTTATACTTGAATCAAATACAAGTACATAAAAAGAAAAACAAATTAAGAAAGAGAGTAATAAAAATGAGAGTAGCACAACACACAAAATATAACAAAAACAATATTAAATTAACATTAGCAGTAGCAGATAAACCACAACTTAAGTCAGGACAAGTACTAGTTAAGGTAAAAGCAGCTGGAGTAAATCCATTAGACAATATGATTTCACGTGGTGAAGTTAAAATGATAACACCTTACAAATTACCACAAACAGCAGGGAATGAAGTAGTTGGTATAGTAGAAGAAGTGCCTTCTAATGTAAAAAACTTCGTAAAAGGAGATAGAGTTTTCGGGCGTTTACCACTAGATAATATCGGAGCATTTGCAGAATATGTTGTAGTAGATGCAGATGCATTAGCTAAAGTTCCAGATTATCTATCAGATGTAGAAGCTGCAGCAGTGCCATTAACAGCTTTAACTATTATGCAATCATTAGATTTAATGGGAGCAGAGGCAGGAAAAACTATCTTCATCTCAGGTGGAACTGGTGGAGTTGGAGGTATGGCAATACCTATCGCAAAAGCTAAAGGTCTAACAGTAATAACAAATGGATCTGGAGACAATGCAGAGCGTGTATTAGCCTTAGGAGCTGACCGTTTTATCGACTATAAGAAAGAAGATTATACAAAAACAATTAGTGGAGTTGATTATGTTTTAGATACACTTGGGGGAGCAGAAACTGAGAAACAAATGTCTATTATGAAAAAAGGGGGACACCTAGTGTCATTAAGAGCTATGCCTAATGGTTCTTTTGCAAAACGTATGAACTTGCCAAAATGGAAACAATTTTTATTCGGTTTAGTAGGAAGAAAATTTGATAAAATGGCGAATAAATATGGAGTAAACTATGACTTCATTTTCGTTGAAAGTAACGGTAGACAACTACAAGAAGTAGCAGATATATTTAGCAAATTAGAAATCAAACCATCAATAGACACAGTTTTCCCATTTGAAGAAGTAAATGCAGCCTTAGATAAAGTAGCTAATGGTCGCTCAAAAGGAAAAACAGTTTTAAGTTTTGAGTAAGAGAATTTTAGGAGAAAAATATGACCTATATCACAACCAAAAATCAATATATATTAGTAAATGGAAATAAAATAGCATTCAGAGAATTAGGAAAAGGGAAATCGGAGATGCCGCTTGTTATGCTTGTGCACTTAGCGGCAACTTTAGATAACTGGGATCCAAAACTTCTTGATAATCTAGCAGAAAAACAGCATGTAATAGTATTAGACTTGCCAGGAGTTGGAGCAAGTCAAGGTAAGGTTGCAGATACAATTCCAGGAATGGCAGAGCAAACTATCTCTATTATAAAAGACCTTGGATATAATCGTATTAATCTTTTAGGGTTGTCTATGGGAGGAATGATTGCCCAAGAAATAATTCGTTTAGAAAATGATTTGGTAAATCGCTTGATCCTAGCTGGAACAGGACCACGTGGTGGAAAAGAAATAGACAAAGTAACAGGAAAAACATTCCGTTATATGCTGAAGGCAGGAATTGAGAGAATAGATCCTAAGAGATATATTTTCTATAACCATGACGAAGAAGGGAAGCGTGTTGCTGAGGAAGTCCTAGGACGTATGGACGCAAGAGAAGAAAAATATAAAGATAAAGCTATGAATGTACCTGGATTTTTAGTACAATTAAAAGCTATAAAACGCTGGGGAAGAGCACCACAAGATGATTTAACCTTTATAACACAACCTACTTTAATAGTAAATGGAGACAAAGACATGCAAGTACCAACAGAGAACTCTTATGACATGCATGAAAAAATTAAAGATAGTAAATTAATAATTTATCCAAAAGCAGGACATGGTTCGATCTTCCAAAATGCTGATGAATTTGCTAAGGAAGTAATATCATTTCTAGCTGAGTAATAGTTTAAATTGAAAAAGCCATATCAATAAGATATGGCTTTTTATATTATTCCAAAAGACTTGAATTATTTATGGTATAATAGAAATAATTAAAAGTTGTAGCTAAGGAGAGAGTTATGGTAAATGAAATAGAATTTATTAATCTTAAAAATAAATTTCTAGATTTTTATGAAGAGTCTACAAAAGTAGATTCTATACAGGACAAGTTCAATATTTGGAAAGAAAAATATAATTTTGCTGCTATCCCACCGACAGAAGAAGGACAAAAAATTGCTTTCAATATGTTTGAGAAGTCATATGGAAAATATGAAAAGTGTATAGATAAAATTAAATCTTTTGAAGTAGATGAAGAAAAAGTAAATAGAATTTTAGAAAAAGTAAAAGAAACACTAAATTGCAGCGAAAGTGTAGACTTAAGTGTAATATATTTTGTAGGATTTTTTGAAGGTAATGCTTTCGTAGCACCTAGTGGTAATAAATTAGCCTTATGTTTACCAATAGAAAATGACAATAGTGAGTTATATGATGAAATGATATTGGCTCACGAGCTAACGCATATTGTTCATTATAAAGTTCAAAAATCAGAAGCTACTTGGCTTAGACCTTTATCATTTCTTCTCTTAGAAGAAGGTCTAGCGATGAGAGTTAGTAAAGAAGTAGTTCCTGGTATGACAGAATATCAATATGTTTCTAGTAAAGAAGAATGGTGGAATGAGTGTGAGGAAGAATCTTCAAAAATAATTGAAGGGCTGTTACCTTATGTAAAAGAAGAAATATCAGAAATTTTATTTAAATTCACTATGGGTGCAGGAACTACAAATCGTGAAAGGGAAGCCTATTATGTAGCTTGGAATTTATTTGATAAATTGTTAGAACAAGGATTTAGTCTTGAAGAATTAGCTAGAATTTCTAAGGAAGCTTCCAAAGAATTTGTTGAAAAACAAGTAAAGTTACTTATTGAGAAATAAAATTATATCAGAGGAGAAACAAAAATGTATAAAGTAGTAGTAACAGACATAGACGATACACTTTTAGATAGTAATGGACAATTAAGTCCTAAAACCAAAGAAGTGATAGCTAAATGTAAAGAGAATGATATTAAAGTAATCCTAGCATCAGGTAGGCCCGATTTTGGTATGATGCACCTTGTTAAGGAATTAGGATTAGATGAGTATGATAACTATTTATTATCTTACAACGGAGCTAAGTTATCTAACCTTGCAACAGGAGAAGTTGTTTATGATAAGATGCTGGAAGTTGATAGGATTAAATATTTAATTTCTAAGTCGCAAGAATATGGACTAGACATCCTAACTTACCAAGGAGATGTAGTATTAACTAATAAAGAAAATCCATACGCAGAGTGGGAAGCAAATGCCTTAAGAGTAGACCTAAAAGTAGAAGAAAATCTAGTAGACTTAATTAAAGAAAAAGCAGCCAAAGTTATTATGTTAGATGATCCAGAAACAGCAAAAGAAGCTAAAGAAAAAGTAAATTCTGACATTGGTCACGAATATGAAGTTGCTATGTCAAAACCATTCTTTATAGAAGTAAATGACAAGGGTATTTCTAAAGGAGCAGCCTTAGACTTCTTATGTAAAAAACTAGGGATTGATAAATCAGAAATGATTGCCTTAGGTGATGGTTTGAACGATTTATCGATGATTGAATTTGCAGGATTGGGAGTAGCTATGGGGAATGCTGGAGACTTAGTTAAATCAAAAGCGGATTTCATTAGTAAAACAAATGATGAAGATGGATTTGCTTATGCTATTGAAGAGTTTGTGTTAAACAAACTGTAATACAATAGTAATGGTTCCTAATCTTGAAAAATAATGAAATTTAATGTAAAATATAAATGCTATATAATAAAAAAATTATAGGTTAGGAGATAATCGTGAAAAAATTTCATTTTATAGGAATTAAAGGGTCTGGTATGAGTGCTCTTGCTCAAGTTCTACATGATTTAGGACACTATGTGCAAGGTTCAGATGTGGACACTTATTTCTTTACACAAAAAAAATTAGAAGATAGAAATATAAAAATATTGTCACACTCAGTAGATAATTTAGAAGAAGGTCTTACTGTAATTTTAGGAAATGCTTTTAATAGCGAACACGAAGAGTATATTAGAGCTAAAGAATTAGGACTAGATATTTATACATATAGTGAATATTTAGGTATTCTTTCGAAAGAAATCACTTCTATAGCAGTAACTGGTGCTCATGGAAAGACAACTACGACAACTATGGCAACAACAGTATTCAAAGATAATATTGATACTGCATATTTAATTGGGGATGGTTCAGGTTTCTCTCTTAAAGATCCAGATATGTTTGTATTTGAAGCTTGTGAGTACAAGAGACACTTCTTACACTACAAGCCAAATTATGCAATTGTTACAAATGTGGATTTTGACCACCCAGATTACTTTAAAGATGAAAATGATATGTTGGAAGCTTTCCAATCATTTGCTGACCAAGTAAGAGAAGCGGTAGTATTTTGTGGGGATGATAGATTAGCGTCTAAGTTAACATCAAAATCAGCTAAGTTAGTTTCTTATGGATTTAATGATGGGAATGACTACCAAATTAAGAATTTAAAATCTGACGCTTCAGGATCAAATTTTGATATCTACAAAGGTAGTGAATTATTAGGTAATTTCCAAATGCCTATCTTTGGATTGCACGAAGTATCGAACGCGGCAGCAGTTTTAGCAGTAGGAGATCTAGTAGGTCTTAAAGCAGAAGATATGAGAAAATCTGTTTTAGGTTACCAAAAAGCAGCTAGAAGATATACAGAGTACACTCACGGAAGCAATATTATCGTAGATGATTATGCTCACCATCCAAGAGAGATTGTAGCTACACTAGATACGACAAGAAGAAAGTATGCAGACAAAGAAGTAGTTGCTATTTTCCAACCGCATACATTTACAAGAACAGAAGCTCTTTTAGAGGATTTTGCAGAAGCCTTAGAAGGTGCAGATAAAATCTATCTATATCCAATTTTTGGATCTGCAAGAGAAGATAAAGGTAATGTAAGTATTGAAGATTTAGCGAAAGCTATAAATAAACCTGTTGAAATAATCACAGGAAAAGAAAACTTTGAAGAGTTATCGAAAATTGAAAATTCTGTAATGCTATTTATGGGAGCTGGAGATATTAACAAATATCAAAAAGAATTTTTAGATTATTTAGAAGTTAAATAGGAGGATAGATTTATGTCAGGAATAAACTGGTCAGTATTGGCTTATGCAGGGGTTTTTCTAATAGGTGTAGCCTTTATTATAATTGCTGTAGGAGTATTCAAAACTTTAGCTAGCGTAAGAAGAACACTAGCTTATGCAGAAGAAATAGGGAATGATCTTAAAGTCATCGCAGATGATGCTATTAAATTAGCAAATGATTTAAATGGAACTCTAAAAAAAGTTGAAGGAAATGTAGAGCCTATCCTAAAAGAATCAAATATTTTATTACAAAATACAAATATTCTTGCTGAGGATATTCAAGGTAAGTCTAAAAAATTAGATCCAATTTTTGATTCAACAGATTCAGTAGTTGCTACAATAGCATCAATTAATAACTCTATTGTAAGTATGAAAAATAATGCAGTAAATTTAGCTGAATCAACTGGAGAAAAATTCACTAACTTTAAAACAAAAACTGATGATAGAATTTCAGGATTAGTGACTAAATCTAAGGATAGTGTAGATAAAGCTAATCAATTAGTGAAGAAAGTAGTAAAGAAAGATTCTTCTAAAAATGAAGTAGTTTCATTAGAAGATACAACAGAAAAGAAAGTAGTTTCTAAAGTGAAAGTAGAAGAAAAACTTGCAGACTTAGCAGCGAAATCTAAAGAAAATGCTAAAAAAGCAAATGAACTTTTAAGTAAATTCCTAAAAAAATAAGAGGTTGTTAAAACCTCTTATTTTTTTGTATTCTATTAATAAATTTATGTAATACATATGCTGAAATAATGCTTAGTGTTAGTACTAATGTAGCATAAACAAAATCATCTTTGTTATCTTTTCCTAAAATATCAGGTAGGTAATAAATAAACATACCGTGTACTAGATAGAATTCTAAAGAAATAGTACCAATAAAATCAAAAAATTTATTTTTAAAATTTAGTTTAAGTGCCAGCAACATAAAGAATATTACAAAGAAAATATTTTTCATATTAGCAAGTAATGCAGAAAAGAAAGGTACATCATCTATTTCTAATTCCATCAAAATATCTACATAATTATGTCCTATAAATACAAGAAATGAGAAAAGTAGAATTAAAATTGTATAATTATTTTTCATAAGATTATCAATTTTTTCTTTGTATAGCCCCCAGAAAAGTCCTAAAGGAAAGGCAAGTAGAGAATTATACTCCCAGTAACCAACCTTGAAAATAATCATTATACAGATTGCTATTCCGACTAGGATAGTATTTGTTAGACAAGCTAGTTTTATTGATTTTACAAATTTAAATGAGATATAGAATAAAATATACATAAGTATAATAGCTTGTAAAAACCATCCACTAATTATAATTGATTCTTTTCTTGTCAGTAGTTTAAGTATTTCTTCACTGGTTCTATATTTATCATATGTGAAAAACCAAAATATAAAATAAATTATAGAGAAAACAAGGTATGGAATAAATAATTTAGCTAATCTCTTACTTAAGAAGTTATTCATATAGCTTTCTTGTTTTTTATATTGAGTGATTAAACTATATGCTGAAAGAGCAAAGAAGAAGGCTACACCATACTCTCCTACGAATAAAAAATTATCAAAGATTTCGCTTTGACCACTTCTTTGACTAATGTGATGAAGAACTATAAAAAGAGCGAAGAAACCACGTAAATAGTTGGTGTTGCTCGTATCTAAATAATCAGAATTGAAGTTTTTATAATTCATTATTACTAAAACAAAGAGAAGTAAGACAAAAATATCTACTAGTGCCATATTAACAAACTCCTTTTCATAAACTATTATAATTATAACCTACTCGCATATTGTTGACAAGTTAGGGCTAATTTTATAAAATTAAACTATATTATTACTAGGAGGTTTCTACATTAGTTTGTAGAAAAATAAGAATATGTCAAAAAAAATATTAGTTACAGGTGGAGCTGGATATATTGGTTCACACACTTGTGTTGAATTATTAAATTCTGGTTACGAAGTTGTAGTAGTTGATAACTTATACAATGCTAGTGAAAAATCACTAGATGTAGTAAAAAAATTAACAGGAAAAGAAGTGAAATTTTACAATGCAGATATTCGTGATGCAGAAGCTTTAGATAAAATTTTCAAAGCTGAAGGGGACGTATTTGGAGTAATTCACTTTGCAGGTTTAAAAGCTGTAGGTGAGTCTGTTCAAAAACCTTTAGCTTACTATGAAAACAATGTTGCAGGGACAGTAACTTTATGCCAAGTTATGGCTGAGAACAATTGTAAAAACATTGTATTCTCATCTTCAGCGACTGTATACGGAGATCCACACGCATTACCAATTAAAGAAGATTTCCCATTATCAGCAACTAACCCTTACGGAAGAACTAAGTTAATGTTAGAAGAAGTTCTTGGTGACTTATACAACTCTGATAAAGAATGGAATGTAGTAATCTTACGTTACTTCAACCCAATTGGAGCTCACGAATCTGGAGATTTAGGAGAAGATCCAAACGGAATTCCAAATAACTTAGTACCTTACGTATCGCAAGTTGCAGTAGGAAAATTAGAAAAAGTTAATGTATTTGGTGATGACTATGATACTCACGATGGAACGGGTGTTCGTGACTATATTCACGTAGTAGATTTAGCTCAAGGACACGTTGATTCTATTAAGAGATTAGAGCCAAACACAGGATTATCAATCTACAACTTAGGAACAGGTAATGGATACTCAGTTCTTGATGTAATTAAAAATATGAACAAAGCAGTAGGTAGAGAATTACCTTACTCTATTTCTCCACGTCGTAGTGGTGATATAGCCGCTTGTTATGCAGATGCATCTAAAGCTAAAGCTGAACTAGGATGGGAAGCTAAATTTGATATTGAGCGTATGTGTCAAGATACTTGGCGTTGGCAAAGTAAAAATCCAAACGGATTTGAGAAATAGTAAAAAGTTAGAGATAGCCCCTAAAAGCTATCTCTAAAATATTGTATAAAGGAATATTGTAATGAAATTTATAGATAATATTACAGTTGAAAAATATGATGAGTTTGTACACTCAGCACCCAATGCTAATATTTTACAATCATCAAAATGGGTAGATGTAAAAAAAGAGTGGGGTTATAAAAGACTTGCTGTTGTAGATAACAATGATCAAGTTATCGCTACAGCACAACTCTTAACAAGAAGTGGTTTATGGTATTTAAACCGTGGTCCGATAATGGATTATTCAAATATAGAGTTGTTAGAATTCTTTTTAGAAAATATTAAAGTATATGCTAAAAAGAATAAAGCAAAAATGCTAAAAATAGATATACCAGAGCCAATTAGGAATGCTAGTTTACAAGAATTTAGAACAAGTGCAGAAGATTCTAAGAAAGATGCTATTTTATCAGCCTTTAATAAAGCTAGATTCAAACATAAAGGATTCACTTCATATATGAGTGATACTATTCAGCCTCGTTTTGAAGTAGTTAAGATACTTTCGGATAACTTTATCGATGAACTACCAAAAGATACACGTAGACTTATTAGAGATGCCGATAAGAAGTTTGTAGTTTCAAGAAGAATAGGCTTAGAAAATCTTGATGATTTTGTATATGCTATCCAATGTACAGAAAAGAGAAAAGGTATATCGCTACGTAATAAAGAATACTTTGAAAATATGATGAAAGTATTTGGAGATGATATTATTCTTTATGTTTCTTATATTGATTTAGATTTAGCCTTAGATACTTGTAAACAAAGAATAGAAGAGTTAAACAAGCAAATCGAAGAAGTTAAAGAAAAATCACCTAAGAAAGTTCACCAACTAAAAGAACAAGTAGTGAGTAACGAAAAATTAATAGAAGTCTTTAGCAAGTTTGAAAAACAAGGTGATAGAAAAGAGCAAATCATCAGTGGATCATTTACTGTTCGTTGTGGAAACTATGCAGAGATGATCTATGCTGGTATGGATGAGCAATTCTTGAAATTACCAGCCCAATACAAAGTTTATGCTGATTCTATGACAGTAGCGAGAGAAATGGGAGTAGAATATTTCTCTAGTGGAGGAATCGAGAATTCACTAGAAGATAGTTTATTATTATTCAAATCTAAATTTAATCCTAATGTAGTTGAACACTATGGAGAATTTGATTTTGCTATTAGTAAGACATATCAATTTATGTATGATTATGCTTTACCATTAAGAAGAAAAGTTTTAAAAACTATGAGAAGTATTTTAAAGAAGAACTAAGCCGAAAAGCTTAGTTCTTTTTTTACGTTGTAAAGTAAGCGAAAACTTGTTATAATTATAGCAATGAAATTTTAAAAATGGAGTGTGAAATTAGTGTTTAACCATCTAGAAATTGAAAAAAAATGGCAAAAATATTGGGAAGAAAATAAAACTTTCAAAACTGAAGATGATTTTTCTAACCCTAAAAAATTCTACGCATTAGATATGTTCCCATATCCATCAGGAGCAGGACTTCACGTAGGTCACCCTGAAGGGTATACAGCGACGGACATCTTAAGTCGTTACAAGAGAGCGAATGGATACAACGTTCTTCACCCAATGGGATGGGACGCTTTTGGTCTACCTGCTGAGCAATATGCTTTAGATACAGGGAATGACCCAAGAGAATTTACTAAAAAGAATGTTGATACTTTCCGTAAGCAAATTAAATCATTAGGGTTTTCTTATGACTGGGACAGAGAAGTAAATACAACAGACGAAGATTACTACAAGTGGACACAATGGATATTTATCCAACTTTACAACAAAGGTTTAGCTTATGTTGATGAAGTACCAGTAAACTGGTGTGAAGCTTTAGGAACAGTTTTATCAAACGAAGAAGTAGTTGATGGAGTATCTGAACGTGGTGGACACCCAGTTGAACGTCGTCCTATGCGCCAATGGGTACTGAAGATTACTGATTATGCAGAAAAATTACTAGAAGATTTAGAAAATTTAGACTGGCCAGAAAGTCTTAAAGCAATGCAAAGAAACTGGATTGGAAAATCTGAAGGAGCAGAAGTAACTTTCAAAGTTGAGAACTTTGATGAAGAAATCAAAGTCTTCACGACAAGACCAGATACATTATTCGGAGTTTCTTACGTGGTTTTAGCACCAGAACATCCACTAGTAGATAAAATTACAGTTGATGAATGTAGAGAACAAGTAGATTCTTACATCGATGAAGTTAAGAAAAAATCTGACCTAGACAGAACTGATCTTAACAAAGATAAAACAGGGGTATTCACAGGAACTTATGTGATTAACCCAATCAATGGATCACCAATACCGATCTTTATCGGAGATTATGTATTAGCTACATACGGAACAGGAGCAGTTATGGCTGTGCCTGCTCACGATGAGCGTGATTTTGAATTTGCGACTAAGTACGACTTACCAATCGTACCGGTAATCTTCCCTAAAGAATTAGCTGAAATGTTAGCTAAACTTACTGATGAAGAATTTGTAAATTCATTAAGTGAAGAAGAGTTAAACAAATTCTCTGCAGAGGGAGCGGCCGCAGAAAAAGCATTCACTGAAAAATTACCATATACAGAAGCAGGATTTGTAGGAACACTTACTCTAAGCCCTGAAGTAGAGATGACTGATGAAGAAATCATCGCTATGCACAAAAAATACTTATTATTATCAAGTGAAGATGCTAAGAAAGTATTTGTAGAAGACTTAGAAAAAGCAGGACAAGCAACCAAGAAAACTACTTACAAATTACGTGACTGGCTATTCTCACGTCAAAGATACTGGGGAGAGCCAATTCCAGTAATTCACTGGGAAGATGGAACAATGACAACAGTTCCTGAAAATGAACTGCCATTACTATTACCAGAAACTGATAACATTAAACCATCGGGAACAGGAGAATCACCATTAGCCAACCTTACTGATTGGGTGAATGTAGTAGATCCAAAAACTGGAATGAAAGGTAAGAGAGAAACTAACACGATGCCACAATGGGCTGGATCTTGCTGGTACTACCTACGTTACATCGATCCAAATAATAAAGAAGCATTTGCTGATCCAGAAAAATTAAAATACTGGTTACCAGTAGATATCTACATTGGTGGAGCAGAACACGCAGTTCTTCACTTACTATATGCTAGATTCTGGCACAAAGTATTATACGATTTAGGATTAGTACCTACAAAAGAACCATTCCAAAAATTATTCAACCAAGGTATGATTCTTGCAGAAGGTAAAGATGGACGTCCAGAAAAAATGTCTAAATCTAAAGGGAATGTAGTAAACCCAGACGCAATCGTAGCAGCACACGGAGCTGATACATTACGTGTTTACGAAATGTTTATGGGACCATTAGATGCATCAATCGCTTGGTCAACTAACGGATTAGAAGGATCTAGAAGATTCTTAGATAGAGTTTACCGTTTACTAGTTAACGAAGAAACTCACCAAGTAGCAGACAGAGTACAAGATAAAGATAACGAAGTATTAGAAGTATCTTACAACTTCACAGTTAAGAAAGTAGGAGAAGATATTGAAAACCTACAATTTAACACAGCTATCTCACAACTTATGGTATTCGTAAACGATGCAAACAAAGCAGAATTCTTACCAAGAAAATATGCTTTAGGATTTATCCAATTAATCGCACCATTTGCTCCACACTTAGCTGAAGAAATGTGGTCAATTTATGGAAACGAAGAAACATTAGCTTACGAACCATGGCCAACTTACGATGAGTCTAAATTAGTAAGTGACAGTGTTGAAATAGTAGTTCAAGTATTAGGGAAAGTAAAAGCTAAGATTAATCTAGCGAAAGATTTATCTAAAGATGAATTAGAAAAAGCTGCTTTAGAAAACGATGAAGTTAAGGCTTTAATCGAAGGGAAAGAAGTAGTTAAAGTAATCGCAGTACCTAACAGATTAGTAAACTTAGTTGTAAAATAAGAGGTTTCTTATGATGGAAGAATTAATTTTAAATATAGTAAAAGAAATAGTAGAAAATAAAGATGATATAACAGTTGATAAATACATCAAAAATGCTAGAGAGCATTATATTTTATCTGTTCACCCTGATGATGTGGGAAGAGTAATAGGAAAAAAAGGGATGACTATTAACGCAATAAGAACAGTAATAAATTCTACTAACTTTACAAAAAAAGTATATTTAAATCTAGCGGAATAATAAAAATCGCACTACAATAATTTGTTGTAGTGTGTTTTTTTGCGTACATTACAAAACAAATATCCATAAAAATCGAAAATATACATACTTTTACTGGATTTTTTTTGTTGATGTGATATAATTGAGGTGTAAAAACAAACTATAGAGGTGCAAGATGGCGAAAGAAATTTTTGATTTAATAGAAAAAGAAAGAGTAAGACAAGAAACGAATATAGAGTTAATCGCATCAGAGAATTTTGTTTCGGAAGATATTCTAAAAGCTACGGGTTCAATCCTTACAAATAAATATGCTGAAGGATATCCTGGAAAAAGATATTATGATGGATGTGAAGTAGTAGATGAGATTGAAACTATTGCTATAGAAAGATTAAAAAAATTATTTAACGCAAAATTTGCTAACGTACAAGCCCACTCAGGTTCAAGTGCTAACATAGCGGTATTTATGGCTTTAATTAATCCGGGAGATACTGTTTTAGGTATGGCTATGGATGCTGGTGGACACTTAACTCACGGTGCTAAGGTAAGTTTTTCAGGAAAAATTTATAACTCAGTATCTTACGGAGTAGATAGAGAAACGCATTTAATAAACTATGATGAAGTTCTAGAAATTGCCAAAGAACACAAGCCAAAATTAATTATTGCAGGTGCATCTGCTTATGCAAGAGAAATTGATTTCAAGAAATTTAGAGAAATCGCTGACGAAGTAGGAGCTTACTTACTAGTAGACATGGCTCACATCGCAGGGCTTGTTGCTGCTGGTTACCACCAAAACCCAATTGAATATGCTCACGTTGTAACATCAACAACTCATAAAACTCTAAGAGGACCACGTGGGGGTATCATCTTAACAAACGATGAAGAAATTGCTAAGAAGATAGATAAAACAATATTCCCAGGAGCACAAGGTGGACCATTAGAGCATGTTGTTGCAGCTAAAGCAATTTGTTTTGGAGAAGCTCTAAAACCAGAATTTAAAACATACATTGAACAAGTTATAAAAAATACAAGATCAATGGTTGAAGTCTTTAAAAAACACGGAGTACCAGTAGTAAGTGGTGGAAGTGATAATCACCTATGCTCAATAGATGTATATACTACATTTGGAGTAACTGGTCACGAGGCAAGTAGTTTATTAAGTGAAGCAGGAATTACATGTAATAAAAATGGAATCCCATTTGATACATTACCACCGATGAAAACGAGTGGTTTGAGATTAGGGACTGCCGCTATGACAACAAAAGGTTATGATGAAAACGATTTTGCTTACATAGCAGAACTAATTTGTGAACTTTTAAGAAATGGTGAAGGAAGTGTAGAAGCTATTCGCACAAAAGTTCTTGAACTTACTCAAAAGAAAAATGCATTATTATAAAATTTAAGCCGCTAGTTTAACTAGTGGCTTTTTTAAAAATTGAAAAAAAATAGAATTAATGATATCATGGTTAAAGAATACTAGATTCAAGATATTTATTTGGAAATAAAATTAGTTGTTATTACTAGTTTTATAACTATTGATACTTTGCTTTGACAAAGTAGAGATAGGGAGGGAAATTAATGATATTAAATATTATATACTTGATATTTGCTTATTTAATGGGAAATATCATGGGTGGAAAAATACTTCAATTCATTTATGGAGTAGATATATCTAAGCGTGGCTCTGGAAATGTAGGAGCAAGAAATGCTGGTAAACTTTTGGGAGAAAAAGCATTTGCTTTAGTAGCAGCTATAGATGTATTTAAAGGTTTTTTAGTAGTAATATTTTTAAAGTTTGCAGAGGTCAGTAATTGGGTCATAGGACTTGCCATATTACTGGTTATAGTGGGTCATATTAGACCAATATTTTTTGAAGGTGGAAAAGGAGTAGCTACTTTTATTGGGGCTCTTATAGCTTTATCACCGAATGTGTTTTTCTTATTTTTATTAGGATTACTATTAATCGCATTTGTAACTAGATCATTAACTATAGGTTTTTATTCAACTTTACCAGTTTTAATAGTGGTTTATTATTTAGACTTTAAGGATATCTTAGGAACATTATTCTTTGCATTAACAGTAGGATTGATAATATTTGTAGCTTTAAATTCTATAAAAAAATCATTCGATAGATTCTTTTTAGTAAAGAAAAGAGTTGTAAGAAAACCGATGCCAGAGAGAATAAGAAAAGAAAAATAGATGAGTTTACTCATCTATTTTTTATTATACTTAATATTAAGTTAATGAAAAATATTGGAAGAAAAATGAAAAATGTTGTAAAATAATGAAAAGTATTATAGTTGGAATATAGAATTGAAAAGAAGGGGGACATATATGTTAGAAATAAAAATGGATATGGTTCAAACCATAGGGTTGGCAGTTATCGCATTATTAGTAGGGACTATACTTAAGAGAAAAGTTAAATTTTTTGAAACCTATTCTATTCCAGCCCCAGTAATTGGTGGTTTTTTATTTGCGATTATTAATTTGATTTTAAATACTAGTGGATTAGTGAAGTTTACATTTGATAATACTTTACAATCATTCTTTATGACTATGTTTTTTACTAGTATAGGATTTAATGCATCTTGGAAATTACTAAAAAAGAGTGGTTCGAAAGTTATATTATTTTTAGTTGCTGCTGTAGGTTTAGTAGTTGCTCAAAACTTAACAGCATTAGGTGTTGGTAAATTATTAGGTATAGATCCATTGTTAGCTTTAATGACAGGTTCTATTCCTATGACTGGGGGACACGGAACATCAGCAGCAATGGCACCAATCGCAGAAGAGGCAGGTGTAACCGGTGCTGCTACTGTGGCTATAGCTGCAGCAACATTTGGGTTAATAGCAGGGTCTTCATTAGGTGGACCAATGGCAAATTTATTAATACGTAGAAAAAATATTGAGATCAAAGCGGAAGATGATTCAACATCTAGCGAAGATGTTATATCTGCGAAGGTTAAAGAATTAAATGCAGAACACTTTATAAAAGCATTTTTTGTTATACTAATAGCTATGTTTGTAGGTTCGTATGTATCAACATTCTTTGCTAAATTTGTAACAATACCATCATATATAGGACCTATGTTGGTTGCAGCTGTTATTAGAAATATAGCTGATAACTTTAAGAAACGTTCTATTCATTACGAAGAGATAAGAGTAATAGAAGAAGTATCACTTAACATATTCTTAGGAATGGCAATGATTACATTAAGAATGTGGGAGTTAGGTGGAGTCCTAGGTTCGCTTGCTATATTATTAATTGCTCAAGTTGTATTAGCTTGGATATATGTATACTTTGTGACGTTTAGATTAATGGGTGGAAACTATGATGCAGTTGTAATGGCTGCTGGGCACATGGGATTTGGTCTAGGAGCAACACCTAATGGAATGGCTAATATGAAGAGTGTAACTGAAAAATTTGAGTATTCAAAAATGGGATTCTTTGTATTGCCGATAGTCGGAGCGCTCTTCATTGATTTCTTTAATGCGTCGATTATTACGGTATTTATATCGTTTTTCAAATAGCATTTTACATAGACTTTGGTTAGAGATAACCAGAGTCTTTTTTATAAGAATTGAAACACTTTACAATATGTAGGAAATTTGTTAAAATCAATTTAAATTTAAATTATATAAAGGAGATATATAAATGGGAAAACTTACTAAAGGGTTTTTACTAGGAGCGGCATCAGTATTAGGTGCATATTATTACAAAAATCCAGAAGAAGCAAAAAAACATAAAGAACTTGTTTTAGAAAACGCAAAAAAACTTTTAGATAAAGTAAATAACGTAACAGAAACACAAGACGAAAATGAAGAATTAACTGCAGTTGCAGAAGAAGCCGTAGAAGTAGCTGAAGTTGAAGAAAATGGTATTAAGTTACAAGCAAAAGAAGAAGCTGGAATAGAAGTACCTGGAGAAGTTGAGGAAAATGAGGAATTAGATTCATTATTATCAGCTTTCGAACCCCAAGAAGAAGAGACTGTGGAATTAGATGAAATTTCTAAAGAAGAGAAATCATCTAAAGCAGGATTAGTTGCGGGAGCAGGAGTTTTAGGTGGTGTAGCTGTAGCTGGAACTTTATTAGCATCTGATAAAGATGAGGTTGAAGCAGAAGAATCTTCTGTAACAGAAGAAGTAGCAGAAGAACTACCATCAGCTGAAACAAAAGTTGAAGAAGTAAAAGAAGAAGCTGTAGAATTAAAAGATTCAGCAGTAGAAAAAGCTACAGATTTAAAAGATCAAGCAGAAGCTAAAAAAGAAGAAGTAGAAGAAAGTGCACTTGATTTAAAAGACGCATCTTTAGAAAAATCACAAGAATTATCAGAAGAAGCAAAATCAGAAAGTAAAGTAAGCACAGGACTACTAGCAGGAGCTGCAGCATTAGGTGGAGCAGCCGTAGCAGGAGTTGCTGGATCAAAAGCAGAAGCTCAAGAAGCAAATGAAGAACTTGCGGCAAGAGTGGAAGAAACACAAGAACTAGCTACAGCAAAAGTAGAAGAAGTAAAAGAACAAGCTGTAGAATTAAAAGATTCAGCAGTTGAAAAAACAGAAGAACTAGCATTAGAAGAAGAGTTAGTTGTAGAAGCAGAAGAACTAGCATTAGAAGAAGAGTTAGTTGTAGAAGAATACACAACAGAAGATGAAGATGAATTAGCAAGATTAGATAGAGAAATCGCAGAATTAGAAGCTCAAATTAGAGCTGAACAAGGAGATTCTGAGATTCTTCACTCGTTTGATTTAAGTGATGCAAATGTAACAGAAGCTGATTTAGTAGAAGAAACACCAGAATTTACTTACGAAGAAGCTGAAATTACACCTGAAGAAGAGTTAGTAGAAGAAGTAACTCCAGAGGAAGAAAGTAACTCTATCTTTGGAAAAATTAAATCACTAGTATCTGGTGAAAAAGATGCTCAATCAACAGTAGAAGAAGTATCATCATTAAAAGATGATGTAACTAACTTATCAGTAGAGGACCTAAAAGCAGAACTAGGAGAGTCAACAGGATTAGTTCCAGGATCATTAGAAGAAGTTAAAGGTCAAGTTGAAGATAAAGTTACAGGAGTTAAGGATGAGGTTCTAAGTAGAGCTAACTTACAAGCTGATGAAACTGTGCTTGATTCATTAAAATCAGAAGATGAAGATTTAGAATTAAACGCTACTGAAGAAGTAGAAGAGAAGAAAGGATTCTTTGGAAAACTAGGATCATTATTCACTTCTAAAAAATAATTAGATTTAAAAGGGATTGGTAATAGAGCCAATCTCTTATTTATTGACAAACTTATAGATTTGTTATAATATTGATAGATATAAATGATAAAGCCAGTATATTGTAGAAATATTATTTAAAAGAGAGTTGGGTTCATCGGCTGCAAGACCCGATAATAATATCAATGTACGTAACACTTTATTATAAAATTAAATACCTAAATAATGAGGTACAGATAATTAGTCTGTATAAATTAGGGTGGCACCACGTATTGAAAGAGATAACGTCCCATATTAGCTAAAGCTAGTATGGGACTATTTATTTTGTAGGAAACCTAAGTTGAATAGGAGTATATAAATGAGTAATATAATAACAATGCCAAGAGGAACGCAGGATATCTTACCTGCTGAATCGAAAAAATGGCAATATGTAGAAAATAAATTAAGACAAATATCTTCTAACTTTTGTTATGAAGAAATCAGAACACCGATGTTCGAATCAACAGAACTTTTCGCAAGAGGAGTTGGAGAAACAACTGATATCGTTTCGAAAGAAATGTACACATTCTTAGATAAAAGTAATAGATCTTTAACACTAAGGCCAGAAGGAACAGCTGGAACTGTACGTTCATATATCGAGAATAAAATTTTTGCTGAAACAATAAAACCACAAAAATTATTCTACATAGGACCTATGTTCCGTTATGAGCGTAAACAAAAAGGTAGATACCGTCAGTTCGTACAGTACGGAGTTGAGGTTATTGGAGAAGAATCACCTAAGATTGATGCAGAAGTTGTGTCATTAGCTTACAACATTTATAAATCATTTGGAATTGAAAATATCAAGGTGGCGATAAACTCACTAGGTAATCCAAGTGAAAGACAAGCCTACAATGAAGCAATGGTAAAACACTTTGAACCAAGAATTGAAGAGTTTTGTTCAGATTGTAAAAATAGATTGCACAAGAATCCAATGAGAATTCTTGATTGTAAAGTTGATGCTGGTCACGAACTAATGGCGTCAGCACCAAAATTACTAGACTTCTTAGGAGAAGAATCACGTGCTTACTTTGATGAAGTAATCAAGCACTTGGATGCCTTAGGAGTTAAATATGAGATTGATCACAATCTAGTAAGAGGACTTGATTATTACACTCACACAGCCTTCGAGGTAATGATTGATAACCCGGAAGTAGAACTTAAAACACTTTGTGGTGGTGGTCGTTACAATGGTCTAGTAGAAATGCTAGGAGGACCTGAAGGAGAGAAAGGTATCGGATTTGCCTTAAGTATCGAGCGTTTATTACTAGCCCTAGAAAGTGAAAATATTGCTCTGCCAATAGAAGATTCTATCGATGTATTCGTAGTTTCTATGGGGCAGGCTGCAGGAGAT
The DNA here is from genome assembly GCA_030529855.1 of Gemella sp. Lineage (GTDB taxonomy): Bacteria > Bacillota > Bacilli > Staphylococcales > Gemellaceae > Gemelliphila. The sequence continues at coordinate 20,752 of JAUMWC010000019.1, forward strand.
TATGCAGTAAAATTAACTAATGACTTGCGTCTTGCTGGATTCAAAGTTCAAAATGATTACTTTGATAAGAAGATGAAGGCGCAAATGAAAACAGCTGATAGATATAAAGCTAAGTACAGTCTTATCATCGGTGATAAGGAATTAGAAGAAAATTCACTTGTTATAAAAGATATGTCAGACTTTAAACAAGAAAATATAAAAACAGAAGATTTAATAAAATATTTAGAAGAAAAAATCAAAGGAGAATAAATATGTCAGCATACGGAAGAACAGAATATGCCGGTCTTATAGATGAAAGATATATTGGCCAAAAAGTAACAGTAAAAGGATGGGTAGGGAAACGTCGTGACCTAGGAAACCTAATCTTTATTGATGTAAGGGATAGAATGGGAGTAGTACAATGTGTTATCTCTGGAGAGAAAAATGCAGAAGCTCACAAAATTGCAGAAGAAATTCGTAACGAATATGTAGTATCTGTAGTTGGTGAAGTAGTAGCACGTAGCGAAAAAACACAAAACGATAAAATCCACTCAGGTAAAGTTGAATTAATCGTTGAATCAATCGAAATCTTAGCAGAATCTAAAACTTTACCATTCGTATTAGATGATGCATCATTATCAAGTGAAGAGCTAAGAATGAAATACCGTTACCTAGATTTACGTCGTAGCGAACTTGCAGATGTGATTCACTTACGTTCAAAAATTACAAAAGCAACTCGTGACTACTTAGACTCACATATGTTTACAGATGTTGAGACACCAATCTTAACAAAATCAACACCAGAAGGAGCACGTGACTACCTAGTACCTAGCCGTGTGCACCCAGGAGAATTCTACGCACTTCCACAATCACCACAATTATTCAAGCAATTATTAATGGTATCAGGATTTGACAGATACTACCAAATCGCTCGTTGTTTCCGTGATGAAGACTTACGTGCAGACCGTCAACCAGACTTCACTCAAATCGATATGGAAATGTCATTCATGTCACAAGATGAAATTATTTCTATGATCGAAGGATTAATTGCTCACGTAATGAAAGAAGTTAAAGGGATTGAAATCACTACTCCATTTGAAAGAATGGACTATGACGTAGCTATGGAAAGATTCGGTTCTGACAAGCCAGACACTCGTTTTGGTATGGAACTAAAAGATGTTTCTGATGTAGTTGCAGATGTAGACTTCAAAGTATTCTCAAACGCAATTGAGCAAGGTGGAGCTGTTAAGGCAATCGTTGCTAAAGGAGTAGCAGACAAGTACTCTCGTAAAGATATCGATGCATTAGCTGCGTACGTAGCTAACTACGGAGCTAAAGGACTTGCTTGGCTTAAAGTTACAGAAGAAGGATTAAACGGAGCTATCGCTAAATTCTTTAACGATGATGTAGCTGCAGAATTAGTAGAAAGAGTAGAAGCAGAAGTAGGAGACTTAATCTTATTCGCAGCAGACTCTAAGAAAGTATGTTACGCATCATTAGGAGCCCTGCGTCAAAAATTAGCTCGTGATTTAGACTTAATCGATCCAAATAAATTCAACTACCTATGGGTTGTAAACTGGCCATTATTAGAATTTGACGAAGAGTCAGGAAAATACTCAGCAGCTCACCACCCATTCACAATGCCAAAAGTTGAAGATATTCCATTATTAGAAACAGCACCAGAAAAAGCTTATGCTCAAGCATACGACATCGTTCTTAACGGATATGAGCTAGGTGGTGGATCAATGCGTATCTACGACAAAGAAGTGCAAAAATCTATGCTTAAAGCTCTAGGATTTACAGAAGAATCAGCTCAATCACAATTTGGATTCTTACTAGATGCATTTGAGTACGGAGTACCACCACACGGAGGAGCAGCTTTAGGATTAGACCGTTTCGTAATGTTACTAGCAGGACGTGACAACTTACGTGATACTATCGCATTCCCTAAAACAGCAAATGCTTCATGTCTATTAACAGAAGCACCATCTCCAGTAGACTTAGAACAATTATTAGAATTAAACATCTCTACGCTTAAGAAATAAGAGATAGATATGATAAAACCAACCTAGAAATAGGTTGGTTTTTTGTGTTTATATAAATAAAAATGAGTATTGATTTTTTTGATAGAATAGGCTTTGTAAAGGTTAATTCAACAAAATATAGGAGAAAAATTATATGAAGAAATTATCTATAGGTAAAATTTTAATATTTATTATTACGGCGTTTTTATTATTGTATATTGGTGGTTCAGCAACAGCGTTGACAGATGCTAATAATAAAGTAGAGGAGTTAACAAAAAAATTAGAAACTTCAGAAAAAGAAAGACAAGTTATTACTAATTTGAACAATAATCTAACTAAAGAATATAATGATTATAAAGAAAAAATGAGACCTTTCGAAAAAGATTATGAAAAAAATCTAGAAGATAAGAAGAAAGCAGAAAAAGAACAAGAGGAAAAGAAAGTAGCAGAAGCAAAAGCAAAACTTGCTGAGATAGAAAAGAAAAAGGAAGAAGACGCTAAGAAAAAATTAGAAGAAGAGAAGAAAGGTTATGAAACTGGAATTACTTTTGAAAACTTAGCAAGAACCCCTAAAGAATATATAGGAAAGAAAGTGAAATTAAGTGGTAGAGTACTACAAGTAAGTAAAGGAACAACAGAACATCAACTTAGAGTAGCGATTGGTGGAAATTATGACACTATAGTTATGGTTGGATATACAGATTTAGCAGTTGAGAAGAATGTTCTAGATAATGATTACATAACATTTTATGGAAAATCAGTAGGTGAAATTACGTATGAAGCAACTAGTGGAGCAAGTATTACTATTCCCGGAGATTTAGCTGATAAAATAGAATTTTAAATAATAACCTAGGATAAAATCCTAGGTTATTATTTTCTTGAAAATTCCGAAAACCTATGGTATTATAAAGGCATATAAAAGAGCCGAGTTGGGGAACTCGACTCAGTGTAGAATACTGTTTAAGACAGTAGCTGCTGTATAGAATGTAAAAATTCCATCTTCGCTGTGCTAAAAGTTCAGATGGGATTTTTTTATTTGTCTTTATTAATGATAGCTAAAACAATTGTAACTATTAGACTAATCAAGGCAAGTAATAACATACCAAAACTAATCATTAAGTTAAGTGTTTCCGCTGTTGACAAAGCTGAAATCTCCTTTCATAAGATTTTGTTGATACTTTCATTAAGCACCACTCCCTTACTTTAAGAGTCAGCTACCATCTTTACTTTTATTCTACACCTAGATTATATCATATAAAAATTAAAATATATTAAGAATAAATCAGCTTAGGCTGATTTTTTTTTTTTTTTCGTGCTATAATATTATCAAGAAAGAAGGTGTTTTTTATGGAAAAACTAAAAGGAATATTGATTATGTTGTTAGCAGCAGCGCTAGGTTTTGGTGCTACTTTTACCTTTGGATATTTTATAGGATTCTCTAGTGCAGAGGATAGGGGATTTTTTGAAAATACTAATATTGTACTAATAATCATAACGAGTTTTTTTGGTATACTTGTATCGATTAACTTACAAACTTTTATTCATGAATTAGGACATTTAGTATTCGGATTACTAACAGGTTATAAGTTTTCAATTTTTAGAGTGGGTTCTTATGCCTTGAAAAGAAATCATATAACAAACAAATTTGAAATAAAAAAACAAAAAATCTCAGGAACTGGTGGACAATGTTTAATGATTCCACCGAAGAAAGTAGATGGAGAATATCCTGTAATTCTCTATAATTTAGGAGGACCAATCTTTTCACTACTTGGAGGATTACCTTTATTTTTTATTGATAATGTAGAAAATCCATACTTGAATTTATTTCTGCTTATCTTTGGAGTAGTAGGACTAGCCTATGCTCTTGTAAATGGAATACCATTTAAATCAAAAATGCTAGCTAATGATGGTTATAATGCTTATATTCTTTACAAGTCAGAACATGCAAGAGAATCTCTATATAGACAATTAGTAATCAATCACGAGTATATGCAAGGTAAAAGACTAGTTCAGATGCCTGATGAATGGTTCGAGATACCTGAAGGACTAGATATGAAAAATCATTTGGCTGCAGCCATTCCAATATTTAAAGAAAATAGACTCTTTGAAGAAATGAAATTTAATGAAGTTAGAAGTCTAATTAATGAACTAAAGACAGGGGATTATAATCTTGTTGGGCTGTACGAAGCTATGCTTAATATAGATCTAGCAACAATTGACCTTATAGAAAAAGGAAAACAAGCAGACTTAAGTATATTGGAAGATAAGAATGCTAAAACAATAATGCATGCTATGAAAGATCATCTAAATATACAAATCCTTAATTATGCACTAGCTATAATAAAAGATGAAGATAAGGAAAAAGCAGAAAAACTAAAAGAAAACTTTATAAAATCTATACAAAAATCAGTTTATCCAGCAGAACTAGAAATTGGTCTAGAGTTAATGGAGAAGGTTGATAAAAGTATAGAACTACAAGAAGAACCTAGTATTTAAGTACTAGGTTTTTTAATTTTAAAACCAAAAGTTTGAAAGTGGGTTATTTAACGATGTATAATAAAGAAAAATACTATTAGATTGGGGGCATAAGTCTATGAAAAAAGATACATTTATTGTTGAAGGAATGACTTGTTCATCGTGTGCTAACAATGTTGAGAATACAGTAAAAAAACTAAATGGAGTTTCTTCAGCAGTTGTTAATTTAACAACTGAGAAGTTAGCAGTAACTTATGATGATGGTATTATTACAAGTAAAGATATTGAAAAAACTACCAGTGAAATAGGTTATCCTTCGCATATTTTTATAGCAGAGCAAGAAAAAAATCAAGAAGAGAGAGAAATAAATCGTCTAGAGAAAATAAAAGGATCTCTAGTTTGGTCAGCTATTTTTACGATACCTTTATTATATGTTTCTATGGGATCAATGGTTGAATTACCATTGCCAACTATAATTGACCCTACGCAAAATCCCTTTAATTTTTCATTCATTCAATTTTTCTTAACCTTACCACTTATAGTTATAGGATGGCATTTTTATAACAACGGATTTAGAAATTTATTTAGAGGCCACCCTAATATGGATAGTTTAGTAGCAGTAGGAACTACAGCCGCTTTTTTATATAGTGTTTACAGTACATATCATGTATTTAGAGGACATGCTCACTATGCACATCAGCTTTACTACGAATCAGTTGCTGTTATTTTAACACTTATAACTTTTGGTAAATATTTAGAAACCTTATATAAGGGAAAAACTTCGGAAGCAATAAAAGAACTTTTAAAATTATCAGCTAAAGAAGCAAGGGTAATTAGAGGCGATAAAGAACTTTTAATTTCAATTGAAGAAGTTAAGTTAGGAGATAAAATACTAGTTAGACCTGGAGAAAAGATTGCTGTTGATGGAAGTATCGTAGATGGTCAATCTGCTGTTGATGAATCAATGCTAACAGGAGAACCCTTGCCAGTAGAAAAGAATATTGGAGACTCTGTTTTTGGTGGAACTATAAATAAACAAGGGGTTCTTACAATAGTTGCAGAAAAATTAGGAAGTGACAGCTTGCTTGCTCAGATAGTACAATTAGTAGAAGATGCTCAGCAAACTAAGGCACCTATTGCGAAAATTGCAGATAAAATTTCGGGTGTTTTTGTTCCTTTTGTTATGATTTTGGCTATCTTAACAGGAAGTGCTTGGTATCTTTTTGCTGATCAGACCTTAACTTTTAGTTTAACGATAACTGTGGCAATCTTGGTTATAGCTTGTCCTTGTGCTCTAGGTTTAGCGACTCCAACTGCGATAATGGTGGGTTCAGGGCTAGCAGCTAAGAATGGTATATTGTTTAAATCTGGAGATAGTTTAGAATTAACTCATGAAGTAGAAACTGTTGTATTTGATAAGACTGGAACCCTGACTGAAGGTAAACCGTATCTAGTATCTATTCATACTTACAACAAACAAGAAAATTTATTGCAGTTAGTCGCTTCGCTAGAAAACTTATCAGAACATCCTATTAGTTCTGCCATTGTTCAGGAGGCTAAAGAAAAAGATATTTCTTTATTACAAGTAGAAAATTTCAGAAGTTTAACTGGGTTAGGTCTTGAAGGTGTTATTGAAGGAAGAAAATTGCTAGTAGGAAATGAGACTCTAATGGTAGAAGAAAAAGTAGATATTTCATTTGCTGAAAATGATTTTAATAACTTAACTCAAAGAGGAGAAACACCGATATTTGTATCTTATCAGGGAACCTTAGTAGGATTATTAGGAGTTGCAGATAGAGTAAAAGATGACTCTCGTAAGGCTATTAGACTCCTTAAAAACAAAGGTTTAACTGTGGTTATGCTGACAGGAGATAATAAAAAAACAGCACAAGCAATAGCGGATGAATTAGGTATTGAAAAAGTAATAAGCCAAGTATTACCAAATCAAAAAGATCAAGTTATAGCAGATTTACAATCAAACGGAAAAAAAGTAGCAATGGTAGGAGATGGAATTAATGATGCTCCGGCTCTAGCAAGAGCAAATATAGGAATTGCTATGGGATCTGGAACAGATATTGCTATTGAAAGTGCAGACATAATTTTAATGAAACATCAAGTAACCGATGTTGTCAAGGCTATGACCATAAGTAAGAAAACAATTAGAAACGTAAAAGAAAATCTTTTCTGGGCTTTTATTTATAATCTATTAGCTATACCAGTAGCTATGGGGATCTTACATTTATTCGGTGGACCCTTATTAGATCCAATTATTGCAGGTCTTGCCATGAGTTTTAGTTCTGTATCAGTAGTATTAAATAGTCTAAGATTAAAAAGAGCAAATGTGGAGGTAAAATAATGAAAACTTATCACATAACTGGCATGAAGTGTGATGGATGTGCTACAACCGTTACAGAGAAACTGTCCTCTGTCAGAGGTGTTAAGGAAGTAAAGGTTGATCTTGAAAAACAAGTAGTAAGTATAGAAGGAAACCCATTTAAGTGGAGCTTGAAATTTTCACTAAGAGGAACAAAGTTTCAATTAGGTAATGAAGTAAAGTAATAGAAGAAACCTAGTATTTAATGCTAGGTTTTTTACTTTGTAAAATGTGTATATTATTTTAAATATAATACTATTGACAAATATAGTACTGTGTAGTACGATATACATAAGAAGAACAAGGAGGGGAAGCAAGTGGAACTAGACAAATGGAAATCGCAGATAGTAAGAGGAACGCTAGAGTATTGCGTATTACTAATGATAAGTAAAAAAGATTACTACGGATATGAGTTGTTACAAGACTTAGGCAAGTATCCAATTATAGCGTCTACTGAAAGCACGGTATATCCTTTACTAAGAAGATTACAAAAAGAAGAATATTTAGAAGCAACTTGGAAAGAAGTTGGAGAAGGAGTACCTGCAAGAAAATATTATGCATTGACAGATAGGGGAAGAAATTACTTAGATGCTTTGAATAAAGAGTGGGATAATTTATTAAATGTTATGTCAGAATTAAGGGGAGAATAATTATGAACAAGGTTTTAGAAAAATACTTAGGAGAAGTAGAGAAAAATTTAAAGTCACTACCAATTTCTGAAAGGGTAGATATAATAAGAGAGATTAAATCATCTATAACTGAACTAGAAAGTGAAGGAGTACCAAGTGAAGAAATCATAACAAGACTAGGTAATCCTAAAGATTTAGCTAATGCTTATCTAGGAGTAGAAGGAAAAGAAGAGAAAGAGACTAATCTTTTAGCAAGTGTTGCTTTTTATATGTTAGTAGCGATAATAGCATTTCCAGTCTTAATGACTGTTGGTGGTATGCTTTTAGGATTTGGAATAGGAGCTATTTCTATTCTAATAACTACAATAATTTTAGTAGTTGACCAAGTTTTTGGACTAGGACTTCCATTTATTGCTGGAAGGGGAGACTTGCAGTATTGGGTAAATAATATTTATGTAGAAGTAGGAATATATTTACTAATGTCACTTATATTATTTATTCTTACATATCTTTTATATAAAATAACAGTTCTTTGCTTAAAAGGTGTTGAACAATTAAGAAGAAAACTTTTAAGTTAATAAGTAAACCGGGATTTTAAATCTCGGTTTTTTATTATAATATCGGAGACTTTACAAAGTGCCTAATATTATTTATAATGATAAAAACTTATAAAAAAGGACTTGAAGAAATTATGAAAAACTCAACTATGATGCAATATTTTGAATGGTATATTCCAGCTGACCATCAGCATTGGAATAAATTAGCAACTAACGCTAAGATTTTAAAAGAAGCCGGAATTGATATGGTTTGGATGCCGCCAGCCTTCAAAGGAACTAATAAGGAAGATGTAGGGTACGGTGTTTATGACTTATATGATCTAGGAGAATTTGACCAAAAGGGAACAGTTCCAACAAAGTATGGAACAAAAGATGAATACCTGAATGCTATTAAATCTTTAAAAGAAGCAGGGATATTTACCATTGCTGATATAGTATTGAATCACAAAGCAGATGGGGATGCTAAGGAAAGATTCCAAGTTAGAAAAGTAGATCCACAAAACAGAAACCAAGTAATATCAGATGCTTATGAAATAGAAGGGTGGACGCACTTTAATTTCCCGGGAAGAGCTGGAAAATATGATAATTTTGAATGGCATTCACATCATTTTACAGGACTAGATTGGGATGCTCTTAATGAAGAAAAAGGTGTTTTCCAAATTGTTGGAGAACATAAAGGTTGGTCTCAAGAAGTTGACGGAGAGAACGGAAACTATGATTACTTAATGTATAGTAATGTAGACTATAATCATCCAGAAGTAGTAGCTCACTTAAAAAATTGGGTTAAGTGGTTTGTAGAAACTACTCAAATAGATGGATTTAGATTAGACGCAGTAAAACACATTGACTATGGTTTTATGTCGGAGCTTATTGATTATGTAAAATCAGAATTAAATCCAAATCTATATTCTTTCGCTGAATATTGGAAAGGGGACGCTGGTTCTCTAGCAAATTATATAGAAAAAACAGAGAGAAGATTTGACTTAGTAGATGTAGTTTTACATATGAATTTATTCAATGCGAGTCGCCAAGCAGAAAGCTATGACCTTAGAACAATACTAGATGGAAGTTTGATGAAACACGATAACTTAATGGCTGTAACATTTGTTGATAACCACGATTCACAAAGGGGGCAAGCCCTAGAATCGTGCGTGGAAGAATGGTTTAAGCCATCAGCTTATGCTATAATCTTACTTCGTCAGCAAGGTTTACCTTGTGTATTCTACGGTGACTATTATGGAATAAGTGGTCAGTTTGCCCAGCAAGATTTCCAAGATGTAATTAATAAATTATTATACTTAAGAAAAGAACATACTTATGGTGAGCAAGTTGATTATTTTGATAATCCTAATTGCATTGCTTGGGTAAATAAAGGGAATGAAGAACACCCTAACGGATCTGCAGTTCTTATAAGTAATGCTGATTCATCAATTAAGAGAATGGATATGGGAATACATAATGCAGGAAAAGAATTTGTGGATTTCCTAGGAAATAATCCAGAAACAGTAGTGGTAGATCAAGATGGTTGGGCAAACTTCTTAGTTAATGCTAAATCAGTGTCTGTTTGGGTAGCAAAAGAAAGTTTTAATTAGAAATATAACTAAGCTGAGAATAATCCTCTCGGCTTTTTTATTTAAACAGCATGCTGGATTTATGTTATAATGTTAAAATGAAATTTTGCTAATGAAAATATTTTCAGGAGGGAAGCTATGTCTAGTTTGAATATAAGTTTAAATAAAAAGCAAGGAAATTATATATTAAAAGTTGATTATGTAGTCACTACTGACAATAAGCAAACTTGGGAAATATTAGCCACAGATGCTGGTTTTACTAAGTGGTTTCCACAATTACATATAGAAGAAACCGATTCTAAATTAACTCTAGTTTTTGAGATGGATGACTTCAGAGAAGAGATGAAAATTTTGGAATATCAAGAAAATAAAAAGATAGCTTATTCTTGGGGTGAAGATAAGGTAACTTTTGTTTTAGAAGAAGTTAATAATGGAATTAAAGTTAATTTTGAAGAGATAATTCCTGAATCGTATAGTACAGAATATAGTGATGCTAAAAAAGATATGACAGGGTGGCTAGTACAGAATCATTATCTAAATGAACTGATGGGCAATGGAAATTTTGTAGAAAAGGAAGAATTAAAAGAATTTTATGAAGGAAAAATAAATGAATTCATAGGGGGAGTAGAATAATTGAAATTCAATTTTAGATTATTTATTTTTCTAGCAGGGGTACTAGGACTAGTGTTGCAGATAGTAAATTATGGATGGGCAATGCTTTGGTATTATACAATACTATCAAACACCCTAGTAACTTCTTTAATGGGATATATGGCGTATTCTATGTACAAGAAAAAGAATTTTGAAACTAATAATTTTTATAGATTTAAAGGTGGGGTAACTCTTGCTATTAGTATTACATTTTTAGTTTATCACTTTGTATTATCGCCACTTGTTACTCATGAAGCCTATTGGAATGTAGAGAATTTCTTAGTACACTACATTATACCGCTAGGGTTAATGATTGATACATTTGTCTTTGATCCCAAAAATCAATATCAGAAATTAGATCCAGTGTATTGGCTAGGATTTCAAGTTGCATATACTCTGATTGCTTTATTTAATGGATTTATAACTAGAATACCAATACCTGGTTCACCAGATAGCCCCTTTGCTTACTTTTTTATAAATATTCATAAGTATGGTCTAGGGCAAGTTATGATTAATTCTTTAGTCTTGTATACATTGTATGTAGTATTAGGATATATATTCTTATTAACAAAAAAATATTTAGGTAAAAAAAATCTAGCGTAAATTGAATACGCTAGATTTTTTCTATTCATAAGACTTAAATGGTTGATCCTTTTCGGGATACTTATCAGGAGTAATACGTAATCCCATTTCATCTTTTTCGTGATACAGTTCTTTTAGTAAAGAAACTATAACTATTATCAATACTAAAGAGAATGGGAAAGCTACTATAATAAGCACGTTTTGTAAGGCTGTTAACCCTCCTGATAATAATAGAGCAATAGCAATAACAGCTAAGGAAACTCCCCAAATTAACTTCTTATTATTAGATGGGGCAAGATTTCCATCTTCTGATAACAAGGCAAGAACATATGTTGCTGAATCTGCCGAAGTAACAAAGAACCCTAATATCAATATAATAGCAATTATTGATAAAATTGTTCCCATAGGGTAGTGATCAAAGGTTGCGAATAATATTTCTTCTGTTGCAAATTTTGATAAAGCATATCCTTTTTCTTCTACTGCTATAGATAAAGTTCCAAAGGCAGAGAACCATACGAAACTTAGAGCTGTAGGGATAAGTAATACAACAGTAAGGAATTCTCTTATTGTTCTTCCCTTTGAAATTCGGGCAATAAATACTCCTACGAATGGAGACCAAGATATCCACCAAGCCCAGTAGAAAATAGTCCAGTTATTAATCCATTCTCTCTTAGTTTCATCAAAGGCAGCCGACCTAAAACTCATTCTAAAGAAGTTTTGGAAATAGTTACCTATTGAATCAGTAAGAGTATCCATTGTTCTTACTGTATTACCAAGTAAGATTACTAGTATTAATAATGCAACTGCTACAGCAAGGTTAACGTTAGATAAAATCTTAACCCCTTTACCAACACCTGACATTGCAGATAAGATAAATATTGCAGTAGTGATTATAATAATTATTATTTGAGTAAAGTTGTTATTTGGTAAACCAAAAACAAAAGATAAACCACCATTAATTTGCGCTGCACCAAAACCTAGAGTTGTAGCAACTCCAATTACGGTTGCGATAACAGTTATTGTATCAATTATTGTAGCCACCGGACCAGTAGCATATTTACCTAAGATGGGTTTAAGACTCACAGATAGTAAATACTTCTCTTGTTTTCTAAATCCAAAGTAAGCCAGTGTAAGTGCTACTACAGCATATACTGCCCAAGCGTGGAATCCCCAGTGGAAGAATGTGAACCTAAATGAATCGGCAAGAGCTGTTGGTGTCATTGCTGGAGCATTAGGTGTTGATAAAGCGTAGTGACTAAGTGGCTCTGCAGCTCCGTAGAATACAAGACCAATACCCATTCCGGCAGAGAACATCATAGCTATCCATGATGTAGTAGAGTGTTCAGGTCTAGAACCAGGAACTCCTAATCGTATTTGTCCGATAGGACTAGCTATTAAGAAAATACAGAATAATAAAATACCCGTTACTAGTAATAAATAAAGCCAACCGAAGTTAGTTGTAATTTGATCTTTTAGTTGACTAGAAAATTTTTGAAAATATTCTGGAATAGTAAGTCCAAGTGCAACTAATATTAGTGTTATTAGTATTGAAATTTGATAGACTTTTGTTTTTTTCATTATAACACCTCCATATATTAAGGTTATCGTATGTTGAAAAAATTTTCAAGAATTTTAATTTTAATCGAATTTAAAGAGGGTAAAGTTAAATAATGTACGTGAATTACTAGATTGGCTCTTGCCTATAAAATTTTTCTATGCTAAAATTTATAAGAATTATTAATGAGGGAGAAACGTAAATGACAAAGAAATTATTGCTTATTAATACTGGTGGAACTATATCTATGAGTGAAGATAGGAGAACAGGAAAAGTTTCGCCATCTAGTGAAAATCCAATTAATCAAACAGATTCTATATTTTCATATATAGCTGATGTAAAAGCTGAAGAGTTGTACCATATGCCATCGCCACATGTCACTACTACAGAGATGGATGGGCTAAGAAAAAGAGTAGAGAAAGCAGAAAAAGAAGGATATGATGGAGTAGTAGTTACTCATGGTACTGACACTCTAGAAGAAACAGCTTATTTCTTAGATCTAACATTAGATGTTAGTATTCCGGTAGTAATAACAGGAGCTATGCGTTCTTCAAATGAGATAGGATCTGATGGGCTAGCTAACTTGAGGTCATCACTACTAGTTGCAGCATCTGAAGAAGCAAAAGAACACGGAGTTCTGGTGGTAATGAATGATGAAGTTCATGCAGCAGCATACGTAACAAAAACACATACCACTAACGTAGCAACATTCCAAACACCTACATTTGGACCAGTTGCCCTAGTATCTAAGTCTGACGTTATCTTCTTCCAAAAATTCTTAAGAAAAGAAACTTACAAAATTAATTCGCTAGATAAAAAAGTACATTTATTAAAAGCCTATGCAGGAATGGACGGAGAATTAATAGATGCAGTTAGAGAACTAGGCTCTAACGGATTAGTTATAGAAGCACTAGGATCAGGTAATTTACCACCAGCGACAGAACCAGCCATAAAAAGATGTATAGAAGCAGGTATACCAGTAGCTTTCGTATCGAGAGCCTTTAACGGAGTGACTCGTGACGTATATGACTATGCTGGTGGTGGTAAGAGATTTAAACAAGAAGGTGTAATCTTTACTACAGGATTATCAGGACAAAAAGCTAGACTTAAATTATTTGTACTACTAAACTCTGGTTTCAAAGCAGAAGAACTTGCTAGTAAATTCGAAATATAATAAAAAACTTGTTGGCCGCTAAGTCAACAAGTTTTTTGTTTTATTATCTATCGCATCCACATTGAGTGTCAGCTTTTTCTAATCTTTCATTTACGTAATCCCAGTTAACTACACGGAAGAATTCTTTAATGTAGTCTGGACGAC